>NZ_JAUZMY010000003.1:0-362110 GCF_036327455.1 Nocardiopsis codii | reverse complement strand
CCCCGACCCCGCCCGCGAGCACCGACCCCGCCCGCACCCCTCCCGCTCGCCCCCACCCGCTCCCGCCCCGGCATCCGACGCCGCGATCCGGGGCAGGAAGACCTCGGCCCGTCACCCTCCCGGGCCGCCCACCGCCCATCGACGTACGGAGCGACCATGGCGCAGACCGAACACCCCTCGCCCACCGGCGGTGCCACCCTGCTGTCGGGCATCCCGGCCAGCCCCGGCGCCGCCGTCGGACCGGTCGCCCGGATGGCCGACCCGCCCGCCCTCCCGGCGGACCGGCCCGCGGCCGGGGATCCCCGGGACGAGGCCGCCGCCGCCCGCGGCGCCCTGGAACGGGTCGCCGACCTGCTCGACGCCCAGGCCGGGCAGCTCACCGGCGAGGCCGCCGCGGTGCTCGGCGCGCTGGCGCTCATGGCCCGCGACCCCGAGCTGGGCCGCAGGATCGAGGAGCGCGCCGTCGCCGGGGAGCCCGCCGCGTGGGCGGTGCACTCCGCGTGCGGCGCCTACCAGGAGCTGATGCTCGCCGCCGGGGGATACCTGGCCGAGCGTGCCGCCGACCTCGCCGACCTCCGGGACCGGGCCACCGCCCTCCTCCTCGACCTTCCGATGCCGGGCCTGCCCGACCCCGGTGTCGCGCACGTGCTGGTCGCCGACGACCTCGCCCCCGCCGACACCGTCCGGCTCGACCCCGCTCAGGTGCTCGGCATCATCACCCGCCTCGGTGGTCCCACCAGCCACACCGTGATCCTGGCCCGCGCGCTCGGCATCCCCGCCGTCGTCGGGTGCGCCGGAGCCGAGACCCTGCTGGACGGGGTCCCGGTGGCCCTGGACGGAGACGCGGGGACGGTCGTCCCCGAGCCCGACGCCGAGCTCGCCGACGAGATGGTGCGGCGCACCGAGCGCCGCAGGGCCCTGCTCGCCGATTCCACCGGCCCCGGCCGGACCCAGGACGGGGTGCCCGTCTCCCTGCTGCTCAACGCGGGGGAGGGCGACCCCAAGGAGGCCGGAGCGCACGACAGCGAGGGCGTCGGCCTGCTGCGCACCGAGTTCCTGTTCCTGGACCGCGCCGACCCGCCGACGGTGGCTGCCCAGACCGACACCTACACCCGGCTGTTCGAGGCGTTCTCGGGCCGGACCGTCACGGTGCGGACCCTGGACGCGGGCTCGGACAAGCCGCTGGCGTTCGTGGAGACCGGCGACGAGGACAACCCCGCCCTGGGCGTGCGGGGCTACCGGACCGCCCGTGTGCACCCGGGCCTGCTCACCGACCAGCTCGCCGCGATCGCCGCCGCGTCCCGGGAGACGGGTGCGCGGGTGCGGGTGATGGCCCCGATGGTGTCGACCCCCGACGAGGCGTCCGACTTCGTCGCGCTGGCCCGCGAGGCCGGGATCGGCGAGGCCGGTGTGATGATCGAGGTGCCGGGGGCCGCGCTGCTCGCGGACCGGTTGCTGAGCCGGGTGGACTTCGTGTCGATCGGCACCAACGACCTCGCCCAGTACACGATGGCCGCCGACCGGACCCTGGGCACCCTCCCCGACCTGCTCGACCCGTGGCAGCCCGCCCTCCTCGGGCTGGTCGGCACCGTGGGTGCGGCCGGTGAGCGGCTGGGCCGCCCGGTGGGAGTGTGCGGTGAAGCCGCGGCGGATCCGCTGCTCGCCCTGGTCCTGGTGGGCCTCGGCGCGACCAGCCTGTCGATGTCGGCGCCCGCGCTCCCCGCCGTGCGCCACGCGCTGGCCCTGCACAGCCACGCGCAGTGCCACCGCCTGGCCGAACTGGCCGTGGCCTCCTCCAGCGCCCGCCAGGCGCGCGAGGCGGTGCGCGCCGCCGCCCATCCGGAGGCCGTGGACTGACCCCTGGTCCACCGGTCCGGAGCCCCACGCGCCCACGTCCCCCCGGGACGTGGGCGCTCGCGCGTCCGGGGGCGGACGCGCCTGTGCACCCAGGACACACGGCTGTCCGGGCAGGGCGGGGAGCGGCGCCCCGGACCGGAGGGGGCGCGCGGCGGGTCAGGAGGCGGAGGCGGGGGCTCCCCAGTCGGCGCCGACCACCTCGGGCACCAGGGCCAGCTGGTCGTGGATCGCCCCGGCCAGCTCGTCGGTGTCCCGGGAACCGGAGCCGCACCACGACTGGTGGGCGCTGGTGAGCACGGAGAGGAACACGGCGGCGAGCACGCCGGGGCGCGGGTCGGTGTCCGGGTCCGTGCCGGTGCGCTCGCCGATGACCTCGGCCAGCCGCCGCTGGCGGCTCCGGCAGTAGCGCGTGTTGAGGTCGATCAGCTCGGGGTTGCCGGTGATGACGCCCATCGCGCTGCCCTGGATGTGCAGGGACTCGCGGTCCAGGTAGCCCCAGTGCTCGTGCATGGCGTTGCGCAGTGCCGTGAACGGGGGCTCGTCGGCGGGGCGGGCGCGCAGGGCGCCGTACAGGTACTCGTCCACGCCCTCGACCGCCTCCAGGACGATGTCGTCCTTGGAGGCGAAGTAGCGGAAGAAGGTGCGCTGGGACACCCCGGCGCAGGCCGCGATCTCCTCGGTGGTGGTCGCCTGGTAGCCGCGCTCGTGGAACAGCCGCAGCCCCGCGTCGAGCAGGGACTCACGCATCCGGGCCTTCTTGCGCTCGCGCAGTCCGGTCTCCGCCCGGGCCTCGCGCGGCTCGGCGCTCGTCGCGCCCATGGAGCGGCCTCCCACGTGTCGATTGCCTCGCCACGAGGATACCTCAGTGAAATAGATTACGTCAGTCACTGACAAAAGGCAGTTGCTGAAAACTGTCAGCCGCTGACATAATCACGCCCAGTATCACGTGACGAGCGGGGGACCCCATGACGGCGGCGACGGAACCAGCGACGACGAGGGCGGAAGGCGAACGCCGGGCCACTCCGGGAGGACGGCTGCGGGACAGTCCCTGGGCGACCCTGGTCGCCATCGCCTTCGGCGTGATGATGGTCGCCCTGGACGGCACCATCGTGGCCGTCGCCAACCCCGCCATCGGCGCGAGCCTCGGGGCCTCGCTCGCCGAACTCCAGTGGGTCACCCACGGCTACCTGCTCGGCCTGGCGGTCTTCCTGATCACCGCGGGCAAGATCGGAGACCGGTTCGGCTACCGCAACACCTACCTGGTGGGCGTGGTCGGATTCGTGCTCAGCTCCGTGGCGATCGCCCTGTCCGCGGGTGTCATCATGCTCGTCGCCTTCCGCGTCCTGCAAGGGGTTTTCGGAGCCCTGCTCCTGCCCTCCGCGATGGGCCTGCTGCGCTCCAGCTTCCCGCCCAGCAAGCTCGGCCGGGCCTTCGGCGTCTTCGGCAGCCTCATCGGCGCGGCCACGGCGGGCGGCCCGATCCTCGGCGGCATCCTCGTCGACGCCTTCTCCTGGGAGGCCGTCTTCTACATCAACGTCCCGGTCGGCGCCGCCGCCCTGGCCCTCGGCCTGTGGCTGCTCGCGGCCAACAGGGCCACCGACCCCGGCAGCCGCATGGACGTCCCCGGCATCGTGCTGCTCAGCATCGCCATCTTCGCCCTGGTGTGGGCCCTCGTGGAGGCCCCCGCCGCGGGCTGGGACCACCCGGTCACCCTGGTCTCGCTCGCCGTCGCGGCCCTGTTCGGCCTCGCGTTCCTGCTCTGGGAGCGCAGACCCGAACAGCCCCTCATCCCGCTCGCGCTGTTCGCCAACCCGTCGGTCTCCATCGGAGCGCTCCTGACGGTCGCCATGGCGCTGAGCCTGATGGGGTCGCTGTTCTTCATCACCTTCTACCTCCAGGGCGTCCGCGGCATGAGCCCCGCCCAGACGGGTCTCCAGCTCATCTCCATGACCGCGCTCATGGCGGTCACCTCGCCCGTCGCCGGGCGCGTCCTGGACCGCGTCGGCGCCCGGCCGCCCACGACGGTCGGCCTGCTGCTGGCGTCGGCGGGGATGTTCATGCTGTCCCGCCTGGAGACCGACACCGGCGTCCCCTACATCTCGTTCGCCTTCGTCCTGCTCGGCATGGGCCTGAGCCTGATCATGACCGGCGCCACCGCCGCGATCATCGGCAACGCCCCCGTGCGCCTGGCAGGCGTCGCGTCAGCGGTGCAGCAGGCCGCCATGCAGCTCGGCGGTTCCCTGGGCACCGCGGTCCTCGGCGCGGTCATGTCCGCGACCATCGTCTCCACGCTGCCCGGCCACTTCGCGGGGGCCGGCCTCACCGAGCCCTCCGCGGACGAGCTCGCCGGCATGCAGAGCGTCGTCGCCCAGGGCGGAGCCGTGCTGCCGGACGGGGCCGCCCCCGAGGCCGTGGCCGCCATCACCCGGGCCAGCAACCTCGCCTTCATGGACGGCCTGCACCTGGCCTTCACCATCGCCGCCGTGGTCATGCTGGCGGCGGCGGCGCTGTCGCTCCTCATGCGCTCGGGGAGGATGACCGACGGTCCGGCCGTCCACATCTGAACCCGGACGGCAGCCTCCCCGCCGCGGCGCGGACGGCGGACGCCCGGCGGGACCCCCGCAGGGCGTCCGCCCCCACGGCTCCGGGCGCCGCGCCCGGGCGCCGACGGGCGCGGGCACGGCCCCAGGACGCGTCAGGTGGTGTAGTCGGCGTTGATCCGGATGTAGCCCTCGGTCAGGTCGCAGCCGTAGGCCGTGAACCTGCCCGAGCCGATCCCCAGGTCGACGCCGATCACGACCTCGTCGCCCTTCATGTGCTGGGAGGCGCTCTCCAGGATGTCGTCCGTGGGCTCGGCGGGGTAGGTCTCCACGTCGCCGAAGACGATCCGCACGTTCTCCGGCACGATGTCGGTCTCCTGCTCGCACTTGCCGACGGCCATCGCCACCCGGCCCCAGTTCGGGTCGGCGCCGTGCACCGCGGTCTTCACCAGGGGCGAGTTCACGACGGTCTTCGCGACGAGCTTGGCCTGGGCGTCGTCGCGCGCACCGGTGACGCGCACCTCCAGGAGCTTGCTGGCGCCCTCGCCGTCCGAGGCGATCATGCGCACCAGCTCCAGGGCCACCGCGTACAGGGCCTCCTCGAACGCGGCGACGTCCACCGCTCCCGCCAGCCCGTTCGCGAACACCGCCGCGGAGTCGCTGGTGGAGGTGTCGGTGTCGATGCTCAGGGCGTTGAACGTCCGGTCCACCACCCGGCGGAACACCTCGTCGAGGACGGGCTGCTCCAGCTCGGCGTCGGTGAAGAACCAGGCCAGCATGGTCGCCATGTTCGGCTCGATCATGCCGACACCCTTGGCGATGCCCGTCACCGTCGCCCCGCCCACCCGCGCGGAGGCGGCCTTGGGGTGGGTGTCGGTGGTCATCATCGCGCCCGCCGCCCGGTCCAGGTCCGCCGGGGGGAACTCCGCGGGCAGGCCCTCCAGGTGGGCGCGCACCTTCTCCATCGGGTAGGGGCGCCCGATCACGCCGGTCGACGCGACCAGGATCTCGTCCGGGCGCACCCCGGCGGCGCGGGCCACGCCCTCCTGCAACTCGCGGGCGTGCTCGTCGCCGGCCCGTCCCGTGGCGACGTTCGCGTTGCGGGCGATCACCGTGACGCCGCGCGCGCGGCCGTCCGCGGCCGTCGCACGGCTGAGCAGCACACTGGGCCCGGCGAACCGGGACCGGGTGAACACGGCCGACACGCGTGCGGGAACCTCCGACACCACCGCGAAGAAGTCGTCCTTCGGGTCCTTGATCCCGATGTTTCCCGCCACGCTGCGGAATCCGGCGGGCACGGGGGTCTGGCTGCTCATGGTCCTCCTCGGGGCTTCTCCGCCGCCACACTACTCCGGTGCCCCCGGATCTGCGCCTTCACGGTCATAGGACCCCATTACGGCCGTGACCTGCACGGGTTTCGTCCTGTGAACTGAAACCGCCCGTGTGACAACGACCAGATAACGGGGTATCCGCCGAGAGTGAGACCACCCGGGGGGAGGCGTGTTGTGCGTGATGGTGACTGGCTCACGGAGACAGGGGCGCAGATTCGAGGCGTCCTGAAGGTGATGGTGGACGCCGGGTGGCTGCCGGGCGGCGCGGCCGTCATCGGTACCGGCGGCATGTGGGAGTTCGTCGCCGTGGGACGGATCGACGGTGAGAGCGACACCGCGCCGGACGTGGCCTACGACGTGGCGAGCCTGACCAAGGTGATGGCGACCTGGCCGCTGGTGGGGCAGGCGGTCGCCGAGGGGCTTTTGGACCTGGACGCCCCGATGTCCGAATACCTGCACGCGGAGGGGCTGCCAGGAGCCCGTGTGACCGCGCGGCAGATCCTCACCCACACCAGCCGGCTCAATCCGGTGACATGGCTGGAACGGTACGTGGGCACCGACCAGGACCTGGGGGAGGCCATCCTCGCCGATCCGCTGGAGGATCCCGGATACCAGTACGTCGACCGGGGGTTCATCCTGCTCGGCCTGCTCCTCGAACGCCTCTACGGGACCAGCCTGGACCGGCTCGCCGGGGACCTGTGGGACGAGCTGGGGATGCGTTCGACGACCTTCGGGCCGCTGACGAGGTCACCGGCCGTGGCTCCCACCGAGCGCCGCCTGCCGGGAGCCGGGCCCGCCTGGGGAGTCGTGCACGACGAGGCGGCGGCGCTGATGGGCGGGGTGGCGGGCCACGCGGGCGCGTTCTCGACCGCCATCGACCTGGGGGCGTTCGCCCGGGAGATGCTGCGGCTGCACGAGGGAGGGCCCGGCCCGGTCCCCTCGTCGTTCGTGCGGATGAGCTGGCAGCCGCACGTTGACGCCGGCCAGCGCCTGTGGCGCGGGCTGGGCTGGCTGATCACCCCCGAGGGGGTGGTCTACCACAACGGGTTCACCGGGACGAGCCTGTTCCTGCACCCGGACAGCGGCCGGTACGTGGGTGTGCTCACCAACGCGGTGCACTACGGGCGCGACCGGGTCGGGTTGGGGGACCTGCGCTCAGCGGCCCGGTCGGCGCTCACGCCCCAGGCGCACGGATCGCCTCCGTGAGTCCGCCGAGGAGCCCTGCCAGGCCGGCGGGGCCGGGGACGACCAGGTCGGCCGCGTCCGCCACCGCGGTGACCTCCTCGGAGGAGGAGCACACGGTCAGACCGGGAACACCCTGCCCGCGCAGGGCCGCCACGGCGCCGAACGCGGGGAGGTCGCCGAGGTCGTCGCCCGCGTAGAGCACGGCGCGTGTGCCGGTCTCCTCGACCAGGGCGGTGAGCGTCGCACCCTTGTCCACACCCTGTGGACGGAGTTCGACGACCATCCGCCCCGGCTCCACCCGGAGCTCGGCCCGCTCGGCCAGAGCGGTCAGGGCGGGGGTGAGCAGGGCGAGCGCACCGTCGGGATCGGCGGTGCGCCGGGTGTGCACGCTCAGCGACCGGCCCTTGTCCTCGATCCAGGTGCCCTCCGGCGCGCCCGCCCGGGCGACCAGGCCGGGGAGCTCCTCCCGGACGAGGGCCACACCGGGCGGCGGGTCGGCGGCGGTGACGTGCCCGTCCTCCCACCGCTCGGCGCCGTAGTGGCCGAGCACGGTGATGCCGCGGACCCGCTCCAACCCGCCCATCCGCACGGCCGTGGCGGCGGGCCTGCCGGTGATCACCGCGACCGAGCCGATCAGCCCGGCCAGGTCGGCGAGCGTGTCCACGATCCCCGGATAGGGGGCGGACGTGCGCGGGTCGGCGACGATCGGTGCGAGCGTGCCGTCGAAGTCGAAGGCGGCCAGCGCGCGCCCGGGTGCGGAGACGAAGGCGTCGAGCCCGGCGCGTCCGGCGTCCGTGCTCGGTCGGGGCAGGGTCATGGAGGGCCTTTCCGGTGGAGCCGTGTACGCGGTCGGGACTGGTCGGGCGGGGCGCCGGAGCGCCCGCGCGCTGCCGCTCGGGCCGGGTTCGCGCGGATGGGCGCCCGGCCGTGCTGCGGTGTCCCCGGCGGCGGACGGTGTCCCCGGCCGGGGAGGAGGGTGCGCCGGGGATGGCCCGTGCGACACGCCCGAGGGAGATTCGGTGAAGATCCGGTGGAGAAACGCCGCCCGCGAGGGTGGGATCGCGGCCCTGCGCGGGTACTGCGTCCATGTGACCGAAAAGAGAAGACGGACGAGGGTCAGAGCTGGATGCCCAGCTGACGTGCGTTGCGCTGTCGGCGGCGGTCGGCGCGCAGCCGACGCAGGCGCTTGACGGTCATCGGGTCGAAGGCCAGGGCTTCCGGCCGCTCCACCAGCCCGTTCAGCAGTTGGTAGTAACGGGTCGCGGAGAACCCGAACTCGTCACGGATCGCCTGCTCCTTGGAGCCCTCGAACTTCCACCACTGGCGTTCGAAGGCGAGGATGCGCTGTTCGCGTTCGGCGAGGGCCGACTGACCGTCTCCGGTCGGACCGATATTCGGCATGGGACACCCCCTGGACGGGAAATTGGTTTGTCCGGATCGGCGCGACTCATGCTAGCGACTCGACATGCCGTGTGCGGACCGGAAAACACAGGACTGGCACCAGGGATACAGTTACGTTTTCTACCCCCGAGGCCACTTGTCCACGCCTGAATCCTGTGCCCATGACAGGATTGTGGAGGTCCGGGGAGGGCCGCGTGGAACGTCGACCGCATCGTTCGAGGGAGCCTGACGTGCTCGGGGGCAACAGTCGTGACAGGACACACACACGCCATGTTCTGGGTGGGACAGCCGCGGCCTGCGCGGCCGTCACCGCCCTCGGCCTGACGGCGGTCCCCGCCGCGGCCGACGGCGTACCGGACTTCCGGCCGGACCAGTGGGGCCTCCAGTCGATCGGCGCGGAGGAGCTGTGGGCGGACACCCAGGGACAGGGCATCACCGTGGCGCTGCCGGGGATCTCCGTCTACGAGGACCATCCCGACCTGGTGGACAACCTCACGGTGGACACGCAGTTCGGTGAGGGCGGCGACCCGGAGACGGGCAGCGGTGCGGCGGCCCTGGTCGCGGGGCACGGCCACGGCATGGACGCCGACGGCGGCGTGCTCGGGGTGTCACCCGCGTCCAACCTCCTCGTGCTGCCCACCGAGGACGAGCTGGACGACGCCATCCGCTTCGCGGCGAACGAGGGTGCCCAGGTCATCCTGCTGCCGGAGACGGACGGATCCACCGACCTGACGGACGCCACCCAGGAGGCCGTCCGGAACGGCGCGCTGGTCGTGGGCCCGGCCGGGGGAGGCGAGGACGCGAACGTCCTCACGGTCGCCGGGACGACCGAGAACGGCGACCTCATCCCGGGCTCGCCCGCCGCCGGGGGCGTCGAGCTGACCGCTCCCGGCGCCGACCTGGAGACCGCCGGACCGGACATGGGGCAGGTCCAGGTCACCGGCACCCCGTACGCGGCCGCCGTGGCCGCCGGTGCGGCCGCGCTGCTCCGCGCCGACTACCCGCAACTGCGACCCGACCAGGTCCGCGAGGCCCTGGTCCAGGGCGCACAGCAGGGCCCCGACGGGCTGCCCGCCCTGCACCTGCCCACCGCGCAGGCGCAGGCGGCCGGTATCGCCCAGGACATCCCGCTGATCGACGAGGACCTCGTGGAGGAGGGCGAGCAGTCGGGGGGCGTGCCCGTCTGGGCGTGGTTCGTCACGGTCGGCGCGGTCCTGGTCCTCGGGGTCATCCTGCTGGTCGTGTGGATCCGGCGCTCCACCGCCGACCCCTACGGTGTGGAGGCCGAGCGCCGCGAGGAGGACGCGCAGATCGCCGCCGAGCGCGCCGCCGAGGACCCGCCCGCCGGTCGCCGCAAGCAGCGTGGCGGCCGCCGCCGCAAGACACGCGGCAACTGATCCGCCGCGCGCCCGCCCTCCCGGTCCGGAGGGCGGGCGCCGCCGTGTCGGCCTCGGTTCGCACGCACGCCCCCGGAGGGCGGGCCGCCACACCGGGGGCGCTCGCGTCGCCGACCGCGAACCTCCGAGCCCTGGAGCCGTCTCCCGGGGCAACACGGCGGGGTGTGTCGGTGCCCGTGTGCGGAACGCCCTCCGGTGCGGTCGCCGGCCCCGCCCGGCCCGTGCGCGGGGGCCGAAATCCGGTGGTCCCCGGGAGAGCCGACCGGTAGCGTCGGCACGGCCGGGCGGCGCCGCTTCGGGTGCGCCCACGAGCGAGCGGAGCGCGCATGGGGAGAACGGCCGACGGGAGCGCGGGAGACGCCGACTACGGGGTGATCGCCCGTACCTACACCGACCACCGCAGACCGGACCCCAGGATCGCGGAGGCGGTCCACAGGGCGCTCGGCACCGCCCGTACGGTCCTCAACGTCGGAGCGGGAGCCGGTTCCTACGAACCCCTCGACCGCGACGTCACCGCCGTGGAGCCCTCCGCCAGCATGCGGGCCCGACGGCCCGACACGCTGTCCGGGGCGGTCGACGCCACCGCCGAGCACCTGCCCTTCCCGGACGGCGCCTTCGACGCCGCCATGACCACCTTCAGCGTCCACCAGTGGCAGGACCTCCCGGCCGGGCTGTCCGAGGTCCGGCGCGTGACCACCGGACCCGTCGCCGTCCTGACCTGCGACCCCGACCTGGTGCGCGACTTCTGGCTGTACGAGTACGCGCCCGAGGTCCTCGACACCGAGGCCCGTCGCTACCCGGCGATCGCCGACCTGGCGTCGGGGCTGGGGGGAACCACCGAGGTCGTGCCGGTGCCCGTCCCCTTGGACTGCTCCGACGGGTTCAACGAGGCCTACTACGGCCGCCCGGAACGCCTCCTGGAGGTCGGGGCCCGCCTGTCCTGCTCTGCGTGGAGCTTCGTCGACGACGAGGCGCACGGGCGGTTCGTCGCCGCCCTGTCCGGCGACCTCGCCGACGGCACCTGGGACCGACGCTTCGGCCACCTCCGGGAACTGCCCGCGCTGGAGGGGTCGCTCGTCCTGGTGGTCTCCGTTCCCGACTGACCCGCGACCCGCTGCGCCCCCGCGCCTCCGCGCTCCTGCGGACCCGCGGCCCCCGCCGACCCCGGCGGGCGGCGCGGGGACCGTCCCCGCCCCCTGCCGGAACCCCGACCCGCGGCCCGCCCCGCTGGTCCTCGCGCCGGGATCCGGCCCGCCGGTACGCGACGTGCCGGTGTCCGCCGGCGAGTACCCCAGGGTGGACGCCTCCGGTACGGTTCCGGCGCATCGTCGCAGGTCGTCCCATGGCCCACCGGGCCCCTCGGGGCCGGGCATCCCGGCGCGGTCCTGTGCGGGCGACCGGCCGCGGCGGCCCTCGGAACCGGGGGACGACCGCTCCGCCCGGGTGCCGGCGACCGCTCGGCGCGCCCCGAAACGCTCCCTAACGGCGGCCCGAATCCCGGGGGAACCTCGCGCGCGTTCTTTCCGGTGTCCCGTGGGGGAGCCCTTGCCGCTCTCCCCGGGGTGGGAAGGATCGCGGGTCGTCACCCCCGTCCCACAGCCCGTGATGTGACGTCTGCGCGTGCATATGTAAGCACGCCCGGACGCTCTTGACGCGGGCACGCGGGGGGACAAGGCTTTGGAGAATGTCACCCCTTGAAGCATCGCCGTTGCCCTCACGAGGTGCTCCGCGGACCGGGACCTCCCCCGAGTCCCGCAACCTCGTCAACGGCCGCGTCCACATCTCCGAGTACGACGCCAAATGGCCCTACCTGTTCAAACGCGAGTCCGAGAAGGTCCGCGCGGCCCTCGGCGACCGCGTCCTGCTCTTCGAGCACGTCGGCTCCACCGCCGTCCCCGGTATGGCCGCGAAGCCGTGCGTCGACCTGCTGCTGGTCGTCGCCGACCCCGCGGACGAGCCCGCCTACCTGGCCGACCTGGAGGCCGCCGGGTACTCCATGGTGATCAGGGAGCCCGACTGGTACGAGCACAGGGTTCTCAAGGGCCCGGACATCAACCTCAACCTGCACGTGTTCGGCGAGGGATGCCCGGAGGTCGAGCGGATGCGCCTCTTCCGCGACCACCTCATCGCCGACGCCGACGCGCGCGAACGCTACACCGCGGTCAAACGCGAACTGGCCGAACGCACCTGGAGCCGCATCCAGGACTACTCCGACGCCAAGACCGCGATCGTGCAGCAGATCCTCACCGAGGCAGAGGCGCGGCGGACGGCGCTCTCCGCCGGCTGACCCGTGTGACGCGGTGCGGGGCGCCCACCGCCGCAGGAGAACCCCCGGCCCCTCCCGGGGGCCGGTCCCGGCGGACGCCGGCGCCCGCCCCGATCCGCCGCGCCCCCGGCACGGACGCGGGTTCCGCGGCCGGAGGCGCGTACCGCGACCCCGGCCCGCGCCCGGCGATCCCGCGCCCCGCGCCTCCGGAGCACTCGGCCCCGGAGCACGACCGCGCGCGTGCCCTCGCGCTCCTCCGGGCCGCGCCACGCGCCCGGAGCCGCTCTCAGCCCAGGGAGCGCAGCTGGTCCTGGAACCACCGGCGCGGCGGCAGTGCGACAGCCGCCTCGGCGAGCCCCTCCCGCCGCTTCCTGCGCTCGTCCTCCGGCATCGACAGGGCCCGGTGCAGCGCCTCCGCCGTCTCCAGGGTGTCGAAGGGGTTGACCAGCAGCGCGTGCTGCCCCAGCTCGTCGGCGGCGCCCGCCTCGCGCGAGAGCACCAGCACCGAGTCGCGCTCGGAGAGCACCGGGCCCTCCTTGGCCACCAGGTTCATGCCGTCCCGGGTCGGGTTGACCAGCAAAACGTCGGCCAGCTGGAACGACGCCAGCGAACGCGGGTAGTCGTCGTTGACCTCCAGCACCAGCGGCGTCCACTCCGCGGTCGCGAACTCCTCGTTGATCGCCTTGGCGATCCGCAGCACAGAGTCGGTGTACTCGCGGTACTCGGGCACGTCGCCCCGGCTCGGGTAGGCGAACGCCAGGTGCGTCACCCGGCCCCGCCACTCCGGGTGGGCCGTCAGCAGCTCCCGGTACGCCTCCAGGCCGCGCACGATGTTCTTGGACAGCTCGGTGCGGTCCACCCGCACGATGAGCCGCGTGTCGCCGACCGCATCCTCCAGGGTCGCGCGGCGCACGGCCACGGTCGGCTCGGCGGCGCTCTCGCGCAGCCCCTCCTCGTCCGCGCCGAGCGCGTGCACGCCCACCGCGACCATCCTGCCGCCGTACTCGACGGTCCTCTGGGCGAAGTCCACCTCCGCGCGCAGGATCTCGGCGCAGCAGCGCAGGAACGCGTCCGCCCACCGGGGGCTCAGGAAACCGAGCCGGTCCGCGCCGAGCATGCCCTCCAGCAGCTCGCGGGAGACGTGGTCGGGCAGCATCCGGAAGTACTCCGGCGGCGCCCACGGCGTGTGCGAGAAGTGCGCGATGCGCAGGTCGGGGCGGCGGGCGCGCAGGATGCGCGGCACCAGCGCGAGGTGGTAGTCCTGCACGGCCACGCGGGCGTTGTCGGCGGCACCGGCGACCAGGGCCTCGGCGAACGCGTTGTTGTAGGCGGTGTAGTCCTCCCACAGCCGCCGGAACTCCGAACCGAAGGACGGCTTGTTCGGGATGTCGTACAGCATGTGCTGGACGAACCACAGGGTCGAGTTGGCGACCCCGGTGTAGGCGCCCTGGAAGGTCCGCTCCGGGATGTCCAGCATGTGGACCCGCATGCCGTCGAGGTCGTACTCCAGGTCCAGCCGGGCCTCCGGGGCCTCCGCCGCCGCACGCCTGTCGGCGTCGGACAGGGCGGCGCACACCCAGATGCTGTCGATCTCCGTGGCCACGGAGATCATCCCGGACACGAGCCCGCCCCCGCCCCGGCGGTGTTCCAGGGAACCGTCGTCGGCGGTCGAGAAGGACACCGGTCCCCTGTTGGAAGCGATGAGGATCTGTGCCTTGTCCACGTGGTCGTCCTCTCGAAGGTGCGGATGGGGCCGTCGCTGCCGTCCTGGCGGTGGGGAGGAGCCTGTGCGGAAGCGGGACGCTCCTTATGTCTCGCCGGTCGACAGCCGCCCCAAACCCGTCCGGGGCCGACGGCGCGGGACGTCACCGCCCCGAAACAGAGCACGTGCGGCCCGGACGCGCTGACCGGTGGGATCTCAGCATGTGAGCGGGATCGTGTTACCCGGATCACCTGCCATGGAAAACCGGTCAACGCGTCCGTTACAGTGACGGTGCGGATCCGACAGGACCGCCCACAACTTCATATTGCTCATCCAGAGGGGTGGAGGGACCGGCCCTGCGAAGCCCCGGCAACCATCTCAGCGCGCACTACTCACGAACCCGTGAGGCGGCTGGGGCAGGTGCCAACTCCGGCCTGGGGACAAGGTGTCCACCAGGGAAGATGAGGGGAGACGCCTCGCCATGGCGATGACCGCCACCGAACCCACCTCCGTCCGCGCCTTCGGCCCCGGAACCGCGCTCTCCTGTCGCGAATGCGGCCGGCGCTACGAGCTCACCCCCCAGTTCGCCTGCGAGTTCTGCTTCGGGCCCCTCGAGGTCGCCTACGACTTCGGGAACGTCACCCGCGCCGACATCGAGAGCGGCCCCAACAGCATCTGGCGCTACCGCTCCCTCCTCCCCGTGCCGGCCAACGTGGCCGAACTGCCCAACATGGCCCCCGGCCTGACCCCGCTGGTGAAGGCCGACCGCCTCGCCGCCGAGCTGGGCATGGACTCCCTGTACGTCAAGGACGACTCCGGCAACCCCACGCACTCCTTCAAGGACCGCGTGGTCGCGATCGCCGTCGAGGCGGCCCGCACCTTCGGCTTCACCACCCTGTCCTGCTCCTCGACGGGCAACCTGGCCGGCGCCGTCGGCGCCGCCGCGGCGCGCGCCGGGTTCGAGTCCTGCGTGTTCATCCCCGCCGGGCTGGAGGAGGCCAAGGTCGTCATGGCCGCCGTCTACGGGGGCAAGGTCGTCGCCATCGACGGCAACTACGACGACGTCAACCGCTTCTGCTCCGAGCTGATCGGCGACCCGGTCGGCGAGGGCTGGGGGTTCGTCAACGTCAACCTGCGCCCCTACTACGGCGAGGGCTCCAAGACGCTGGCCTACGAGATCGCCGAGCAGCTCGGCTGGCAGCTGCCGGAGCAGATCGTCATCCCGATCGCCTCCGGGTCCCAGCTCACCAAGATCGACAAGGGGTTCCAGGAGCTGATCAAGCTCGGCCTGGTCGAGGACCGCCCGTACCGGATCTTCGGCGCCCAGGCCACGGGGTGCTCGCCGGTCGCGCAGGCCTGGGAGAAGGGCATCGACGTCATCCAGCCGGTCAAGCCCGACACCATCGCCAAGTCGCTGGCCATCGGCAACCCGGCGGACGGACCGTACGTGCTCGACATCGCCCAGCGCACGGGCGGCTCCGTGGAGCACGTGAACGACGACGAGATCGTCGACGCCATCAAGCTCCTCGCCCGCACCGAAGGCGTCTTCGCCGAGACGGCGGGCGGCGTCACCACGGGTGTGCTCCGCAAGCTGGTGCGCGAGGGCAGGCTCGACCCCGAGGCCCGGACCGTCGTGCTCAACACCGGCGACGGACTCAAGACCCTCAACGCGGTGGACGCCGGTGTGACCGCCACGATCAAGCCGTCCCTGAGCGCCTTCACCGACGCCGGCCTCGTCTGACCGCCGTCCCGGCGACCCAGGCAGTCCCGGAGGGCCGCGCACCGGCCCGCCGCCCCACAGCAGAAGGAAGAACAACGCCATGAGCGCCAGCGTCCGCGTACCCACCATCCTGCGCACCTACACCGACGACGCCTCCGAGGTCGAGGCGAAGGGCGCCACCCTCGCCGAGCTCCTCGACGACCTGGAGGCCAACTACCCGGGCATCCGCGCCCGCATCCTCGACGACAACGGCAAGGTGCGCCGCTTCGTCAACGTGTACGTCGGCGACGAGGACGTGCGCTTCGAGAAGGGCCTCCAGACCGAGATCGCCGACGGCGCCAAGGTCTCGATCATCCCGGCGGTCGCCGGGGGCTGCTGACCGGTCGGCACGGCGCCGACCGGCGCCGTCCGCCACCGCCCGCGAGGGGGCGGCCCGTCATCCCGCGACGAGCGGGAGGCCCGGGGCCGCCCCCTCGCCGCGTCCGCGCCCCTTGTGGTCCCCGCCCGCGCTCCGGCCCGGGGGGGCGGGCCCCGGCAGTGATGCGGCCCCGGCCCGATGGTCGTGCCCGCCCTGCTCACCACGGGTCCCCGGCCAGGGGATATTCGCTTTCCCGCGCCGGGGGAGGCGGTTAGCCTGCGGGGATGAGCGACGAGATCCGGGCGTACGAGGAGCGGGACAGGGACGCGGTGGTCGCCCTGTCCCTGAGGGCGTGGGAACCGGTGCACGCGTCGATGCGGCGGGAACTGGGCGACCGGCTCTACCTGCACATGATCCCGGACTGGCGCGTCAGCCAGCGCGCGGTGGTCACGAGGGCCCTGGAGTCCGAGGAGGAGCACGTGTGGGTCTCCGTCTCCGGCGGTGCCGTCACCGGGTTCGCGTCCGTCCGGCTGCGCCCCGCGCCCGGTGCGGAGGGCGAGGACGGCGCGGGGGACGGCGGATCCCGCCGCGGAGAAGGGGAAGTGACGTTCCTCGCCGTCGACCCCGGCCACCAGGGGAGGGGCGTCGGGGTGGCTCTCACGGAGTTCGCGGTGGACTGGATCAGGGACCGGGGCATGGGTCTCGCGATCATCGAGACCGGGGGCGACGAGGGCCACGCCCCGGCGCGGAGCACCTACTCCCGGGCGGGGCTCACACCGATGCCGATCGTCCGGTACTTCAAGAAGCTCTGACGCGCCGTGTCCTCCCGCGAGTCCCGATTCGCTCCTGACGGCACTGTCCGAGCAGGCACGGAGGGTGGCGGAACCTGTCCGCTGAGCGCGGAAAACAGCTCATGATGGGGTGTATGTGCAGGTCGGGGCTGTTATGAGGGGTGGGGAAATCGTGACCACATCGTTTGCACTCTCCATGGCCGAGTGCTAAAAAGGGACCTGGTTAGCACTCGCCTTCCTTGAGTGCTAACCGGATCGAGGCTGCGAGACCGTGGCATCCGACAGCAGGGTTGTCGGAGCGCTCCGGTCGTCCGTCGCGGGCGCATGCCTCGTCCCATCGCGTATCAGCCCGGTCACGGGAGGACAAGAATCCAATGGCAGCCAAACTGATCGCGTTCGACGAGGAGGCCCGTCGCGGCCTCGAGCGCGGTATGAACCAGCTCGCGGACGCAGTCAAGGTCACGCTCGGCCCGAAGGGTCGCAACGTCGTTCTGGAGAAGAAGTGGGGCGCCCCCACGATCACCAACGACGGTGTCTCCATCGCCAAGGAGATCGAGCTCGAGGACCCCTGGGAGAAGATCGGGGCCGAGCTGGTCAAGGAGGTCGCCAAGAAGACGGACGACGTCGCGGGTGACGGCACCACCACCGCCACCGTGCTCGCCCAGGCCCTCGTCCGCGAGGGGCTGCGCAACGTCGCCGCCGGCGCCAACCCGATCAGCCTCAAGCGCGGCATCGAGGCCGCCGTGGCTCGCATCAACGAGGAGCTCGGCAACCTCTCCAAGGACATCGAGACCAAGGAGCAGATCGCCTCCACCGCCTCGATCTCCGCCGGCGACCCCCAGATCGGCGAGACCATCGCCGAGGCGATGGACAAGGTCGGCAAGGAAGGCGTCATCACCGTCGAGGAGGGGCAGACCTTCGGGCTCGAGCTCGAGCTCGCCGAGGGCATGCGCTTCGACAAGGGCTACATCTCGCCCTACTTCGCCACCGACCTCGAGCGCATGGAGACGGTCCTCGAGGACCCCTACATCCTCATCGTCAACTCCAAGATCTCGAACAACAACGAGTTCCTGCCCGTCGTGGAGAAGGTCCTCCAGGCCGGTCGCCCGCTCGTCGTCATCGCCGAGGACCTGGAGGGCGGCGCCCTCCAGACGCTGATCGTCAACAAGATCCGCGGCACCTTCAAGTCCGTCGCCGTCAAGGCTCCGGGCTTCGGTGACCGCCGCAAGGCCCAGCTCGGCGACATCGCCGTGCTGACCGGCGGCCAGGTCGTCACCGAGGAGGTCGGCCTCAAGCTGGAGAACACCGAGCTCGACATGCTCGGCCGCGCCCGCAAGGTCGTCGTCACCAAGGACGAGACCACCATCGTGGACGGCGCCGGTGACGCCACCGCGATCGCCGGTCGCGTGAACGAGATCCGCAACGAGATCGAGCGCACCGACTCCGACTACGACCGCGAGAAGCTCCAGGAGCGTCTCGCCCGCCTGGCCGGCGGCGTGGCCGTCATCAAGGCCGGTGCCGCGACCGAGGTGGAGCTCAAGGAGCGCAAGCACCGCATCGAGGACGCCGTCCGCAACGCCAAGGCCGCGGTCGAGGAGGGCATCCTGCCCGGCGGTGGCGTCGCGCTGCTGCAGGCCAGCGTCCCCGCGTTCGCCAAGCTCGACCTGGACGGTGACGAGGCCATCGGCGCCGACATCGTTCGTCGCGCCATCGCGGAGCCGCTCAAGCAGATCGCCATCAACGCCGGCCTCGAAGGCGGCGTCGTGGCGGAGAAGGTCCGCAACCTGGAGCCCGGTTTCGGCCTCAACGCCGCCACCGGTGAGTACACCGACCTGTTCAAGGACGGCGTCATCGACCCGACCAAGGTCACCCGCTCCGCCCTGCAGAACGCGGCCTCCATCGCTGGTCTGTTCCTGACCACCGAGGCCGTCATCGCCGAGAAGCCGGAGAAGGCGTCGGCTCCGGCCGGCGACCCGACCGGTGGCATGGGCGGCATGGACTTCTAGGACCTCCTGGAGTTCTGGGGTCCGATACGCGACCTCGCCCGCGACGACCGGGCGGCCCTTCGGGGCCGCCCGGTTTCGCTGTGTCCGGGGCCGGTACCGCCCCACTGCCGCCGTGCCGGCCGCGCCCGTGTCCGGCATTCGGGGGACCCGGGTCGCGGTCCGCGCCGCCGACACCGCCGGACCCGGGGCGGTGTGCGCGGAGGATCGCCGATCCGGCCGAAGGGCGTCCCTCGGCCGGCTGGGCCGCGCGTGCGGACTCAGGCGTCCCCGTGCCAGGCGTGCCAGAGGCCGGCGTACGAACCCCCGAGAGCCAGCAGTTCGTCGTGGCTGCCCAGCTCGCTGATCCGTCCGCCCTCCACCACGGCGATCCGGTCGGCGTCGTGCGCGGTGTGCAACCGGTGCGCGATCGCCACCACCGTGCGCCCCGACAGCACCCCGGCCAGCGACCGCTCCAGGTGACGGGCAGACCCCGGGTCCATCAGCGACGTCGCCTCGTCCAGCACCAGCACCTCCGGGTCGGCGAGCACCACCCGGGCCAGCGCGAGCTGCTGCACGTGGGCCGGGTCCGGCGGCAGGTGCCCCGACCCCACCCGCGTGTCCAGGCCCTCCGGCAGCGACCGCACCCACGTGTCGGCGTCCACGGCGGCCAGCGCCTCCCACAGCCGGTCCCGGTCCACGTCGGCGGCGTCCAGGGCCAGCGCCAGGTTCTCGGCGACGGTGCCCCGGAACACGTGGCTCTCCTGGCTCAGCAGGATCGCCCGTTCGCGCCGCAGCTCCGGCGACAGCCCCGCCATGTCCGCCCCGCCGACCCGGACACTCCCGGAGGTCGGCCCGTGCACGCCCGCGACAAGCTTGCCGAGCGTCGACTTGCCCGACCCGCTCGGTCCGACCACGGCCAGCCGCTCACCGGGACGCAGGACCAGGTCCACCCCGTGCAGGACCTCCTTGCCGGTGTAGCCGAACCGCACGCCGCGCACCTCCACCGACCCCGGGACGTGCTCACCGGCCGCCTCCGCGGCGCCCGTCCGCTCCTCGGCCAGCCGCACCCCGAGCAGGCGCCGCAGGCTCGTGAGGCCCATCATCAGGCTGTCCACCTGGTCCACCAGCTGTTCCACGGGCCGGGTCATCTGCACGGACAGGAAGACGGCCGTGGCGATCTGGCCCACGGTCAGCAGCCCGTTCGCGTACAGGGACCCCGCCACCAGGAACGTGCACGCGGTCGCGAACAGGTAGGCGAACTCCAGCGGCGGGTACCACACGCACCGCAGCCACAGCGTGTACCGCTCGGCCAGGTAGGCGCGGTGCACCATGTCGTCGGCCCGTGCGGTCTGGCGGATCTGGCGCCCCAGCGCCTCCAGGGTGTGCGCCCCCTCCACGGTGTCCGTGACGCTCTGCGTCAGGTCGGAGTAGGTCGCCAGCTCCCGGACATACCCGTCGGGGGCCCGGCGGGAGTACCAGCGGGTGGACGCCCAGATGATCAGCAGGGACGGCGCCCAGGCCAGGAGCAGCGCGGGGTGCAGCAGGCTGATCGCGGTGACGATGACGGCCACCGTCACCGTGCTCACCGCCACGACCGGCACCGAGTGGCGCACCGTGTGGCTCAGGTGGCCGATGTCGCGGCCGGACCTGGCCACGAGGTCCCCGGTCCCGGCGCTCTCGACCGTTCCGAGCGGCAGGCGCAGGACCGCGCGGACGAACTCCTCGCGCAGCTCGGCCAGCACCTCCTCCCCGAAGCGGATCGACTGCGCCACCGACACGAGCGTGAACCCGGCGTGGAACAGCAGGCTGACGACGATCACCACGGCGAGCAGGTCGATCCGGTCCGGGGCGGCCCCTCCGCGAACCGCGTCGATGACCATGCCGAGCACCCACGGGGCGACCAGCGCGGCCAGTGCCGCCAACCCGTACAGGGCCACGACGGCGAGCAGTGCCCGGCCGTGGTCGCGTCCGGCCTGCCGCAGCCGTGCCCGGACCATGGGAAGCGACGCGATCGGCAGCGCGGCGGTCGCGGCCCGCGGCGCCGGCGGGGCCTCGTGGGGTGTGGTGTGTGCGGTGGTCCGGGTCATGGCTTCCCACTCGTGGAGACGGTGCGCAGGACGGTGGAGGCGTAGTCGGGGACGGTCGCGAGCAGGTCCCGGTGGGAGCCCTCGGCGACGACGCGCCCGCCGTCCACGAACAGGACGCGGTCGGTGTGGTCGAGCAGGAGCGGGCTGGTGGTGACCAGGGCGGTGGTGCGCCCCTCGCGCTCCTCGGCCAGCCGTGCGCCGATGGCCGCCTCCGAGTGGGCGTCCACGGCGGAGGCCGGTTCGACCAGGACCAGGATCTCGGGGTCCAGGCCGAACGCCCTCGCGAGCCGGAGGCGCTGCTGCTGGCCGCCGGAGTACTCGCGTCCGCGCTCGGTGAGCAGTGCCCCGAAGCCCGCCGGGGACTGGCGCACGACGTCGTCGGCGCAGGCGGCCCGGACCACGGCGGCGAGGCGGTCGTCGGACAGCCCGCCGTCGGGGGACAGCTCCTCGCGGAGCCTGCCGGAGAAGAGGTGGGCGCCGTTGGACGCGACCAGGACACGGCGGCGCACGTCGCGCAGCGGAAGGTCGCGCAGGCGTACCTCCCGCCCGGTCCCCCGTTCGACGAGCAGGGCGTCCGAGCCGTCCCCGTCCCCGTCGCGGTACCGGCCCAGGCGCTCGGCGAGAGCGGTCGCCCCGGCCGCGTCGGAGCACACCACCCCGGTGGTGCACCCGGCTGCCACGACGACCCCGCTGGAGGGGTCGCGCAGGTCGCACGGGGCCGAGGGGGCCTCCGCGGGGTGCTCTGGGTCGGGGTGGTCGTGCTCCAGCGAGAGCACCCGGACGACGCGTCCCGCCGCGACCCGGGCGGAGACGAACTCGGACGAGGCCTGCATCAGGTACCGCACCGCCACCGCCAGGTTGCCCGTGTACCCGTAGAACGCCACGAGCTGGCCCACGGTGATCTCTCCTGCGAGGGCCAGTCGGGCGCCGTACCAGACGATGCCCACCAGCAGCAGCCCCGGATACAGCTCGCGGACGGCCTGGAGGGCGGCGTCCATCCACCCCACCCGCACACCCGCGGCGCGCACGCGCTGGGACTCGTCCCGGTAGCGGTCGCCGACGGTGCGCTCCCCGCCCACACCCCGCAGGACCCGCAGCCCGGCGACCAGGTCGGTGGCCCGCGTGGTCAGTTCGGCCTGCCTGGTGCGGTGGTGCTCCTGCCGTCGGGAGAGGGGGCGCAGGAGCGGCACCATGCCGAGCATCATCACCGGCACCGCGACGAGCACGATCAGGCCGAACTCGGTGTGCGACGAGAGCATGAGGACGCTCACCGCGCCGACCGTCATGACGGAGGCGGGGATCAGCGCCGACTCGTAGTAGAAGTCGCCCAGCCTGTCGATGTCGTCCGTCCCGACCGCGACCACCTCGCCGGACGGCAGCCGCCGGGTGAGGGTGGGGCCCAGGGCGACGGACCTCGCGATGACGACCTGCACGGTGCGGTAGGCGGACGCGTACCAGTTGAACGACTGGGCCCGGTTTCCCAACGGCACGAGGAGCGTGCTCAGCAGGGTCAGCGCGGTGAGGACCCCGAACCAGGTCAGGAGCGACCCGGGGTCGCCCTCCACCACGCCGGAGTCCAGGGTGGCGCCGACGGCCGCGGACATGAGGACGCCGCAGAGGCGGTAGACGCCGGTCACGCCCCCCGCCCACGCGAGCGAGCGCCACTCCGCGCGGGCGAGCCACAGGAGGAAGCGGTTGGCCGAACGGTGGTCGGGAAGCCCCGGAGGCTGAGGAAGTACACGCACAGTTCTCGGACTGTAACCAGCGAACCGGGGCGGGGCCACTCGTTTTTCGGGGCCGGTCCGCCCCGTCGTGCCTGTTCGCCGGGGGTTTCCGGCGGGCCGGGGGGTGGCCCCCGAGGTCAGGCGAGGGCGCCCTCGGCGTGCAGCAGGTCGATCAGGCGGCGCACCGCGGGGGCGCACCTCTCCCGCTCGGCGAAGCCGATCCAGTCCAGTTCGGCGATCTCGTTGGCCACCGCGGGCTCCCCGTCGTGCTCCGCGGAGTAGCAGGCCAGCCGCACCCGCGTCCCCGGGGCCTTGTCGTAGGCGAGTTCGTCGATGACCGCCACCCGCCGGAACGTCCCGGGGCGGAGCACCACGCCGACCTCCTCCCGGGCCTCACGTGCCACGGCGGCCTCGTCGCTCTCACCGGGCTCGCGCTTGCCGCCGGGGAGGTAGAACAGGTCGACGCCTTCGGTGCGGACGCACAGCAGCCGTCCGTCGCGCACGTGCACCCAGGCCAGGGCGTCGATCACGGCGGGGGTACCGGGCTGTGCCGGTGAGGTCGAGGACATGGCCCCACTGTAGGGCGGGGAGGGAACCGCCGGACCCGCGTCCCCGGGGGACCGGAAGGGCGTTCGGTCGGATCGCCCTGGAGGCCGAGCGCGGTCGGCGCGAGCTCTGGCGCGACGCGGTCGTCGCTCCCTGACGCGGCGGACGGCGAGGTGCGCGGTCCCGCCCCCTCCGCCGGCCGGACGGGACGTGCCGCCCGGGAGGGGCGGGGCGTCGGGGGCACGTGTGACGAGGGGCGCGACCGGGGAGGTCGGGGCCGTGCGGCGCGGTCTAGAGTTCTGCCCATGGACTTCCTGGCAGCCAACCCCCTCCTGGTGAGACAGCCCAAGAACCTCCTGGCCGTGAACTCGGAGTACTTCTGCTTCGACCACACGGGCCGCCAGGTCGCCCACGTGCGCCAGGACGCCTCCGACGCGGGCAGCCGACTCCTCCAGCAGTTCGCGACGGGCAGCACCCGGGACACGCTGTTCGTCGGCGACGTGTACGGCCACCACCGGCTGACCATCCACAAGAGCTGGTCGTGGATGACCGCCACGACCGCCGTGAGCCTGCCCGACGGGCGCCGGGTCGGCACGATCGAACAGGACCTCACCTTCTTCCGTGCGGCGTTCACCCTGCTCGACCCGTGGAAGCGCAGGCTCGGCACGATCGAGGGGGACCTGCTCGGGCGCGACTTCAGGATCAACGACCACCACGGGCACGAGGTGGCCCGTGTGGACCGCCGGCTGCCCGACCTGGGCGAACTCTTCACCGCGGCGGACACCTACGTCCTGCACCACCGCTACGCGGGCCTGCCCGAGCCCCTGCGCACCCTCGTGGTGGCCTCGGGCGTCACCATCGACCTGGTCCTGCGCGAAGGGAGTTCCGGGACCGCCTTCCTCTGAGGCGTAGGGACCCGGCCCCGCCCCTACCTCCGCGCGGTCAGCCCGGCCACGGCCTCCCGGTCCTCCTCCCCGAACCTCTCCTCCAGCTCCTCCGGAGCCGAGTCCAGGTCGATACGCGCCAGCGGAACCCCCCGCGCGGACTCGATCGCCCCGAGCCGCCGCAGCGCCCGGTCCCCGGCGTACTTCAGCAGTTCGCCCGGCGGCAGCTCGTAGCGCCCCAGCCCGGAGCTCCCGGACGGCTCCTCGCCCCGCTCCACCGTCGACATCACGTGCGGCAGCAGCTCGTCGAGCCGTTCCCGCACCACCTCCCAGTTGCCGTCGTCGGCCGCGACGTGCCTGCGGCACGTGAAGGTGCCCCACGCCATGTGCCGGCGTTCGTCGTCGCCGATCCTCCGCACGATCTGCCGCATCCCGGGGAAGATGTCCCGGACCGTGCACACGTGGTTCCAGGCGTAGTAGCCGGTGAGCGCCAGGGAGCCCTCGATGATGTGGTTGTAGGTCACCGACGCCCGCACCTGGTTCCGGGGGCTCGGGTCGTCCAGGAGCGCCTCCAGCGATCCGGGCAGCTCCTTGTAGAACAGCGCCCGGTAGCCCGGGTTGGCGTCCACGTGCTCGTGGAGGTCGTCGTGCACGCCGAGGGCGTCCAGCCACAGCCGGAACGCCTGCACGTGCTTGGCCTCCTCGAACGCGAACTGGGTCAGGTACATCTCGTCGCCGAGCCTGCCCTCCGCCGCCATCGCGCGGAGGAACGGCTGGAGGTCCTCGGTCACGGCCTCCTCGCCCGCCACGAAGAACGCGCACAGCCGCAGGATGCGCTCGCGCGCCTCTCCACCGAGCTTCTCCCAGTCCTCGGCGTCCCGACCGAGGTCGATGTCCGCCGGGTCCCAGAAGCGGGCATTGCCCTTGGCGAACAGCTTGAGCGGCAGGGAGTCCCAGTTCAGGCCGCCGTGACGGAGCGAGTGGAACCCCGTCCGGTACGCGGAGGGGGAGGAGCGCGGGGGCCCCGTCGCGGGGGCGGGCTCGTCGGGCACGGGAGGACCTCCAGGGGGTGGACTGCCCTCATGATTGGACACGAGGGGGTCTCGTGTAAAGGGGCCGAGTGGCTTCCGTCGCCCAGGGGCCGAATGTGGTTCGGTCAGGAGCGCCCCGAACCCGCTCCTCGCACCCTCGCGGTCGGCATCACCGACGATCCACCCCTCTCCGGAGCGGTACGGTCGGGGAGTACCGCCCGCACTGAACGATCCGATCGGGGGACGACGTGTTCTGTGGTGATCCCGGCACCGCCGGTTACGCCGCCTGCGCCGCCCAGACCCAGCTGTTCGCGCTGGCCTCCGCCATTCCCGCGCTCCTCGGGATGGTGCTCCTCATGGCCGCCTTCACCGCCCCGTCCGTTCGCGGGGACCGGATCCTGCGCACCCGCACCCTCAGCTACTCGCTGGTGGCGTGGGGCATCGCCGCGGGCACCTACGTCATCGGCGGCCTGCCCTCCGTCTGACGGCCCCGGGGTCCCGGCTCTGGGCCCGAAGACGGCGTCCGCACCCTGCCCTCGCCCCCGCCCCCGCCCCTGCTCCCGCCCCCCTCTGCCGTGATCTTGTACTTATAGCGAGGTTCGGGCGTCGAGATCGGCTATAAGTACAAGATCATCGGGGGTGGGGGGTAGGTGGGGGCGGTCAGCTCCCGTCGACCTGTCCGGCGGCCTATCTATACAAAGCGAGTATACGCGGCGTGTATAGTCGCCGACATGACTCTCGGCCAGACATTCCTGGGGCTGCTCGAAACCCGCTCCCAACACGGATACGACCTCAAACGGGCCTACGACGAGCGCTTCGCCGGCCCACGGCCGCTCGCCTACGGTCAGGTGTACGCCACCCTCTCCCGCCTGCTCAAGCACGGGCTGGTGGAGGTGGAGGCGATCGAAGCCGGCGCGGGCCCCGAGCGCAAGCGCTACACCGTGACCGACTCCGGGGTCACCGACGTCGAACAGTGGCTCGCCACACCGGAGAACCCCGAGCCCTACCTCCAGAGCACCCTGTACACCAAGGTCGTGCTCGCCCTGCTCACCGGCCGTTCGGCCGACGGGATCCTCGACGTCCAACGCGCCGAGCACCTGCGCCGGATGCGCGAACTCACCCGCCGCAAGACCGACGGGGACCTGTCCGACCAGCTCATCTGCGACCACGCCCTGTTCCACCTGGAAGCCGACCTGCGGTGGCTGGAACTGACCGCCGCCCGGCTGAACGACCTCGCCGACGAGGTGCGCGGCAGATGAGCCGACCCGCCTCCCACGCCCTCCCCGGCCGCCTCCCCGAGGACCTCGGACCTCCCCTGCTCACCGGCTCCGGCCTGCGCAAGGCCTTCGGCCTCACCCAGGCCCTGGAGGACGCCTCCCTCGACCTGTACCCCGGCGAGGTCGTCGCCGTCATGGGCCCCTCCGGCTCGGGGAAGTCCACACTCCTGCACTGCCTCGCCGGCGTGGTCCGGCCGGACGCCGGGTCCATCGAGTACGACGGTCAGGACCTGGTGACCGCCTCGGACACCCGGCTCAGCGCGCTGCGCCGCTCGGAGTTCGGCTTCCTGTTCCAGTTCGGCCAGCTCGTCCCCGAACTGTCCTGCCTGGAGAACGTCGCGCTCCCCCTGCGGCTCGGCGGGCGGCCCCGCCGCCGGGCGGAGCACGCCGCAGCCGAGTGGCTGGACCGGCTGGACGTGGGCGAACTCGCGCACAAGACCCCCGGCGAGTGCTCGGGCGGCCAGGGCCAGAGGGTCGCGGTGGCCCGGGCCCTCATCACCCGCCCCCGGGTGGTGTTCGCCGACGAACCCACGGGCGCCCTCGACTCCCTCAACGGGGAACGGGTGATCCGCATGCTCACCGAGGCGGCCCGGGAGTCCGGGGCCGCCGTGGTCGTGGTGACGCACGAGGCCCGGGTGGCCGCCTACGCCGACCGCGAGGTCGTCTGCCGGGACGGCCGCACCCTCGACGTCGGAGGGCCGGGATGAGCCCACGAGACGGCACACCCGCCGGAACCGGTCCGGAACGCGACCGCCCGTCCCCCCTCGGCGAACTCCTGCTGGGCGCGCAGCTCGCCCTGCGCGGCGGCCGGGAGGTCGTCCTCCGGAGCGTCCTCACGGCGATCGGGGTCGGCGCGGCCACCGCCGGGCTGCTCCTGACCGCCGGCCTGCCGACCGCCCTGGACCACCTGTCCGAGCGGAACGCGGCCCGCGTGGACCACCAGGTGGCCCCCACCCCGGCGCCCCCGGCGGGCGACGACACCCTGCTGATCGGCGTCGCGACCACTGTCCACGAGGGGCAGGAGGTCCACGGGCGACTCCTCCGGGCCGAGGGGGCCGACCCCCCGCTCCCGCCCGGCGTGACCGAGATCCCCGGGCCGGGCGAGCTCCTCCTCTCCCCCGCGCTGGCCGACCTGCTCGACGCCCCGGGCACGGAGGCCCTCCGGAACCGGTTCGACCACCCCGTCGTCGGGGAGATCGGCCCCGAGGGGCTCCTGGGACCGCACGAACTGGCCTACTACCTCGGCAGCGAGGACCTGGCCGTGGAGAACGCCGGTATACGGATCACCGCGTTCGGAGGGGAGCCCGGCCCCGTCGTGCGGGGGCCGGTCGTCGCGCTCCTCGGCATGGTGGGCGCGGTCGTCATGCTCACCCCTGTCGTGGTCTTCCTCGGTGCGGCGGTGCGCTTCGGCGGTGAACAGCGTGAGCGCCGCCTGGCCGCGCTGCGGCTCATGGGGGCCGACCGCCGGGCCGTCCGGCGCGTCGCGGCAGGTGAGACCCTTCCCGGTGTCGGGCTCGGCCTGGTGCTCGGGGCGGTGCTCTTCCTCGCCGGGCGTCCGATCGTGGAGACGGTGCGGGTGGGACCCGGCCTGTACGCCGGGGACGTGACACCGCACCCCGTGCTCGGCGCACTGGTGTTCGCCGGGGTTCCGCTGCTCGCCCTGTGGGTGGTGCTCGCCTCCCTGCGCGGGGTCGTGGTCGAACCGCTCGGCACCGTGCGCCGCGCCGAACGGCCGCGCCCCAGGGTGTGGTGGCGTCTGCTGCTCCTGGTGCTCGGGGTGGTCCTGATCTGGCTGAGCATGGACCTCCAGACGGTCCAGCGACTGGGCCTGAACGGGGGCGGGGGGCTGCCGATGACGGTGCTCGGGCTCCTGGCCGCGCTGCTCGGCACTACCGCCGTGCTGCCCTGGCTGGTGGACCGGCTGTTCGGACGCGCCTCGGGCGGCCCCCTCTCGCTCCAGCTCGCCCAGCGCCGGCTGGCGGCGGCGGGTGGCGGGCCCACCCGGGCTGTCAGCGGCATCGTGGTGACCGTCGCGGGGGCCATCGCACTGCAGAGCCTGTTCGCGAACGCCTGGGCCGATGCGACGGTGACGCTCGCGGACACCGCCGACGAGGCGTACGCGGAGACCGAGTTCGGTTCGTCCCGGTTCCAGGTCCAGGCGAACCTGTGGATGCCCCCCGCCGACGACGACCCCGCCGGGACCGTGGCGCGCGTGCCCGGTGTGGAGGAGGCGGCGGCCTTCCGCACGGTGTGGGGCACCACCGGCGACGGTACCGACGTCCCGGTCCGGATCGCCGACTGCGACGTCCTGCAACAGATGGCCGACCTGCCGGCTTGTTCCCCCGGGGACGTGTTCAGCGCGCTGCCCGGACTGGAGGCCGGCGACACCCTCATGGTCCGCCCGAGGGAGGACGCGACGGAGAGCGACTGGGTGCTGCCCCCGGTCTCCGGTTTCGAGGGAGCGCTGCTCGAACACCCCTGGAACGCCATGGGGCACACGGCGCGGGACGTCGTCCTCGCGACCCCGGAGGCCGCCGCGGTACCCGAGGAGATCGCCGGCCGGAGCACGATCTGGATCAGGGCCGACCCGGCCGTCCCCGGAATGGAGGAGGGGCTCAGGCACACCGTCGGGTCCCTGGACCCGACCGCGCGCCTGGACGTCCCGATCACCACCGTGGTCAACCCGGCCATGGCCGACATCCGTGACGCGCTCGTCGCCGGAGCCCTGGCCTGCCTGACGGTGATCGCCGCCGGACTGGTGGTGGGCACGGTCGAGCAGATCCGCGGGCGCCGGCGGGTACACGCGGTGCTCACAGCGTTCGGCGCCCGGCGGAGCACGCTGGTGGCCTCGGTGGTGTGGCAGACCACGCTGCCCGTGTTCCTGGGCATCGTGCTGGCCACGGCGGTGGGCACCGCCCTCGGGGTCATGGTCCAGAGGGTGGCCGGGCTCCCCGTGCGCTTCATCCCGATGGAGACCCTCGTCATCGCGGGTGCGGGCGTGGGCGTGGCGGCCCTGACCACCCTGCTCGCGGTACCCGCGCTGCTGCGGACGATGCGCCCGGAGGGCCTGCGTTCGGAGTGAGCGGGGCCCGGTCGGGCGACACGGGTCCTCGGTGACGGGGGCCGGGACCGGGGACCCGCCGCCCGGGGCCGCCCCTGCTCCCGTCTCCGGAGAGGGCGTCCGCACCCTGCCCCCGCCCCCGCCCCCGCCCCCCACTGCCGTGATCTTGTACTTATAGCGAGGTTCGGGCGTCGAGATCGGCTATAAGTACAAGATCACCGGGGGTGGGGGGCGCATCACCGGGGGTGGGGGGCGTCCGGCGCCCCGGCCCGTTCCTAGATCTCCTCGCCTGCCAGAAGGTCCGTCGCGTCGGCGATCCGGTACGCGTACCCCTGCTCGGCGAGGAAGCGCTGGCGGTGCGCGGCGTAGTCCTGGTCGAGGGTGTCCCGGGCGACCACCGCGTAGAAGCGCGCGGCGCGGCCGTCCGTCTTCGGGCGCAGGACCCGGCCCAGGCGCTGCGCCTCCTCCTGCCGGGACCCGAAGGAGCCCGACACCTGCACCGCCACACCGGCCTCGGGCAGGTCGATGGAGAAGTTCGCGACCTTGGAGACCACGAGCGTGCGCAGCTCACCGGAGCGGAAGGCGTCGAACAGCCTCTCCCGCTCCTTGTTGCGGGTCTCGCCCTTGATCACAGGGGCGCCCAGGGACGCCCCCAGGTCGTCCAGCTGGTCGATGTAGGAGCCGATGACCAGCACCTGCTCGTCCGGGTGGCGCTCCACGATCTCCCGCACCACCGAGGTCTTCGTCTCGGACGACGCGCAGAACCGGTACCGGTCCTCGGGTTCGGCGGTCGCGTAGGCCAGGCGCTCGGACTCCGACAGGTCCACACGGACCTCCACGCAGTCCGCCGGGGCGATCCACCCCTGGTTCTCCATGTCCTTCCACGGGGCGTCGTAGCGCTTCGGGCCGATGAGCGAGAACACGTCGCCTTCGCGGCCGTCCTCCCGCACCAGCGTCGCGGTGAGCCCCAGACGGCGCCGGGCCTGGAGGCCCGCGGTCATCCGGAAGATCGGTGCGGGCAGCAGGTGCACCTCGTCGTAGACCACGAGGCCCCAGTCGCGTGCGTCGAAGAGCTCCAGGTGCGTGTACACGCCCTTCCGCTTGGCGGCCATCACCTGGTAGGTCGCGATCGTGACCGGCCGGATGTCCTTGCGTGTGCCCGAGTACTCGCCGATCTCGTCCTCGGTCAGGGACGTGCGCTTCAGCAGTTCGGTCTTCCACTGGTGCACCGACACGGTGTTCGTCACCAGGATGAGGGTGGTCGCCCCGGTGAGCGCCATCGCCGCCGCGCCCACCACGGTCTTGCCCGCCCCGCACGGCAGCACGACCACGCCCGACCCGCCGGCGTGGAAGCTCTCCGCTGCCTCCTTCTGGTATCCGCGCAGCTCCCAGCCGTCCTGGTCCAGGTCGATGGTGTGGGCCTCACCGTCGACGTACCCGGCCAGGTCCTCCGCGGGCCAGCCGATTTTCAGCAGCGCCTGCTTGAGGTTGCCGCGCTCGCTGGGGTGCACGGACACCGAGTCCGCGTCCAGCCGGTCGCCCAGCATGCCCTTGAGCTTCTTCGCCCGTACGACCTCCTCCAGCACGGCCCGGTCGGAGGACTCCAGGACCAGCCCGTGCACGGGGTCGCCGACGATGCGCAGCCGCCCGTAGCGCTGCATGGTCTCGGCGATGTCCACCAGCAGGGAGTGCGGCACCGGGAACCGGGAGAAGCGGATGAGCGCGTCCACGACCTGCTCGGCGTCGTGCCCGGCGGCACGGGAGTTCCACAGCGCCAGCGGCGTGATCCGGTAGGTGTGCACGTGTTCGGGTGCGCGTTCCAGCTCGGCGAAGGGCGCGATGGCTCGGCGGCACTCACCGGCGAGCTCGTGGTCGACCTCGAGCAGGAGCGTCTTGTCGGACTGGACGATCAGGCAGGACACACGAACCTTCAATCTCGCGGGTCGGGGGCGGCCTCAGGTGCAACGCGTCCGGGCCCCCGATCATGCCCTGAGACCGAAAGACCTGTCGTGGGCGGCTCCCGCCTGCCGGAACGGCGCCCGCCTGCGCCGGTGCGACCGCATGCGCTGCTCCGGGTGGCCGTCGCGACGCGGACGGAAGGTCAGGCCTCGGAGGTGGCGATGGCGAAGCCGATCAGGCACGCGCAGACGGCCAGGATGCCCAGGACCACCCCGTTGGCGATCCAGGCGTAGCGGAGGTGCCGCCGCGCCTTGTCGGGGTCGGTCTTCTCCGTCATGGAGAGCGCCGAGAAGACGAGGCCGACGACCCCCAGGGCCCCGCAGCAGGTCACCACGAGGAGGATGGACACCACCAGCGCGAGGATCGCGCTCGTCTGGTTGGGCGCGGCCTCCCGGTACGGTTCCACGGCGTAGCCGTACGCGGGGGCGGGTTCGCCGTAGCCGCCGGGCTGGGCGCCGTATCCGGCCGGGGCCCCGTAGCCGCCGGTCGGCTGGGGGTAGGGGTCGCCGTAGGGGCTGGGGTGGCCGCCCGACGGGGCGCCGTGGGGGTCGCCGTAGGGGCTGGGGTGGCCGCCCGACGGGGCGCCGTGGGGGTCGCCGTAGGGGCTGGGGTGGCCGCCCGCGGGGGTGCCGTAGGGGTCGCCGGGAGGCCCGGGCTGCCAGTTCTCACTCAAGGTCGTGATCTCCGAGACGTGTGGGTGTGGGGATTGCGGGAGGGACGCCTGGCGCGGCGTCGGGAGCGGGGCGGGGGCGCCGAGAGGTCCGGTGGGGACCGGTCAGACGCTGAGGATGATCACCGCCAGGACCATGATCGGGATGAGGAACACCACCGACAGCACGGCGTAGGCGAAGTTGCACGCCCACGAGTACCGGAGGAAGCGCTCGACCTCCGCCGCGTCAGGGTTGCGCACGACCGCCATGATCCCGAAGCCGATACCGGGCACGTTCGCCACCAGGAGGAAGAACCACATCCCCAGGTACAGCCCCAGGGCGGGCACCACCAGGCTGAGCAGCGCCACCACCAGGGCCGCGACCGCTCCGCCCAGCCGGGCCGGAGGGCCGGTCGGCCCCGTTCGGCGGTGGTCGCGCGGGGAGGGGCCGGTCGTCGGGGTTCCGGGGACCGGTATCCGTGCGCCGACCGCCGCCGAGGGGCGCACCGAGCCGAGCGTGGAGCCCTGCTCCCGCTCCCAGAAGGCCTTGGGTCCGCCCTGGCCGCTCATCACCGCTCGTCCCGCCTCCCGCCGTCGCCGAGGCCGCCCTCGCAGCCGTCACATACTGCCGCATACCCAGACCGTCGCGTGTGGACCCGGGCCCGACGGCACGGTTCGCCAAGCGGCGGTCAGTAGTTGGTCACCGGGACGATCCCCTGGATCCACGACCCCGCCTGGGTGAACATCACGAACGTCAGGACCAGCATCACGAAGAGCATCACACCGCCTGCGCCCAGGCAGTACCAGGAGTAGCGGGTGAGCGTCTCCGCCTGGTCGGGGCGACCGCGGTCGCGCGCGTGGGCGGCACGCACCGCGAACACGATCCCGGCGACCCCGAACAGCCAGTTCGCGCAGCACACGAAGGTGATCGCGTGCAGGATCAGGGCCATGGTCGAACTGCTGGACCCGCCGGGGGCCGCCGTCCGGGTCTCCTCGCGGGAGTCGTCCCGCTCGTCACGCTCGTCCCGGTCAGCGCCGCGGCGCCCCCGGTCGTCGGGGACGTCCCGCCGTGGCGCCTCCCGGCCGGTCCCACGGCCGCCGCCGCGGTCGTCTCGTCCGTGCTCGCGGGGGGACGATGCCCCGGGGGGCAGCGGTGCGTCGCTCATGGGGGTGTCTCTCGCTGTCGGTGGGTCGACCAACTCGCCCCCACCCTAGTCGGTCGGGGCCGCCACGAGCCTGCGCGTGCGCGGCGGGCTCGTGCCCGCCCCCCGGTCGAGTTCGTCGTCCCGCTCGTCGACCGCAGCGGCGAAGGGGTACAGGAACTCGCGCCACTGTCCGGGGGCGGGCCGCGGGCCGGGGCGGAACGCGCCGGATCACCGACTCACGCCCGCCCCGGGAGGGCCGGTCCGGGAGCGACCGGACCGACGCGGGCTCATGCCAGTTCCGCGTCCAAGGTGATCGTCGTACCCGCGAGCGCCTGGCTCACCGGGCAGGTGTCCTTGGCCGTCCGCGCTGCGGCCTGGAAGTCCTCGGCCGACAGCCCCGGGACCGATGCCCGGACCTTCAGCACGATCCCTGTGATCCCCTCGCCGGGCTGGAAGGTCACCGACGCCTGGGTCCGCACGCTCTCCGGCGGGGTCCCGGCCCCGGCCAGGCCGTGGGACAGCGCCATCGAGAAGCAGGTGGCGTGCGCGGCACCGATCAGTTCCTCCGGGCTGGTCCGCCCGTCGGGCTCCTGGGACCGCGAGGCCCACGTGACGTCGAACGTGCCCGCTCCGGAGGAGTCCAGGGACACGGTGCCCGATCCGTCCAGGAGCGCACCCGCCCAGTTCGCTGTCGCGGTACGTGTGGTCGCCATCCGGCGCCCCCTCTGCATCAGTGGTGAAAGAACGACAGAACGCTACCGAAGGCGGGAGCGCGCCGCGCCGACCGCCCGGAGTCCGCCTACGCGCGCCGGGCCGCCGGTACACGGCAGGGTCCGGCCGGGAGCGGGGGAGGTCACCCGCCGCTCCGGCCCGCCCCTGGCCCGTCCAGCTCGGCGACCGCGTTCACGCGGTGCACGGCGAACCGGTGCACGGCCGCGCGTGTCGCGTCGTACGCGGTGAGGAAGCCCCCGTCCACGCCCGACGGCTCCACGATCCGGCTCACCTGCCGCCCGTCCGTGTCCGTGTAGCCGATCCACACCCGCCGGCCGTCCTTCGCCGCCCGGGTCAGTGCGTCCAGCACCGCCGCGGTCCGCGACCCCGGAGGTCCGTCCTCGGGCAGGGGGATCGGCCTGCGCGCCACCGTGGACGCCTCGTCCCCGGCCCGGACGGCACGCACGGCCGCGCGCGCCATCTCCCGGAAGGAGCCCCCGGGCGGGGGCGGGGCGTCCACCGGGTCGGCCCGCCGCGCCTCGGGGCGGCTCAACCGCATGGACCCGTCCCCGCTCTCGGGCACGGGGTGGTAGCCGAGCTGCCGCAGCCGCTCCATCAGGGAGGCCCGGTTGGCGCGGCTCGCCACCACGGTGGGCGCCAGCCTGAACAGTCCCAGGTCCTGGGTGCGGCGGTCGCTGAGCAGTTCCTCCAACAGTGCGGGCTCGTCACAGCGCAGGTAGCTGGAGGCGGAACCGGCCCGCAGCCGACCGTGCCGCCGCCCCACGTCGGACACCAGGTAGCGCAGCGCCTGGGGGAGCGGGGTGCGCGAGTGGCGTTCGAGCAGCGCGGTGATGTCGGCGACCCCCTGCCCCGCGTCGAGAGCGCGGCGGACGGACTCCTCCGTGAAGCGGTAGACGGTGGCGCCCCCGGTGGACTCCACGTCGGCGACCAGCGCCAGGTCGCGGGCGAGGCCGGTCACGAGGGGGCCGGGTGCCACCGCGGTCAGGTCGCCCTGGACGAGCACGTAGTCCAGCGGCTTCGGCATCTCCGCCGCGAGGATGCCCGCGGCGTCGTCGTCCTCCCCGTCCAGGAGCGGACGGGTGTGCTCGGCCAGCGCCCCGCGCCCCGTCAGCCCGAGCGCCGCAGCCTCGGAGGCGGCGATCTCCACCAGCTCGGCGTAGACGGGGGACTGGCGGCGAGGGCGGCGCCAGGACAGGCGGGCGGACAGCGACTCGGGCAGCACCGCGAACCCGGGCGGCGCGGTGGCCATCTCGCCCAGCAGGTCCCGGCGCGACTGCGGGGCGGCGGGCCGGACCAGCCCGGCCCCGAGCACGTTGCGCACCCGGCCGCCGGAGTCGCGTGAGCCGTTCAGGGCCGCGACCCGGTCGGAGTCCAGCCACGCCGAGGCCAGCCGCAGCCAGCGGCGTTCGGGCGGGGTCTCCCGCCACAGGTCGTACGCGCGGGTGGGCAGCCACTCGCCCTCGACCCGGTCGTCGGTGCCGAGCAGCCCTGCGGCGTGGGCGACCTCGACGAACAGGGCGGCGGTGGTCTCGTCGGTGTCCATCGCCTGGGCGGCGCGACGCAGGTCGCGCACTCCCAGGCCGCCGTTGCGGAGGACGGCGGCCGGGTCCTGGGACCAGCGCTCCAGGAGTTCCTCGATCGCCCGCAGGACCGTGAACGCCTGTCCGGCCGCCGCCCGGGTGACGGCGTCCGCGGGGTTCTCGGTGCCCGCGACCGGCGGCGGCGCGGTGGTGACCTCGCGGAACAGCTGTCCTGAGCGCAGGGCCAGGGCGGCCTCGCGCGGGAGGGTGAGGGTGTCCTCCCCGCTGGGGAGGAGCAGCGCGCGGGAGATCAGGGTCTCGACCGGGGAGGAGGCCGTGGCGAGGGAGACCTCGCGGCGGGCGTCGGAGACGGTCCCGTTGGGAGGGCCCCACGCCATACCGTCCAGCAGCCTGCGCGCCTGCGGGCCGACCTGCCCGATGAGGCCCAGGACGCGCGCGGGGTCGGCCAGGAAGGTCGCGACGGTCTCGACGGGCGTGTGCGCGGTGCTGTCGGGGACGAGGTCGCGGGCGAGCCGCGTGGCCGCCCCGTGCGGCAGTCCGTTGAGCAGAACACGCGCGGGCGGTCCGAGCTGTGCCGGGTGGGGGATCAGCTCGCGGAGGACCTGGACGGGACGGATCCGCCCCCGGTCGGGCCAGACGAGGGCCAGTTCCAGCAGGGTGTCCAGGGCGTCGGTGAGGGGGTCGCCCGCGGGGGCGGCCACGGTCGGCGTCCCCCCGCGCGCCGTGGTCGCAGCCCCGTCCGCCGCGCCGGGGCGGGGGAGTGTGCCCAGCGCCTCGGCCAGGTCCACGGTCCGCACCCCCACCGGCTCGGACAGCCGGTCGTCGCCCAGTGCGATCACGGCCTCCAGTACCTGGAGGGTGAACCGGTCCAGCCGTTCGAGGACCCGCAGGACCGTGTTGCGGCTGGTGGCGCGGGCGGCGAGCGCGCCGATGTCGGCCGGGACCGGCTGCACCAGGTCGGGCCGTGCGGAGAGCAGGGCGGCCAGTTCCCCGTCCGACCGGCTCCGCAGCCAGGAGGTGAACGTGGGGGGACGGCCCGTGGCGGAGGCCGCGGGGGTCCCCTCTCCTGGGTCGTGCTCGTCGGGTGCTGCGTTGTCGGTCATCGGGTCCACGCTAAGCGATGCCGGGCCCCGTGTTCGCGCGCGTCCCCGCGGTTCCCCGTTGTCACCACCCGTCACGGGTAGTGAGTCCGTATCCGAGGGGGATTCGGTGACCGAAATGCAGAAAGGGGGGTTAAAGGCCAGGTTGCTCTCGGCCACTATGGAGTCATGACCCAGCGCTCGGAACAACTGGTACTGGACTATCTGTCCGAGGTCGGCCTGGTCCTGCACGGTCGGATGACGCCGAGGGAGCGGACCGCCTACCTCACGGAGGTGCGTTCGCGGATCGACGCCCGCCGCGCCGCGGCGGAGAGCGACGGCCCGGAGACCGTGCGAGGCATCCTCAGGGGCTTCGGCAGCCCGGAGGACCTGGTGGAACGGGATATCGCGGGCAGGGACCTCGACATCGAGGACGAGGAGCTGATCCCGCCGAGGCCGCGCCACGCCGACCGGCCGCCACCGCCCTGGCGGGGCGGCCCCAGCCGCGGACTGATGTCCCTCGTGGAGGGGCCGCGCCAGACGGACATCCACATCACCGGCCGCCACGCGGACCGCGCGGCCCGCGCCGCCCGGAGCACCGCCGCCAGGGGTGGCCCGCGCGGGGCGGTGGCGCTGGTCCGCCACCATCCCGCCGAGGCCACCGCCCTCGGCCTGATGCTGCTCACGGTGCCGTGGGCCCTCGACCTCGCCTACCTGTGGGTGCTCGGCGCCGCGCTCGTCGTGCTCAGCCGGGTGTGGACCGGCCGGGACAAGTGGGTCGGCGTCGGGGTCCCCCTGCTGGCGTGTCTGCTCGGTATGGCCCTGTGGAACGGGGAGGCCAGGTTCGTCGACCAGTACATCCAGGAGTCCCTGGCCTCCACCGGGGTCGTCGGCCTCGCCCTGGGCTCCCTGGTGTGCGTGGTCTACCTCTACCCGAGGGTGCGGCGCTCGGCCGACGCGGCGGAGCGCCGCGCCCGGGCATGACACCGCGCACCCCGCGGTCACCCCGTGCCGGGGTCCTCCGGAGGGGCCGGACGGGCGTTCGTGCAGTTCCGGCTGGTCATTGCTTGGCAAACGCTAAGGAATAACCTTTTACGGTCGGCCCGTTACTACGAGTCCTGCGACACGGATTCGGGTAACCATGTCAGTACACCGTCGCTTTCACTTAACGACGGTCGTATCGGTAACCGGTGACCCGACCTCCAGTTCGGGTGCCACCCCGGTCGAGGCGGCCCGTTCCACCGCCGGGTCCCGTCCCGCACTCCGCACCCAGCGGCGGGGGCCGCCAGCACCGTACGAGGCCCGGGTGAGCCGTATCCGGGCCTCGTCTGCGTTCCGGGGAGACCGTTCGGCGTCCCGCGACGAGTTCCGCCGGGTTTCCCGCCGGAGGAATACGCCCTCGCCTCCGGACGGCCTTCCGCACTAACCTGGATCCACCACCCATGGAAACCACGGGAGCCCGGGGAATCGGGCGGGACACGGGCACCCGCGTGCCTTTCCGGCCCCGGCGCCCGCCAGCGAAAGCACGAGGTCTCTACGTGCCCACCGGCAAGGTCAAGTGGTACGACGGCGACAAGGGTTTCGGATTCCTCACGCGCGACGACGGCGGTGAGGTCTTCGTGCACTCCTCGTCGCTCCCGCCCGGCACCGCGGCTCTGCGGCCCGGCCAGCGGGTCGAGTTCGGGGTCGCGGACGGCCGCAAGGGCGCACAGGCTCTCCAGGTCACGCTCCTGGACGTCCAGCACTCCGTCGCCAGGGCCCGCCGCAAGACACCGGACGAGATGGTGGCCATCACCGAGGACCTCATCAAGCTGCTCGAGGGGCTGTCCACCGGCTACCGCAGAGGCCGCCACCCGGAGCACAGGGAGGCCGCCAGGATCTCCTCCGTGCTGCGCGTGGTGGCCGACGACCTGGAGGCCTGAGCCCTCCGGGCCCTCCCGTTCCGCCCCGGGAGGGCCCCTGCGACACCGCAAGACTTGATCAAGAGCATGTATCGGGCGAACCTTGACCCGCGTTATGGTCAAATCGGTGCTCGCGATCAGTGAGAATGGGGAACGTGAGCCCTTCTCGACGTTCTCCTGTACCGGACAAGGCCTGTGTCGACGCGGTGGAGTTGGCCCGCTCGGTGGCCGCCGAGGCCGGGCGACCCGAATGGGTGGGTGACGCGCTCACCCCCCAGGTCGAGGACACGCGCCTGGTCACCCACTACTTCACCTGCCTCGACCCCGCCTACCCGGGGTGGAACTACGCGGTCACCGTCGTCCGCGCCTCGCGCGCCAAGGACGTCACGGTCAACGAGGTCGTTCTGCTCCCCGGCAAGGGCGCTCTCGTGGCGCCCGAATGGCTGCCCTGGAAGGAGCGGCTGCTCCCCGGCGACCTCGGCGTCGGCGACCTCCTCCCCACGGAGGAGGGCGACGAGCGCCTCATCCCCGGCTACGCCCAGGTGCCCGGGAGCGAGCTGGACGACGAGGGCGTGGACCAGCAGATGGTCTGGGAGCTGGGGCTGGGCAGACGCCAGGTCCTCTCCGAGGCCGGGCGCGAGCAGGCCGCGGAGCGCTGGTACAACGGCGAGGCCGGTCCGCGCAGCCCGATCGCCGCGGCAGCGCCCGACCGCTGCATCACCTGCGGCTTCATGACCCCGCTCGCCGGTGAGCTGCGCCAGATGTTCGGCGTGTGCACCAACGAGTACGCGCCCGACGACGGCCGCGTCGTCTCCATGGACCACGGCTGCGGCGCGCACTCCGAGGTGCGCCGCCCCGAGCCGCAGTCCGGCCCCAGCGGCCCGGTCATCGACGAGATGGGTTACGACCACATCGTCTTCGACGACACCGCCGAGCTGGAACTGGTCTCCTCCGAGTCCTGACGGGCCGCGTCCCGCCTCCGGAGAAAGCACGCCCCGCCGCACTGTCAGACCCTGGCCCCCCGTCCCGGTGGGCTAGGGTCTTCCTACCGCACCCACCCTCGCCCCGGGTGCACCGTGCCGGGTCGTGCCCCGCAGCGCAGGAGGAACCCACCATGGCCGAGCCGGTGACCGCTTCGGCAGTCGACCCCTACAACACCGCCGAACTGCGACGACGCGTCCTCGCGGCGTGGGCCGACGCCCCGGCCAGGTTCAGGGAGGACGCCAACGCGGAGGAGGACTTCGCGCTCGGCGGCTACCGCGACCGGGTCGTGGTCGAACTCGCCCAGAACGCCGCCGACGCGGCCCGCAGGGCCGGTGTGCCGGGAAGGCTGCGCCTGGCCCTGGACGGCCTCCGGCTGACCGCGGAGAACACGGGCTCCCCGCTGACCTCCGACGGGGTGGAGTCGCTGGCGACGCTGCGCGCCTCCACCAAGCGCGGCGAGCGGGGCGCGACCGGACGCTTCGGCGTCGGCTTCTCCGCGGTCGCGGCGCTCAGCGACGACGTCACCGTCGACTCCGGCGGCGCGGCGGTCCGCTTCAGCGCCGAGGCCGCCCGCGAGGCCGTCGCGGGGCTGCTGGCCGAAGGCGGGGCCCACGCCGACCTGGTGGACGAGGTGGGCCGCCGCTCCGGGCACGTGCCCATGCTGCGGCTGCCGTTCCCCGCGGTGGCGGAGCCCCCGGGCGCCTACGACACCGTCGTCACCCTCCTGCTCCGCGACGAGCCGGCGCGCCTGCGCGTGCGCGAACTCCTCGGCCGCACCGGGGAGGCGCTGCTGCTGGCCCTGCCCGGCCTCGCGGAGGTACGCGTGTCCGTGGACGGGGAGGAGCACGTCCTCACCCGGCAGGACGTGCCCGCGGACCCCGCCGACCCGGCAGCGGCGGACGTTCCGGACGCCGTCCCCGCCTCGCTCGCGCCGGACGGCTCCTCCGTCTCCGGTAGCGCCTCCGCCGCACAGGTGGCGGGTACCGGCGTCGCCGACCTCGTCACCGGCCGCCGGGACGCCGAGGGCACGCGCACCACCCTGTGGAGGGTCCTCAGCCGCTCCGGGGAGTTCGACCCCGCCCTCCTGGCGGACCGCCCGACGGAGGAGCGCGACCGCACCTCCTGGTCGCTGACCTGGGCTGTTCCCGTGGCCTCCGACGGCACCCTCGCCACCCTGCCCGCCGACGTCGAGAACGTCGTCCACGCGCCCACCCCCACCGACACCGAACTCGACCTCCCCGCCGTCCTCATCGGCACCTTCCCGCTCGGCAGCGACCGGCGCGGCGTCCAACCCGGAGCGGCCACCGACCTGCTGCTCATGGAGGCGGCCGAGGCCTACTGCGCGCTCCTGCGCCGGTTCGAGGGCCGAGCCGCCCTCGACCTCGTACCCGGCACCCGCGTGGGCGGCGGCGCCGTCGACGCCGTCTTCCGCGCCCGCGTCGCCGGACCCCTCCAGGACACCCCGTTCCTGACCACCGCCTCCGGTGCGCCCGTCGCCCCGCGCGACGCGGCGCTGCTCGACACCGGCGGGACCGGTGGCGCCGCGGACCTCGCCGCCCTCCTGGCCGAACTCGTCCCCCAGCTGCTTCCCGGGTCCTGGAGCCCGCGCCACCCGGCGCTCGCCGCCCTGCGCGTCCACCGCCTCGGCCTGGCCGACGTCGCCGACCTGCTCGCGGACACCGACCGGCCGCCGAGCTGGTGGGCGTCCCTCTACTCCGCGCTCGACATCGCCGGGAGCGGCGGCGCCGACCTGGACGAGCTCGGCTCCCTCCCGGTCCCGCTGGCGGACGGCCGCCTCGTGCGCGGCCCCCGCTCCCTGCTCCTCCCCGGTGAGGACTGGGCCGACCTCGGCGACGCCCGGGGCGACAGGATCTCCGCGGAGGCCCTCGCGACGCTGGGCGTCCGACTGGTCCACCCCGAGGCCGTCGACCCGCTCCTGCAACGTCTGGGTGCGGTGGAGGCCGGCCCCGCCACCGTCCTGTCGGACCCGCGGACCGAGGCGGCCGTTCGTGACTCCCTCGACGCGGACGACCCCGAGCCCCTCGCGGAGGCCGTCCTCGACCTCGTCGCGGCCTCCGGTACGACCGTCGCCGACGCGCCCTGGCTGGCCGAACTCGCCCTGCGCGACGACGAGGACGGTTACTCGGTCGCCGCCGAACTCCTCGTCCCGGGCGCCCCCCTCGCGGCCCTGCTCGTCGACGACGCCCCCTTCGGCACCGTCCACGAGGACCTCGTCGAACGCCACGGGACCGACACCCTGCGCGCGGTCGGCGCCCTCTGGGAACTCAACGTGGTCCGGGTCGAGGAGGCCGCACTGGGGGAGGACCTGGTCGCGGAGTTCGACGGCGCCGCGGGTGAGGACGGGCCCGACGGCCTGGAGGACTGGGCCGACGAGGTCCTCGAACGCGTCGGCGACCCCGATCTGCCGCCGGTGGTCCCCGAACTCGTGTGCGTCGCCGACCTCGACTGCGTGGCCGACGACAGCTGGCCGCAGGCCCTGGCGATGCTGTCCCGCGGACCGCTCCGCGCGGCCGTCACCGAGCCCGCCCGCCTCCTGATGCCGGACGGCCGTGTGGTGGACGTGCCCTCGTACACGTCGTGGTGGCTGCGCACCCGCGCCCTCCTGGGCGGCAGCGCGCCGGTCGAACTGCGCACCACCGACGCCGACCCGGCCCTGTCGGGTCTCTACGACGAGGTCCCGGCCGACGTCGACCCCGAGTTCGCCCGCGCCCTGGGGGTGCGCGCCACCCTCGCCGACCTGATCACCGACCCCGAGGGGCCGGACGACCTGCTCGCCCGTCTGGCGGACCCCGCACGGCACGTGGACCGGGCCTCGCTGCGCCTGGTGTGGACCGCGCTGGCCCTCGTCGACACGGAACTGGTGACCCCGCCGTCCCGCGTACGGGCCGTGCGCGGCGGGGAGATCGTGGTCGCCGACGCGGAGGAGGCCCTGGTGGTCGACTCCCCGGACCTGCTGCCGCTGTTGGAGGGCCGGCCGCTGGTCCTCGCCCCGGACGACGCCGCCGAGGCCCTGGCGGACGTACTCGACCTGGACCTGGCGAGCGAGTCGGTCACGGGGAGGATCGGATCCGCGGGGCAGGTCCGGCCGGTCCCCGGCGAGGCCGACCTGTTCCTGGACCCCGCGGGGGAGCCGGACCGCACCTACCTGCACCACGAGGCGCTCACCGTGGACGGCGTCGAACTGGAGTGGTACGTCGGCGACGGCTCCGTGCACGCGTCCACCACCGACGGCCTGGCGCGCGCCCTGTGCTGGCGTGCCGGGCAGTGGCCCCGTCGGCACCTGGTCGCCGCCGCGCTGCGCGACCCGTCCTCCGCCGCCCGCCTCCTCGCCGAGGCGGACCTGGAGTAGCGCGGGACCGCGCCGCGCACGGCCCCCGGCCCCGCCGGGGGCCGGGTCAGGCCAGGACCTCGGCCAGACGCCCGCCGAGCCCCTGCTCCGGCTCGCCCCACGCGCTCACCTCGACCTCGTCGCCCACCGCCAGACTGCCCGGACGGGTGACGGCGAACATGGCGCCGAATGACACCCCGCCCTCGTCCGCGCGCCGGTAGCCCGCCAGGGTCCGCAGCGGCTCGGGCCCGCTCCTCTCGCCCCGCACCTGGTCCACGGTCGTCCCCACGCAGCGGATGCACACCTTCGCGTAGCCCAGCTCGACGGTCCCCAGGCGGACGGAGCGCACCCGGTCCTCGGTGTGCGGCTGCTCCCACCCGGACACCACGACGTTGGCGCGGAACCGGTCCATCGGCACGGGCTCGGCGCCGCGCTCCAGGATGCGCGCGCTGAGCAGGTCCAGGGAGGAGCCGGACGCCAGGAGGACCGCGGTGCTGTCCGCGAAACCGCTGGTGCCCGGGGTCGTCCCCCCGGTCAGGCGTTCGTGGTCGTCGGGTACCCGGACCAGGCGGCTCGGCGCCCCCAGCACGTCGGACAGCCATCCGGCGACCGTGTCCCCCTGGTCCACGCCCACGAACGGCTTCCTGTGCAGGACGACGTCCAGTCGGGGTCCTCCGGGGTCGACCTCGACGTCGACGGAACCGAACCCGTCCGTGTCCAGGCGCAGGCGGGCGCCGTCGTCGCCGATCCCGGCCCGCACACGGGCCAGCCGGGGGTCGTTGCGCTGGCTGCGGAAGCCGCCGCCGCCGTCGACCACCATGAACGTGCGGTCATGGGTGATCCCGGCGGGGGTCACGAGGGCGGAACGCAGGGAGGTTCCGGCGCACCCCTTGACGGGGTAGTGGACGAGTTCGGAGATTCGGGCCATGGGCAGACGGTACCGTCCGCACGGCGTGCCGCCCTCCGGGAGTCCCCCGCTCCGGCGGGGTGCGCCGCCGCAGGTCGCAGGGCGAACCACAGGGGGCGCTCCGGTCGGGGCACGCGGTCGTACCCTGCTCGGTCCACCGGATAGCCTCCCCTTCTCCGAGACCGCGTTACGACACCGACGGGATCCCCCCATGCGCGTCACCCTCCCCCTCCTCGCCCTGGGAGCCCTCCTCCTCTCCACCGGCTGCTCCGGCGCGGAGGAGGACGCCGCCCCGCCCCCCGCGACGCCCGCGCAGGACGGGCCGGCGGAGCACGTCTTCGCGCCCGGGGAGCAGATCACCGCGGACCTCACGATGTACGACGGCGACGACGGCCGCCGGACGCCGTTCTTCTCCGGGTACCGGCCCACGATCGAGTTCCGTCACGGAGGCCTGTCCGGTGAGTGCGGGGTGCGACTGCCCGTCGAGTTGCGGGAGTTCCCTCCGGGGGAGACCCACACGGTCGTCCTGGAGTGCGGCACGGAGGTCGTGGTCCCGGCGGACGATCGGGGGTTCGCCCTGGTGGAGGACGGTGTCGAACGCGGCACGGGCGAGGTGGTCCTCACCGGGGAGGGGTGACGGACGGGCCTCCGCCCGGTGGGACGCGCCGACGTCGGCCGACGCCGCCTGACCGCGGAGTCCGACACCCGCTCCCGGTTCGAGCTGTCCCACACCGCGGCGGAGCGGACCATCGCCTTCTACACGGCTCCGCCGGAGGAGGACCCGGCCGGGCCGGCCTGAGCCGGAGTCGCCGGGGCGGGACACGGGACCGCCCCGGCCACCGGGGGCCGGGGCGGTGGGCGGATCAGCGGGCGACCCGGAAGAACCCCTCCGAGATGAGCGTGCGCAGCGCGTCCGGCGTCCGCTCCCGCACGACCGCCGGGTCCTCGCCGATCAGCTGGGCGATGGCGTCCAGGAGCGGCCCCACGGGCATGGTGCCGTCGCACACCCCGGCCAGGGCGGCCTCGACGGTCCCCACCCGGGCGACCCGGCGCAGGCCGTTCTGCTGGCGCAGCACGATCTTCTCCGGGTCCGGCGCCCCCGGCCTGCCCACCCGCTCCTCCATCACACCGGGTGCGAGCGCGACGTGCGCCGACAGCAGGGCGGCGTCGGTGAGCCGCAGCGCCGTCATCGCACCGTCCACCACGTCGGGCAGGTACGGGCCGACCGGCTGCTCGATGTCGTGGCGGAGTTCCTCCACGCGCACCGTCGCGTCCTGGGCCACGTCGTTGCGCAGGCTGATCCAGCCGAACCCGATGCCCTTGATGCCCTCGCGCTCGAAGTAGTCCAGCCAGGCGTCGTAGCGCCGGGTGTACTCGGGTGTGCCGTGCTCGCAGGAGTCGCGCAGCCACAGCTCGACGTACTGGGCGGGATCCTGCACGTCGCGCTGGACCACCCAGCCCGAGCAGCCGGTCCCGGTCACCCAGCCGCCGACCCGGTCCTTCCAGTCGTCGCCGTCGGAGTGCACCCAGTTCGCGAGGATCTGGCACCAGCCGCCCTCGGTGAGGTGCGCGGGAGCCTGCCGCACCAGTTCGGCGCAGACGGTGTCGCCGGGGAGGTCGGACTCCCGGTAGGTGTACCGGGACGAGTCGGGGGTGATCACGAACGGCGGGTTGGACACGATGAGGTCGAACCGCTCGCCCTCGACCGGCTCGTAGAGGGAGCCCTGGGCCAGGCGCGCGTCGGCGACCCCGGACAGGGCGAGGCTGATCCCGGCCAGGCGCACGGCGCGCGGGTTGAGGTCGGTCGCGACCACCTCGCGGGCCCGTGACGCCAGGTGCAGCGCCTGCACGCCGCAGCCGGTGCCGACGTCCAGGGCCCGTTCGACGGGGCCGTCGACGATCAGCTGGGACAGGGTGGCGGACGCGTTGCCCGCGCCCACCACGTGGTCGTGGCGGGGGACGGCGCCGCTGCCGGGCCGCACCTTGGGGTCGGAGACCACGAAGCCGGGTCTGCCGTCCTCCAGGTCCCACGGGCCGAGGTGGACGAGGGCGCGCACGACGGGCCCGCCGGCGCCCTCCTCGACGGTGACCAACCCGGCCTCGGCCAGTTCGTCCACGGGCAGGACGGCCCGCGCGGCCCGCGCGGGGATGGGCGACTGGAGCCACCACAGGCGCAGCAGCAGTCCGAGCCGTTCCTCCCCGCCGGTGGCGCGCAGGGCGGGCACCAGTTCTTCGCGGGCCAGTGCTCGGGCGGCGGCGTCGCCGAGCCGGTCGCGGACGCCGGACACCGTGTAGTCGGCGTCGATGAGGATGCCGCGGAGTCGGTCGGCGAGGCCGCGCGGGAATTCTGTCTCAGACACCCGCCCATTATCGGGCAGAACAGCGGTGCCCCGCTGACAGCGGGGTGCGACCTGGTCAGGTGGTGTCGGAACGGCGGGAGGCCACGCGCTCGGCGGACTCGTCGCGTTTGCGGAGCAGGCGCGGAATGTACAGGAATCCGAACACGCCGAGGGCGGCGCCGGTCACGCAGACGCCGATCCACCAGCGTTCGGTCTGGGGGAGGGCGTCGCCCATGGCGACGAGGACGACGAGGGCGACGGCCCACGCGAGGGTGCCGATCGCGGCGGGCACGCGGTAGTCGCTCTCATGGACTTCCGGGTCGGGCTGGCGAGGTTTGCGCACGGTCCAAGGCTATCCGTTCACACGGAGGCGGCGCCGGTGCTCCCGGGCCCGGAGCTCCGACCAGGGAAGTGTTCGTCACACTCCGTCCTCGGATCATCCGACCATATGGTGATTTATATGAAACTCGTGTGAAACACGTGTCGGCCGTTGTATGAAGATGCAACTAATCTGGCGCAGAATCCTTGTTGTCCGGTAACACGACCAGGTCAGGCTGACGACGTGAACGCACCAACTCCATCCCCCACCGACGACAGAGCGGCCTCCGCCCCCAGGGGCCCCGTGGACCGCTTCTTCCACATCTCCGAGCGCGGTTCCACCTTCGGCACCGAGATCCGTGGCGGTCTGGCGACCTTCTTCGCCATGGCGTACATCATCGTGCTGAACCCCCTGATCCTGAACGGCACCGCCGACGTCAACGGCGATGTCCTGGAGGTCCCCCAGCTCGTCGCCGTCACCGCCCTGGTCGCCGCGATCAGCAGCGTCCTGATGGGCATCGTCAGCCGCTACCCGTTCGCGCTCGCCGCGGGCATGGGCCTCAACGCCGTCGTCGCGTACGGTGTCGCGCCCCTGATGTCCTGGTCCGACGTCTTCCTCCTGCTGATCGTCGAGGGCATCATCCTCACGATCCTGGTCATGACCGGCTTCCGCACCGCTGTCTTCGCCGCCATCCCCGGCGGGCTGAAGATCGCCATCGGCGTCGGCGTGGGCCTCTTCCTGACGATCATCGGCTTCGTCAACTCCGGCTTCATCCAGGGCGGCGGCGGCACGATCGTCAGTCTCGGCAGCGGCGGCCTCAACACCCTCCCCCTGCTGGTCTTCGTCATCGGCCTCCTGACCACCATCGCGCTGTACGTGCGCAAGGTCCCCGGCGCGATGCTGCTGGGCATCGTCGTCTCCACGGCCGCCGCGATCGTCGTCCAGTCGCTGTTCGGCGACCGCGGTGAGGGCCTCGCCTGGCAGCTTCCGGGCTCCACCCCGAGCCTGCCGACGTCGTTCGGCGACGTCGTCGCCCTTCCGGACCTCTCCCTGATCGGCCTCTTCGCCGAGGGCGGCTTCAACATCGCGGCCCGCTGGTCCGACGTGGGCATCGCCACCGTCGTCATGCTGCTGTTCACGCTGATGCTGGCCGACTTCTTCGACACCATGGGCACCATGGTCGGCGTCGCCCACCAGGCAGACCTGATCGACGAGGACGGCAACCTGCCCAAGACCCGCGAGGTCCTGGCCATGGACGCGTTCGGCACGATCTTCGGCGGTGTCGCCTCCGCCTCCATCGCGACCGTCTACGCGGAGTCCGCCGCGGGCGTCGCCGAGGGCGCGCGCACCGGCATCGCGCCCATCGTCACCGGACTGATGATGCTCGTCGCGACCTTCTTCGCGCCGCTGGTCACCATCGTGCCGTTCGAGGCCGCCACCCCGGTCCTCATCATCGTCGGCTTCATGATGCTGCTGCCGGTCGGCAAGATCGACTTCATGGACCCGGCCGTGGGCCTGGCGTCGTTCTTCGCGATCGTGATCATGCCGTTCACGTACTCGATCGCCAACGGCATCGGGATGGCGTTCATCGTCTTCACGTTCGTGCGCCTGGTCGAGGGCAAGCCGCGCCAGGTCCACCCCCTCATGTGGGTGGTCTCCGCGGTCTTCCTCCTCCACTTCGCCGAGGCTCCGATCTACGCGCTCATCGGCTGACCCCTCGCGTCCCGGGGATGGGGCGGGAATTCCTGCGACAGTGGGCGGCGTTGACTCCAGTGATGAGTCAACGCCGTTTACTTATGTGTCCACACCATGGTGCGGTGGCCGCATCGGTCCCTCCCCGGCAACCCGTCCGGGCCGGGGGGAACTGATGCGGCGTATCGCCATGTTCCGCTCGCTGGCCGTCCGCAACTACCGGCTCTACGCCATCGGCCAGCTACTCTCCAACCCCGGCACCTGGATGCAGCGCATCGCCCAGGACTGGTTGGTCCTCCAGCTCAGCGGCGGCAGCGGCATCGCGCTCGGCATGACCACCGCGCTCCAGTTCCTGCCCCTGCTCCTCTTCGGGCTGTGGGGCGGTGCGCTCGTCGACAGGCTGGACAAGCGCAAGCTGCTGATCTGCACCCAGAGCGTCATGGGAGCGCTCGCCGTCGCCCTGGGCGTTCTCGCCACCGCCGGCGCGGCCGAGGTCTGGCACGTGTACGTGTTCGCGTTCGCGCTCGGACTGGTCACCGTGCTCGACAACCCCGGGCGCCAGGCCTTCGTCCCCGAGATGGTCGACCGCGAGCACCTGTCCAACGCGATCGCCCTCAACAGCGCCAGCTTCCAGCTCGGCAGGGTCACCGGCCCCGCCATCGCCGGTCTGCTCATCGCGGTGATCGGCAGCGGTCCCGTGTTCCTCGTCAACGGGGCCTCGTTCGGGTTCACGATCATCGCCCTGGCGATGATCCGCACCGCCGAGCTGACCACCACCGAGCCGGTGCCCCGGGGCAAGGGGCAGATCCGCGAGGGGCTGCGCTACATCGGGGGCAGACGCGACCTCGTGCTGCTGCTGATCCTGGCCGCCGCCACCCAGTTCTTCGGGGCGAACGGGCAGAACCAGATCGCGCTGGTGGTCAACAACGTCTTCGAGGCGGGCGCCGCCGCGTTCGGCGTGGCCGCCGCCTTCCTGGCCGTGGGCGCTCTGGTGGGGGCGCTCCTCGCCGCCCGGCGCGACCGGCCCAGGCTGCGCCTGGTGCTGATCGGGGCGATGTCCTTCGGCGTGCTCCAGGTGGTCGCCGGGCTGATGCCCGGCTACGTGGCGTTCATCGTGGTGCTGGTGCCCATGGGCATGGCCTTCCTGACCTACGTGACGACCCTCAACGCCACCTTCCAGCTCAGTGTCGACCCCCAGATGCGCGGGCGCGTCATGAGCATGTTCCTGCTGGTGTTCATGGGCGTGGCGCCCATCGGCGCCCCCGCGGTGGGCTTGCTGGCCGACGCGTTCGGGCCACAGGCCAGCCTGGTCATCGGCGGCACGGTCACCGTGCTGGTGGTCGCGGCGCTCACCGGCCCGCTGTTCAGGGTGCACGGTGTCAGGGTGCGCGACCTGCTCCCGGGACGGCGGAGGGCGGCCGCGCCCCCCGGACCGGAGGAGGCCGTCGAGGTCGAGCGGGTCCTGGTCGAACGCGAGGCGGACGGCGCCACCGCGGTCGAGCTCACCGGTGGGTCCGACGACCCCCGGCAGCCCCCCGAGGACGCGGTCACCCGCGCCTGAGACACCGGCCGTGCCCCGCCGTCCTCGGGGCACGGCCGGAAGCCGGAGCCCGCACCGGACCCGGCCGGTCAGGCGGTGACCACCCGCGTCACCACCGACACCGAGCTGATCAGCAGCAGGCCCAGGACCGCGCGCCGGAACAGCTCGGCGTCCAGCCGCCGGAAGACCCGCTCGCCCGCCGCCATGCCGACCAGCATCGCGGGGATCCCGACCAGCAGCAGTGAGCCGACCACGGGCGTCAACCTGCCGCTGACCCAGAACCCCGCCAGCGAGGCGGCGCTCGTCGCCGAGAACATCACCGACAGGGTCGCCCGCTGCACGCGTGGCTCCATCCCGGTCCCCTGGAGCGCCGCCACCATCAGCGGGCCGTCGATGCCCGTCGACGCGAACGAGGCGCCGGACAGGGCGCTCACCCCCGCCAGGACGGGGGTCCCCCCGGGGATCCGGGTCCTCCGCCACACCAGGAACGTGCCGGCCAGGACCATCACGGCGATGGCCACCATCAGGACCCGCTCCGACAGCGCGTTGAGCAGCCACACGCCGAACGGGACCCCGGCCAGGCCGAACCCGAGGAACAGGGCAGCCAGGCGCCGGTCCACGTGGCGCCTGTCCCGTGCGGAGATCCACACACTCACCGGGGCCGACATCAGCCCGGCCACCACCACCGCCGTCACCGGGTCCACGAGCAGGGCCAGCGGCGGCACGGCCACCAGGGAGAAGCCGAACCCGGTCGTGGTGCGGACCAGCGACCCCAGGGCGAGGACGAGGAACACACAGGAGATGACGAGCATGGGCGGGCGGCTCCGGGGACGCGGTGACGGGGCCCCGCAGACCCTACTCCCCGGGATGCGGAGGGGAGCAGGGGGAGGGAAGGATGGGGGGATGAGACTGTTCGTTGCCCTGGTGCCTCCGCCCGACGTGGTGGAGACGGTGCGCGAGGCCGTCGACCGGGGGCGCCGACACACCCCCGACCTGCGGTGGACGCCTCCCGGTGAATGGCACCTGACCCTGCTCTTCCTCGGCGAGGTCGCCGACGACCTTCTGCCCGGACTCACCGCCGCGCTCGGGAGGGTGGCCCGCAACCGGAGGCCCCTGGAGCTCGCGGCGCGCGGCTGGGGGACCTTCCCGCGCAGCAACGCCCGCGCCTCGGTGCTGTGGTCCGGCGTCAACGGCGACACCCAGGCCCTCGACATCCTCGTCGGCCGGCTGCGGGCCGCCGCCGACCGGAACGGCGTCACCGTCGACCACCGCCCGTACGTGCCGCACATCACGGTCGCCCGGAGCCGCCCCGCACGGGACCTCGCCAGCACCGTCCACTCCCTCGGAACCCTGCGCAGCCGCAGGTGGGAGGCGCGCGAGATGCACCTGGTGGAGAGCCTCCCCGAGTCGGCGGACCGCTACCGGACCGTCCGTACCTGGGCGTTAGGCTGGGAGCCGGATCCCACCCGACCATCGGAGCGGAGCACGTCATGAGCATGCTCACCAACAACCGCAAGCAGCGCTGGCTGCTGCCTGTGGTCCTGGGCTCCATCATGCTGATCGTGGTCCTGGGCGCCCTGGTGGGCTGAGCCCGGCCGCGCCCGTGCGGCGCCGCCCGCCCCGACACCGGCCCCGGGGTTCCGCCCCCGTCGCCCCTCCGTGATCAGGGCCCGCGGGCACCCGGACGCGGTCCCGGTCAGGCGGCGGCGGAGGCCAGGCTCGCCGCGTGCGCCACCAGGGCCGCGTTGTCGTACGCCTCCGTGCCGTCCGGGAGCCGCATCGTGTCCTCCAGGCCGATCCTGACGTCGTAGCCCTCGGACACGGCCCGCTCCAGCATCGGCCAGGCGGTCGCGTCCGCCCCGTGCAGCATCCGGGGGGCGTCCACCCGCGCCCGGTCCAGGAGCGAGAGGATCGCGTCGGCGTTGCGCTCGGCGTCCTCCAGCGCGACCTGGGTGGGTTCGACCAGCACCGACGACACCCGCATCTTCGTGGCGACCAGGATGCGGGCCGCCTCCACCGTCCACACCCCCGCCTCCACGGCCACCCTGCGGTCGTCCAGGAGGTGTGCCAGGTCCACCGAACCGGCTTCGTGCAGGTTGAGCGTGACCGAGTCGGGTAACAGCGGGGACGCCCATCTCTGCACGAGGTCGTAGCGGCGCCACGGGTCCGACTCCGCGGACAGCGACGTGGTCAGCGACACCGGCACGGCCGGGCCGTCGGACCGCAGACCCTCCATCAGGGGCGCGACGACCTGCGGTTCCAGCGACTCGGCGCCGCCGGGGTCGCGCGGATGGACGTGGATGGCGTCCGCGCCCGCGGCGACCACCGCGTGGGCGTCCGCCACCAGCTGGTCCACGGACACGGGCAGAGCGGGGTGCGCCCCAGGGCGGCGGTCCCCGTTCAGGCAGGCGACGATCCTCATGAAGGCTCTCCTTACGGCGCTCCGTAAGCCGAATGTGCCCGCTCGCACCCGGGTGCAAGCCACTTCCGCCGAGCCCTGGCAGGATGGCGTCCATGAGAAGACCGCTCGCGCTGGTCGCGACCGCACTGCTCGCGGTACTCCCCGCCGCCCCGGCGCTGGCCTCCCCCGAGGACCCGGAGGCCCCGAGCGGGGGAGTCGACTACCCGAGGGGCGGCGAGGGGCCCGAGGGGTCGGAGGTGGCGTTCGAGTTCCAGGACGCGAGGATCTCCGAGTCCAGCGGCATCGCGCCCTCCGCTCTGCACGAGGGCGTGTGGTGGACGCACAACGACAGCGGGGAGCACCCGAGCGAGGTGTACGCGGTCGACGGTTCCGGGCAGACGCTCGCGACGATCGCCCTCGGCCTGGAACGGCGCGACTGGGAGGCGGTCGCCGTCGCGGAGGGGCCCGACGGGGCGCCCTCGGTCTTCGTGGCCGACATCGGCGACAACTTCGGCGGCAGCTGGGCGGAGTACAGGGTGTACCGGTTCCCGGAACCGGAGGTCCTCGCCGACGGGGTGGTCGAACCGGTGACGCTGACGTTCACGTACGCGGACGGCGGCAGGGACGCGGAGTCGATGATGATCGATCCGCGCGACGGGCGGATGTACGTGGTGTCCAAGGAGTTCTCCGGGGGCCTCTACGCGGCTCCCGAGGTCCTGGATCCCGAGGGCGCGAACGTGCTGGAGCGCATCGACTCGGCGCCCCTGTTCGCCACCGACGCGGCGTTCGGCCCGGACGGCACCCGGTACGTGATCCGCACCTACTGGGGGGCCACGGTCTACGACTCCACCGACGGGGTGCCGGGCCGGCCGCTCGGCTCCTTCGACCTGCCGGAGTCGGAGCAGGGCGAGTCGGTGGCGTTCACGCCCGACGGGACCGCGCTCATGGCGGGGACCGAGGGACTGAACGCGCCCGTGTGGCGGATCCCCCTGGAGGACCGGTACCTGACCGACGAACCGGTGGAGGTCGCGGCGGAGGCGGATTCCCCGTCCGGGGAGGACGGCGGGGACGGGGCGGACGGGGGCGGCGGGGACGGGAGCGCGCTGCCGTTCATCCTGGGCGGGGTCGCGGTCGCGGCGGTGCTCATCGGCGGGATCGTCCTGCTCGCCCGCCGGGGCTGACGCCGCCCGGGCCCGTCGGGGTCGGCTGGTCGGTCACAGGGGCCGGGACGCGCCGCTCTCCTGCCCGGCATCCCCGGCGGTCCCGAGAGGCCGGCCGTCACGGCGCCTCCTCCGCCGTCTCCCTCCGGGCGCGCAGCGCCCGGACCTTCTGGCGGTTGCCGCAGCGTTCCATGGAGCACCAGCGCCGTCGGCCGGGGCGCGAGGCGTCGACGAAGACCAGCTGGCAGTCGTGGGAGCCGCACTCGCGGATCCGGTTGGCGAGGTCGCCGGTGAACAGGTCGACCGCGTCGCGGGCGAAGGCGGACAGGACGGCGGTCGCGTCGGCGGGCTGGACCCACGAGCGCTCCCCGCCGGGGCTCATGGCCGGGGCCAGCGGGGGGTGGGCGGCGGCCCGGTTGACCTCGGCGACGTCCTCCGGGGGAAGGGGGAGCCCGCGCGTGCGCGCGTCGGCCATGCGCCGGAGCGAGTCGCGCAGGCGCCGGGCGGCCCCGAGCTCCGACTCGGAGACGCCGACCAGCTCCGGATCCAGGCGGAGCCGGGACAGAGCGAGCCAGTCGGCGAGGTCCCGGGGCTCGTGGAGGATCTCGTAGCGCGCGTACGCGCCGGGGCCCCCGGTGACGAGCAGTTCCAGGGACAGGGCGCCCGGGTCGAAGGCGAAGGGCGCGCCGTGTGCGGGGTTCATCGGCAGGGCGGCTGTACTCCGGGTCATGTAACCAGTATAACTGGAATCACTTGCCGGGGCCATGGCCGGATGGTCCCGGGGACGAGGCGAGGAGACCCCCGATGGCCGTGGAATGGCAGCTCGTGGTGGACTGCGCGGACCCCGTCGCCCTCTCACTGTTCTGGGCGCGGGCACTGGAGTACGAGCCGGAGGACAACACTGTGCTCATCGACCGCCTGGTCGCGCAGGGGATCGTGAAGGAGGAGGACTACCGGGAGGTGGACGGGCGCAAGGTCTTCGCCACGGTCGTCGCCATCCGGCACCCCGACGACCCGGTGGACGAGACCAACGGGATCGGGCTGGGGCGCCGCGTGCTCTTCCAGGTCGTGCCCGAGCCCAAGACCGTGAAGAACCGGGTGCACCTCGACCTGAAGGTGGGCCCCGAGCGCCGGGCCGACACCGTCAGGCGGCTGGAGGAGCTGGGGGCGACCTACGTGCGGTCCGTGGAGGAGCCCGGGGCCTCGCACGTCTGCATGCGGGACCCCGAGGGGAACGAGTTCGACGTCCAGTGACGCGGGGCGCCCCCGGGGGCGTCAGCCCTCGACGGGCTGGGGGTCGAGGAAGTGCTCGCGCACCAGGAAGGCGTGCCGGGAGAAGTCGGTGAACACGCCGTCCACGCCGACCTCGAAGAACGCCTCGTACTCCGCGGCGAAGCCGCCGTAGTCGCCCCGCTCGCCGTCCGAGCGCAGGTCGACCGGCAGGAAGTGGTTCTCGCTGCGGAAGGTGTACGGGTGCACCAGCAGCCCGGCCGCGTGCGCGTTCTCCACGAGGTCGGTGGGCTCTCCCAGGGTGCCGTCCTCGTCGGTGGGGATGACGAGGCTCTTGGCGGGGCCGATCGCCTGCGCGAAGGTCGCGACCTCGGCGAGGCCGTCCGGGGTCGTGTAGTGCAGCCAGTGGTCCTGGGTGCCGAGCAGGAACACGAGCGGCAGCTCGGTCTCGGCGAGCTTGCGCAGGCTCTCGGCCTCGAAGGACTGGAGGAAGACCGGCAGCGCCGGCTCGGGGCCGGTCAGCCCCGCCTCGCGCAGGGTGGCGATCAGGGACGGCTCCAGCTCCAGCCCCTGGGCGACGTGGTACGCCGGGTGCTTGGTCTCCGGGTAGATCCCGATCGGCCTCCCCAGCTCCTTGGTGAGCGAGAACGCCAGCTCGACCACCTCGTCCAGGGTCGGGATCCTGTAGGCCCCGTCCATCAGGGCGTTCATGGCGCGCACGTCCTGGAGGCGCTCGACGGCGCGCAGGGTCCGGATCTCCTCCAGGGTGAAGTCCTGGGCGAAGAACCCGGTGATCTCACGGCCGTCGACGGTGCGCGTGGTGCGCCGGTCGGCGAACTCCGGGTGCTCGCCCACGTCCGTGGTCTCGCCGATCTCCTGCTCGTGGCGGCAGATCAGCTTCCCGTCCCGGGTGGCGACCAGGTCGATCTCGATGAAGTCGCCGCCGTGGCGGGCCCCCAGCTCGTAGGAGGCCAGGGTGTGCTCGGGACGGTGCCCCGACGCACCCCGGTGGGAGATGATCTTGATGGGGATTTCCTGCTTGTTCTTGTTCCTGCGCACAGCCGAACCGTCCTGAGAAGCCGAGATGCCGGGAAAGAGGGAGGCCGACCCATGGGAACACGGGTCGGCCACCATTGTGCAACGTGGGGTGAACGGGTCAGGACAGCCTGGTGAGCACGTGGTCCACGCACTCGGTGAGCGCCTGGACGTCGCTCGGCTCGACGGCCGGGAACATGGCCACGCGCAGCTGGTTGCGGCCGAGCTTGCGGTACGGCTCGGTGTCGACGACGCCGTTGGCGCGCAGCACCTTCGCGACGGCGGCGGCGTCCACGTCGTCGCTGAAGTCGATCGTGCCGACCACCTGGGACCGCTTGGCCGGGTCGGTGACGAACGGGGTCGCGACCGGGGACTTCTCGGCCCAGCCGTAGAGGATCGATGAGGACTCGGCGGTGCGCGCCACCGTCCAGTCCAGACCGCCCGCGGTGTTCATCCACTCCAGCTGCTCGGCGAGCAGCAGCAGCGTGGCCACGGCCGGGGTGTTGTACGTCTGGTCCTTGCGGGAGTTGTCCACCGCCGTGGTCAGCGAGAAGAACTCGGGGATGTACCGGCCGCTCGCGGCGATCTCGTCCACCCGGGCCAGGGCGCGGGGCGACATGACGGCCAGCCACAGCCCGCCGTCGGCGGCGAAGCTCTTCTGCGGCGCGAAGTAGTAGACGTCGGTCTCGGCGATGTCGACGGGCAGGCCGCCCGCTCCGCTGGTGGCGTCCACGAGGACGAGCGCGTCGTCGTCGGCGCCCGCGACGCGCCTGATGGGCGCGGCCACGCCGGTGGACGTCTCGTTGTGGGTGAGGGCGTACACGTCCACGCCGGCCTCGGCGACGAGCTCGCCGTGGCTGCCGGGGTCGGTGCTGATGACGGTGGGCTCCCCCAGCCACGGTGCGCCCTTGGCGACCTTCGCGAACTTGCTGGAGAACTCACCGAAGGACAGGTGCTGGGACCTGGAGCGCAGCAGGCCGTGGGCGGCGATGTCCCAGAAGGCGGTGGTCCCACCGTTGCCGAGGACGACCTCGTACCCGTCGGGCAGGGAGAAGAGGTCGCTCACGCCGGCGCGCACCCGGGAGACCAGGGACTTGACCGGCTTCTGCCGGTGCGAGGTCCCCATGTAGAGGGAGCCGGAGGAGGCGAGGGCCTCCAGCTGCGCGGGGCGGACTTTGGACGGGCCGCTGCCGAAACGGCCGTCGGCGGGCAGCAGGTTCGCGGGGATCTGAATCTCGTCGGTCACGGTCCCCAGGGTAGTGGTGGGAGCCGTGAGACCGCCGGTCAGGGGAGAGATTCAGGACGTGAATGCGCGTGACCGGAGGATCGAATCGTCACATTCACAGAAGTTGTGGCCGGTATGGGTCAGTACCAATTCGACCAAAACGGATGAATCTTCAGCTACCACTGTTGTCTAATGGGCCGCTTCGGGGGGAGTGGCGAGACCACACGAGCTGTGAAGGGGTTTCCGCGAGTGGTTGACGACCAGTCCGGCGCGCACGTCGCGGACCAGGGGAGGACCCCCCGGTTCCTGGCGGTCTTCGACGCCCTGCGCTCCCGACCCCCGCGCCGTCGGTACACCCGCGTCGCGCGCATGGAGCGCCGGGTCGCCCGGCGCCTCCCCGCCGACAAGCACGACGGCCTCCAACGGGGCGACGTCGCCGAGCCGCCCCCCGTCCTGGACCTGGCCGTCAGCCGTTCCGCGGACCGCCCCGAGGTCCTGCGCATGCTCCTCGAACGCGGGGGCGCGGACCTCGTGTGGCGTCTGCCCGAGGCGGGGGACCCCGGAGGGGGCCGGACGCCCGGGGACGGGGAGCCCGCGGAGGACGGGGCCGTGGAGGGCGCGAGCGGCGGCAGCGGCTCCGCTGCGCCCGTGCGGACGGGCCGGGCCGGCGGGAGCGGCTCCCTGGACCGGTTCAGAAGGCGCAGATTCCCGCGGAACACCGACGTGGAGGGCACCGGCGCACCCCTGGCCGATCCGCCGCCGCGAGGGGAGGGGGCGGACGCGGACACCCCCGTCACCACCGACCAGCTCTACGACCTGCTGGAGCACCTCGTCGACGGCCGCCTCGCCCCCCTCGGCGACCAGCCGGAGCCGCCGCGCCACCGCAAGCCCCCGGCCCCGCCCCGCTTCACCCGCCTGGGCTCCCTGCTCTGGCTGCGCAGGTGCGATCTGGCCGTCGTGCAGACCAACGTGTCCGGCTCCGAGGTCTCCCAGGACCGGGCCGAGCTCCACAGCGACAGCAAGACCCAGGTGGAGGTCATCAACGAACTGCGGCGCGTCCGCCTGGAGAGGGCCAGGGAGCGGCGCGAGCTCCTCCTCGACCTGGCCAAGCAGAGGACCTCGGCGCCCGAGGACGACGCGGCCCCGGCCGACGCGCCCTCCCGGTGGGAGCGGACCCGGAGCCTCTACGTCGTGCGCTGGCGCTGGCTCGCCTTCGCCGCCTCCCGCACGTCCCGGTGGGCGACCCGCGTCTCGGACAAGGTCACCTTCGGCAAGCTCGACGAGAAGGTGCTCACCCCGCTGGCCTTCGTCGTCTCCCTCGTCGTCACCGCCACCCCCTTCGCCGTCCTCGGCCTGGTCGCCCAACAGCTCAACGAGCTGATCGGCCTTCTCGCGGGCGTCGGCCTGACCGCCGCCTACGCGGTCGTCGCCTTCTTCCTCCTCCTGCCCTGGCGGCCCTACCGCTGGCTCAACAGGCACCGCTACGTCGCCCACGGCGCGGGCGGCGACAAGGCCCTCCCCAACCACCGGGAGCGCGGGATCCACGTTCTCGGCCAGCTCAACGCCCCCGACGGGGGCCCGGGCCGGATCAGTGCCGACACACGTCCGCCCGGGGTCCACCGGCTCGCCGTCAACGCCTTCCTCGACGACCTCCACCACGCCTACGGCGCCGCCGGACGCCGGCGCCGCAAGCGCAGGCAGCGCCCCGCCCTCATCCTCGAACAGGACCGGCTGGACCCCGTGGCCCGCTACCTCGTCCTCCTCGTCGAGGACGAGCGGTTGCGGCGCGGCTTCCCCGATCCGCTCCTCATCGTGCAGGTCCGCGACGCCCGGACCCCCTCGCTCGTGGCGGGCGCGGTGGACACCGGCAGGTACCCGTCCCTCCCCGAGGGGGAGGGCGCCACACCGCAGGCGCCCGAGGTCGGCCGCTGGACCCGGGCCCGGCACGCGGCCGGGACGCTCGGCACCGACCGGCTCGTCCGCCAGGAGGTGGGACCGCTGCAGGACGCCTGGCTCGGGCGCTCCTGGCAGCCCGAACCCGTCTGGGTGTTCACCGCCCCCGTGCTCGCCGGGCTCTGGACGGCGGGCTCCGCCGCCTGCGTCGCCCTGGCGGTGGTCATGGGGGTCGTGGTCGTCCCCGCGCTCCACCCCTGCGTGCAGCGGGGCCTGGTCGTCCCGGTCGGCGTCGACACGAGGAACGGCGAATGCGTGGGGGTCACCTTCGGGGACTTCGTGTTCCACGAGCGGCTGGAGGAGGTGACCGAGCGCATCCGGGACCAGAACCGGGCGGTCGACGGGAGCGGGGACCCCTACGTCACCATCGCCTACATCGCCGAGCTCGGCATCGCCAACCCCGACGACCCCTCGCTGTCCGGCGCCCAGGGCGAGCTGCTCGGCCTGGCCTTCCAGCAGGACCAGCACAACGAGCTCGTCGGCCGGGACGGCACGCCCAAGATCAAGCTCCTCATCGGCAACGCGGGCGAGGGGTGGGGCCACGCCGACAGGACCGCGCGGGAGATCGCCGCCCGCGCCGAGAACACGTACCTCGGCATGGACCGGCCGATCGGGGCGGTCGGCTTCGGGCACAGCGTCGCGCCCAACAGCGAGGCCATCCAGATCGTCGGTGACGCCGGGATACCGATGGTCGGGACGACCGCCACGTACGACGACGTCGCCCAGCACGGCGCGCGGCAGCACAACGAGTTCTTCTTCCCCGTCGCCCCCGCCAACAGCCGCATCGCCGAGCAGGCCGCGTACTGGGCCTACCACGGGGTGCCGTGGACCACCGAGGAAGGGGCCGAGCACGGGCTGGAGCCCGCCCGTACGGCCGTGGCCATCGCCAGCGGCAGGAGGGCCGCGGACGGCGGGGAGCACGAACAGTACGGCCCGCACCTGGCCGAGCTGTTCATGACGGCCTTCGAGGAGGAGGGCGGCACCGTCTGGGAGGGGGTGCGGGGGCTCGGCGCGCAGGAGTACGCCGACGGAACCCTGCTGTACCGGAGCGGTGACCTGGAGGAGGACACCACCTTCCGCGACCACCTCGACCGGCTGTGCACCGAGGACCCGCCGGACCTCCTCTACTTCGCCGGACGCTCCGCGGACTTCACCGCCTTCCACGACTACTTCAAGACGGCGGGCGGCTCGGCGTGCGTCGGAGGGGACATGACGATCCTGGGAGGGGACGACATCGCCAAGTTCGTCGCCGACGAGGAGGACCGCATCAGCCAGTCCCTGCGGCACCCGGTCTTCTACACGCCGCTGGCCGCCAGCGGGGACTGGGGCGAGTCGGAGGTCCTGGCGGAGGACGACGCGCAGGGGTTCTACACCGCGGTGGACCGCCTCGTCCAGGAGCTCTACCAGGAGGACGGGGACGACGAGGGGCGGCCCGTGCCCCGGACCGAGCTCCCGTCCATCGCGCACGCCGCCGTGGCCAGCGACGCCCTCCTCGTCGTCTCGCGGGCGATGCCGCACACCGGCCTGACCCCGGAGGAGCTCTCCGCACGGGGGCCGCTGCGCCTCGTCGGCCTGGACCGGACGCCGTTCCTCCGGACCCAGGAGGACTACGAGGGCAGGCGCGACCAGCTCCTCGCCGGCATCCAGGGGACGAGCGGCCTCACCGGCATGTCGGGCTACATCGAGTTCGACCGCTCGGTCGACGGCAACTGGTTCTCCGAGCGCCTGGTGCAGCTGGTCCTGGTCGGTCCGAGCTCCGGAGGCGACCGCCAGCACGTCATCCACCGGTGCGGCATGAGCAGCGCCGACCTCCGGCCGGACGAACCGGGGTGCGGGTGAGGCGCACGAGGGGCGCGGGGCGGGGTGGCGCGCGGCGGCCCGACGCGAGAAGATGCCCGTTGTGGACCACCGAAACCCCGCCGAACTGCGGAAACCGTACACGGGTGAACCCCTGAGACGCTCCTCCCTCGCGGCCCATCCGATGACGCAGTTCGACCTGTGGTTCGACGAGGCCTACGCGTCGGGCCTGGGCGAGCCCAACGCCATGGTCCTGGCCTCCGTCGAGCCCACGGGGATGCCCCGCGCCCGGACCGTGCTGCTGAAGGGCTACGACAGGACCGGGCTGCGCTTCTTCACCAACTACACGTCCAGGAAGGCCCGGGCGCTGGACGCGGACCCCCGCGCCAGCGTCCTCTTCCCCTGGCACGCCATCCGCCGGCAGGTCCTGGTGGCCGGACGGGTCGAGCGGCTCTCCGACGCGGAGAACGACCTCTACTTCGCCTCCCGGCCGCGCGGCTCGCAGCTCGGGGCCTGGGCCAGCGAGCGCCAGTCCCGGCCGGTGGAGGGCCGCGCCGAGCTCGACCGGCTGTACCGGGGCTTCGAGACCGTGTGGCCCGAGGACGAGGAGATCCCCAGACCCTCCTACTGGGGCGGTTTCCGGCTGCTCCCCGAGGAGGTCGAGTTCTGGCAGGGCGGCGCCGACCGCATGCACGACCGGTTCCGCTACCTGCGCGGTGACGGGGACGACTGGGAGATCGACCGGCTGTCCCCCTGACGCCCGCAGGGGAGCGGGGGCCCTCCGCGCGGCCCTCCGCCCTCCGTGATCCCGGTCGCCCCGGGGTGCGTCCGGGCCACTGTGGGTCACCGCCGGACGTTTCGCAAGAGTCTGTCGGGCATCCGTCCGAAGCCGAACGGCCCGGGAAGCCCGGGACCAGCGACTCCGGCGTCCGGGGGCGTGCGTCGCCCCCCGCTGTCCACATTGTGGGACGCCGGAGAAATCCGGCTCCGCCGAGGCGCGATATGCTTGCCGTATCGGTGGTCGCTCCCGCGGTCCTGCGGACGCCCCGGTCCCCACTCGGCCCCTGGGAATCACCTGGTCCCGGCCTGTGTTGTGAGAGACCTGCCGTGCCCGCCGCGACCGCGCGTCGGGCGCAGAGCCTTGGGAGGGGAGACTTGACCGCACACGGGCTGATCGACACCACGGAGATGTACCTCCGGACGGTTTTCGAGCTCGAGGAGGAGGGCATCGTCCCGCTTCGGGCACGTATCGCCGAGCGCCTGCACCAGAGCGGACCCACGGTCAGCCAGACCGTGGCCCGTATGGAGCGCGACGGCCTGCTGCGGGTCGAGAACGACAGGCACCTCGTCATGACGGCCGAGGGCCGTCGCCTGGCCACGCACGTCATGCGCAAGCACCGGCTCGCCGAGCGCCTGCTCGTCGACGTCATCGGGCTGCCCTGGGAGGACGTGCACATCGAGGCCTGCCGCTGGGAGCACGTGATCTCCGAGGCGGTGGAGGAGCGTCTGGTGACGCTGCTCAACGCCCCCTCGGTGTGCCCTCACGGCAACCCGATCCCCGGGTTGGACGAGCTCGGCCTGGAGGACTACTCGCCCGAGCCCTTCACCGACGACTCCATCGTTCCGATGATCGACGTCGCGGGCAACAGCGAGACCACCGTGACCGTACGGCGCATCAGTGAGCAGATCCAGTCGGACGCCGACATCATGCTCACCTTGCGCGAATCCGGGGTACAACCCGGGCAGGAAGTGGTGCTGCGGGCCTCTGACGAGGGCGTACACGTGATCGGGGGCGAATCCGAGGGCTCCTACCTCTCCGAGGTCGTCGCCGGACACATTTTCGTCGCCAAGCCGTGAACCACGCGAACACGTTGATTGGTTGCTCATCGGGATTGTCACATTGCGCTGCGGGAACGTTGACGGTGTTGCTACGCTCGCTCCAAGGTGCGGTCGTTCGGGGTACCCGGAGCGGGCATGTATGCAGCTCATGACGGCGAGGTGGCGGCTAGATGACACGGTGGGGTGAGCCCTTCCGGGAGAGCGACGCGCTGGCCACGGCCGCCGTGGTGGACAAGGCGCAGATCGCCATCGTCGTCATCGACAGGTCCAGCCTTCTGCGCTACTGGAACCCCTTCGCCCGCGAACTCTTCGGGTTCGTCGGCGGCCGGGACTACGTCGGCCTCTCCCTCCTCGACATCGGTATCCACGAGTCCGACCGCGAACACGCCTCCGAGCTGGCCCGCCGCGTCCTGCGCGGCGAACCCTGGGAGGGCACGTTCGCGGTGCTCAAGGGCGACTCCACGTGGATCCACGTGCGCGCCCAGGCGGTGCCCATGCGCGACGAGTCCGGTGAGATCGACGGCATCACCCTCATCGCCCGCGAAGCCCTGCGCAGCGGCCGGGTGGAGGAGCAGTACGGCCTGCTCGAACGCATCGGCAGCCGCCTCGCCGGCTCCCTGGAGTTCGACTCCACGGTGAAGGGCGTCGCCGGCATCCTGGTGCCGCAGTTCGCCGACCACTGCTTCATCGACCTCTACGACCACGACCGGTTGGTCAGACAGGTGTCGGTGCACGCCGAGGGGTGGACACCGCCGCCCCGTACCTGGTTCGAGGTCGGCGACGAGGTCCGCTACCCCGAACGCCACTTCGTCACCCAGGCGCTGCGGCGCCTGGAGACGATCGTCAGCAGCGACTACCTGTTCGAGAACTCCCCCAGCAGCCGCTCCGACGCGGTCTCCCGGCAGGTGGGCGTCACCTCCGCCATCGCCGCCCCCCTGCGGGCGCGGGGCGAGGTCCTCGGAGTACTCACCCTGGCGCTGTCCGGGCTCTCCCCCCGGCAGAAGAGCACCTACGGCGGGTTCGACCGCGACCTCGTCGGCGCCATCGCCTCCCGGGTGGCCCTGAGCATCGACAACGCGCGCCTGTTCGAGGAGGAGCGCAGCACCGCGCTCGCCTTCCAGCGGAGCCTCCTCCCGCACCACTTCCCGCACCTGGACGGGCTGACCATCGCCCACCGCTACCAGCCCGCCGGGCCGCTCCAGGCGCACGGGTACGGTGTGCAGACCCAGGTCGGCGGCGACTTCTACGACGCCATCCCGCTCTCCGCCGGACGCGTCGGACTGGTCATCGGCGACGTGGAGGGCCGCGGGCCGCACGCCGCCGCGGTCATGGGGCAGCTGCGCGCCGCCCTGCGCGCCTTCGCCCAGGCCGACCGCGAACCCGCGGACATCCTCCGCGAGCTCGACGAGTGGGTCCGCCAGCTCGGCCAGCCCGAGGAGGAGGGCGAGGACGGCGGCCACTGGATCCCCAGCGTCAGCTGCCTCTACATGGTCTACGACGCGTGGTCGCGCGAGCTGTCCTACGCCAACGCCGGGCACGCCACCCCGCTGCTGGTCACCTCCGACTCGGTCGACAAGCTCGACCTGGCGGTCGCCGACCGCATGCTGGGCGTGCGCGCCAAGGGCGGGTCGGCCGAGGACATCGTCTACCACCAGGCCGAACTGCGGCTCCCGCTCGGAGCGACCCTGGTCATGTACACCGACGGGCTCGTGGACCGGCGGCCGGTCGGCGGCACGCCCGACCCCGAGCGCGCACTGGCCAAGCTCGCCGAGCGGGTCGCCGAGGTCGCCGACAAGGACGTGGACGAGATCGCCGAGGCGGCCGTGCACAGCGTCCCCGGCGAGCTGGACGACGACACCGCGCTGCTGGTCGTGCGCACCCACTCCGACGAGCTGGCACTGCGCGAGGGCTGGTTCCCGTCGGAGGCCTCCACCGTGGGCGAGGCACGCCATCTGGCGGCCAACACCTTCAAGGAGTGGGGGATGGACCGCGACCAGTCCGAGCTGGCCTGCCTGCTGGTCTCGGAGATCGTCACCAACGTCGTCATCCACGCGACCCCGCACCCCGTGCACCGCGAGTTCACGGGCAACGGGGTCCTGGACTCGGAGACGCCGCTGGGCGGCGGGTCGATGCCGGACGAGTTCGACGAGGACTGGACGGACCTTCTGGAGGAGGCGGCCGAGGAGGGCGACGAGCCCGTCGAGGACCCCGCCGACAAGGAGTTCCTGCTCCGGCTGCGGCGCGGCGCCTCCGCCGTGTGGGTCGAGGTCTTCGACCACGACCTGCGCCTGCCCCGCATCCGCAGCGCCGCCGCCGACGACGAGGGCGGGCGCGGCCTCTACCTGGTGGAGCAGCTGGCCAGCCGCTGGGGTTCGCGGCCGACGCCGGACGGCAAGGCGGTCTGGTTCGAGATGCCGATGCACGGTACGGACGAGGAGAAGCCGGAGGAGTGATCCCCCCTGGGGGTCACGGCCGGTGACGCCGCTGCGCCAGACGGTTTCGTGACGTAGAAGACCTGGATATCCCACTGGTCCAGTAGGTAATTTGTGGTGATCACGTCCCCCTCAGGAGCCACGATGACCCCCAGCCCCCGCCCGTTCCGCCGTGTCCTGGCCTGCGCCGCCGGAGCGGCCGTCCTCGCCGCCACCGCCTGTGCGCCCGCGGAGGAGGCGGCCGAACCGGAAGCAGGCGCCGCCGCCGAGTGCGCACCGGGCGACCTCCCCACCCTGACCGGGGGGACGCTCACCATCGGCACCGACAGTCCCGCCTACCCGCCGTGGTTCGTCGACGACGACCCCGCGAACGGCGAGGGCTTCGAGTCCGCCGTGGCGTACGCCGTCGCCGACCGGCTCGGCTACCCCGCGGACCGGGTCGAGTGGACCGTCGTCACGTTCAACAACGCGATCCAGCCCGGGCCCAAGGCCTACGACTTCGACGTCAACCAGTTCTCCGTCACCGAGGAGCGCCGGTCGGCCGTCGACTTCTCCGCCCCCTACTACGACGTGCGCCAGGCGGTCGTCGCCCTGTCCGGCGGGGAGGCCGCCGGAGCGGAGTCGCTGGCGGACCTCAGGGACCTGACGATCGGGGCCCAGGTCGGCACCACCAGCTACGAGGCACTGGTGGAGAGCGTCGATCCCGACCAGGAGCCCCTGGTGTTCAACAACAACGACGACGCCAAGCAGGCGCTGGAGAACGGCCAGGTCGACGCCGTCGTCCTCGACCTGCCCACCGCCTTCTACGTCACGTCGGCCGAACTGGAGGACGCCGCCATCGTCGGCCAGCTCCCGCAGTCGGACGCGGAGGCCGAGCAGTTCGGCCTCGTGCTCGACCTGGACTCGCCGCTCACGGACTGCGTCAGCGCCGCCGTGGACGCACTCCGCGAGGAGGGCGTCCTGGCCGACCTCGAACAGGAGTGGCTGGCCGAGGCCGCCGACGCGCCCGAGCTGTCGTGAGGGGCGACGCCCCCGCGTACGCCCCCAGCCCCCTGGAGGTCGAGCGGACCGCCCTCCGGCGCCGCCAGGGGGTGAGGTCGGTGCTGGTCGGCGCGGTGTCCACAGCGCTGCTCGGCGCCGTCCTCGTGACGGTGGTCGTCGGATCGCCGGGCTGGGAACGGGTGCGCGAGACCTTCTTCGACGCCTCCGTGGCCCGCGAGGCGCTTCCCGCCATCCTCACGGGTCTGTGGCTCAACGTGCGCGTGCTGGTGTTCTGCGCGCTGGGCGCCCTGGTGCTGGGGCTGGTCGTCGCGGTCATGCGCACCCTGCGGGGCCCCGTCTTCTTCCCGCTGCGCGCCCTGGCGGCCTCCTACACCTACGGCTTCCGGGGCGCCCCGCTGATCATCGTGCTGTACCTGATGACCTTCGGGGTGCCCGGGCTGCGGCTGGAGGGCACCCCGAGCGTGCTGGTGCTCGGCGGGATCGCCCTGGTGATCACGTACGGCGCCTACATCGCCGAGGTGTTCCGGGCCGGGATCGAGTCGGTGCACCCCAGCCAGATCGCGGCGGCCCGCTCCCTGGGCCTGACCTACGCGCAGAGCATGCGGTGGGTGGTCCTGCCGCAGGCGGTGCGGCGGGTCTCCCCGCCGCTGCTCAACGACATGGTCGCGCTGCAGAAGGACGTCGGGCTGATCTCTCTGGCGGGTCCGATCGACGCGATCCGGGCGGCGCAGATCGCCACCGCGCAGACCTACAACTTCACCCCGTACATCGTCGCGGGCGTGCTCTTCGTCCTGATGGCGATCCCGTTGGTGGCCGTCACCGACTGGGTGACGGTCCGGGCGGCACGCCGCCAGTCCGCGGAGGGCGGCCGATGAGCGAGCTGGAACGGTTGGCCCACCTGTCGGCGGCGGGCGACGGCGCCGTGCCGGTGCTGCGCCTCCGGGGGGTGCGCAAGGAGTTCCGGGGCACCGCCGTGCTGGACGGTCTCGATCTGGACGTTCCCGAACACGGCGTGGTGGTGCTGATCGGCGCGTCCGGCTCGGGGAAGTCCACCCTGCTGCGGTGCGCCAACCTCCTGGAGCCGATCGACGACGGGTCCATCCACCTGGACGGCGAGCACATCACCGATCCGAGGGTGAACCCGGACCGTGTGCGGCGCCGGATCGGGATGGTGTTCCAGTCCTTCAACCTGTTCCCGCACATGAGCGTGCTGGACAACGTCACCCTGGCGCCCCGCCGCGTGCACCGCCGAGAACGTGCCGAGGCCGCGGAGCGCGCCCGCGAGCTGTTGGACCGGGTCGGGCTGGCGGCCAAGGCCGACGAGTACCCGGACCGGCTCTCCGGCGGCCAGCAGCAGAGGGCGGCGATCGTGCGGGCCCTGGTGAACTCGCCGCGCCTGCTCCTGCTGGACGAGATCACGTCGGCCCTGGACCCGGAGCTGGTGGGCGAGGTCCTCGACCTGGTGCGGGGGCTGCGGGAGGACGGGATGACGATGCTGCTGGCGACCCACGAGATGGGCTTCGCGCGGCAGGTCGCCGACACCGTGTGCTTCCTGGAGGGCGGCCGGATCCTGGAGCAGGGGCCGCCCGGCCAGGTGCTCGGGGACCCGGAGCAGCCGAGGACCCGCCGGTTCCTCCAGCGGATCATCGACGCCGGGAGGCTGTGAGGGGCGGGGCGTCCGGCCCCGCCGTCGGGGCCGGGCGGCGGTCCCTGACAGCGGGACCGGGCGGCGAACGCCCGGCGAACACGAGGATGTCCGCCCTGCCCTCCTTGTCGTGGCGGAACCTTGCGGTTAATTTGTCCGACGACAACAGAAAAAGGATGTACCGGTTACCGAACAGAATTGTGGAGGGCGTTGATGGAAGACGCAGAAATGGTTCCCCGTACCAGTTCTGCCCGCGCGAGAATCGCCGCGTTCGCCAGGAGGGGCGTGGGTCCCCGTTCCCCACGCGGCCCGGCGGCGCACCGGGAAGCCGCTCCGGCGCAGCGGACCCGAACCGCGCGAGGGCTGCGCCGCCGCGTACCGCGACTGGCCGTCCGCTCCCTCGTCGGAGCCGTCGCGCTGGTGATCGCGCTCCCGGCCTACGCTTTCGCGGAACCGCCCCCGGCGCTTCCGGCGAGTTATGCGGAGGCCGACGGAAAATGGCAGCCGGCCTTCGACTACGACACGGACGGCTGCTATTCGTCCCCCGCCATCGGTTCCGACGGGACCATCGCCGAGGGGCTGAAGACCTCCGGCGCCCTCAACGGCAACTGCCGTGACCGGTCCGACCTCGACAACACGAACTCGTACTCCCGCTCCAAGTGCGACGCGAGCGGGTGGTGCGCGTACATGTACGCGCTCTACTTCGAGAAGGACCAGACCGTCCACGGCTGCTGCGGCCACCGGCACGACCTCGAACACGTCGTGGTGTGGGTGCTCGACGACGAGGCGCGCTACGTCTCGGCGTCCGCGCACGGCGACTACGACACCAGACCCGCCTCCGAGGTGCTGTGGGAGGGCACCCACCCGAAGATCGTCTACCACAAGGACGGGGCGTCCACCCACGCCTTCCGGTTCGCGGCCGGGCACGACGACCCTCCGGAGAACCACTACGGCGTGTGGCAGTACCCGGCCCTGGTGAGCTGGGACAACTACCCTCCGGGCATCCGGGACGCGTTCACTTCCGCCGACTACGGGAGCGCGCAGCTCGACCTCAGGGACGGCTCGTTCCCGGGGGCTCTGGACAAGGCGAAGCCCGACGGCATCGAGTTCGACCCCTACGCGTAGGCGCCGCCGCGACGCCCGTTCCGCCCGCTCCGGGGCGGGCGGGCGACGTGCGCGTCCGGGGTCCTACCTCCAGGACCAGGCCCACAGCAGCAGGCAGACGAAGATGAAGAAGACCACGATCCCGCTGGTCGCCCACGGGATGTGGATCCTGGGCCGGAGCCTGCGCACGCCGATCACGAGCAGCACGACCAGCAGGCCCATGACGATGAGGCCGTCCCACGCACCGCTCATGACTGCTCCGACCCTTCCCGGGGGTTGTCGGGTCACAGGCCGAGGCCGCGTCCCACGATCTCCTTCATGATCTCGGTGGTGCCACCGTAGATCGTCTGGACGCGGGTGTCCTGCCAGGCCCGTGCCACGGGGTATTCCATCATGTACCCGTACCCGCCGTGAAGCTGGAGGCACCGGTCCACGGCCCTGTTGCACATCTCGGTGGTCCACCACTTGGCCATGGCGGCGTCCTCGACGGTCAGCTCACCCCGGTTGAGCAGCTGGATGCCCCGGTCCACGTAGGCGCGGGCGATGTCCACCTCGGTGGCGATCTCGGCCAACACAAAACGGCTGTTCTGGAAGCGCCCAATCGACCGACCGAAGGCGGTGCGCTCCCGGCAGTACGCGACGGTGTGCTGGAGCACCGCGTCCGCGGAGGCGACCGCGCAGGTGGCGATGGACAGCCGCTCCTGAGGCAGGTTCTCCATCAGGTGGATGAAGCCCTGACCCTCCGTGCCGATCAGGTTCCCGACGGGCACGCGCACGTCGTCGAAGAACAGCTCGGCGGTGTCCTGCGCCTTCATGCCGATCTTGTCCAGGTTCCGGCCCCGCTCGAAACCGGGTGTGCCCCGCTCGACCGCGATGAGGGAGAAGCCCTGCGCCCCGGCCCCGGGGTCGGTCCGGCAGACCACGATGACCAGGTCGGCGTTGATGCCGTTGGTGATGAAGGTCTTGGAGCCGTTGACCACGAACTCGTCGCCGTCGCGGACGGCCGACGTCGTGATGCCCTGGAGGTCGCTGCCGGTGCCGGGCTCCGTCATGGCGATGGCGGTGATCAGCTCGCCGGCGGCGAAGCCGGGCAGCCAGCGGCGCTTCTGCTCGTCGTCGGTCAGCCTGACCATGTACGGGGCCATGACGTCGTTCTGGAGGGTCACGCCCAGGCCGCTGGCGTGGGCCCGGCAGATCTCCTCGTTGACGATGGCGTTGTACCGGTAGTCGTCGAGGCCGGTGCCGCCGAACTCCTCGGGCACGCCGTGTCCGAGGAGGCCGACCTCGCCCGCCCTGGTCCACACCTCGCGTGGGACGATCCCGTCCTTCTCCCACTGCGCGTGGAAGGGAGCGACCTCGCGCTTGAGGAACTCGGCCACCGATTCGCGGAAGAGGTCGTGGTCGGCGTCGAAGAGTTCCCGCTTCATGCTCTGCTCCGGACGTGTCGGGGATCACTGGATGACGCCACAGTAACCGAACCATATTCGGTTTTGAAGGGAAGGCTCCAAGCCACGGCAAAGTTCCCGTCCCGGCGGGCGGTTTTCCGCGCCCCGGAGCCTCCGGGTTCCTACTGTGGCCGCAGCGAGGCCGCGAGCCGTGCGCGGCCGGACACGGGGGAGAGCCGATGGCGCTGCATGAGGCCGACCACCGGGACCGCAGAGAGCACCGGGGCGGCAGGATCGCGGTGATCATGACCGCCCTGATGCTCACCGTCCTCCTGGCGGCTCTGGACCAGACGATCGTCTCCACCGCGCTGCCGACGATCGTGTCCGAGCTCGGAGGGCTCAACCACCTGTCGTGGGTGATCACCGCCTACCTGCTCGCCGTCACCGCCGTGACGCCTCTGTGGGGCAAGCTCGGCGACCAGTTCGGCCGCAAGCAGCTCTTCCTGCTGTGCATCGGGATCTTCCTGGTCGGCTCCGCCCTGTGCGGCCTCGCCCAGGACATGCTCCAGCTCATCGTCTTCCGGGCGGTGCAGGGGCTCGGCGGGGGCGGACTGATGGTGCTCGCCTCCGCGATCATCGGCGACGTCGTCTCCCCCCGCGAGCGCGGGAAGTACCAGGGGCTGTTCGGCGCCGTCTTCGGCATCTCCAGCGTGGCGGGACCCCTGCTCGGCGGACTGTTCGTCGACCACCTGTCCTGGCGCTGGGTGTTCTACGTGAACCTCCCGCTGGGGGTCGTCGCGTTCGCCACCGTGCTGGCCGTCCTGCCCGCCAGCGCGGCGACCGGCCGCCGCCGGGTCGACTACGCCGGAATCCTCCTGCTGGCCGCGACCGCCGTGTGCCTCACCCTGGTGGCGGCCTGGGGCGGCAGCGTCTACCCGTGGGCCTCCCCGCAGGTCGTGGGGCTCGCCGTCGCGGGCGCCGTGCTCGGGGTCGGGTGGTGGCTGACGGCGCGGAGGGCCCCCGACCCGGTCATGCCGCTCAGCCTGTTCCGCAACCCGACCATCGTGGTCGCCATGGCCATCGGGTTCTGCGTGGGCTTCGCGATGATGGGGTCGATGGCGTTCCTGCCGCTGTTCCTCCAGATCGTGCACGGCCTGTCCCCCACGGCCTCCGGCCTGCACCTGCTGCCGATGGTGCTGGGCATGTTCCTCACCTCGATCACCAGCGGCCGTCTCGTCACCCGCACCGGCCACTACAAGCTCTATCCCGTGGCGGGCATGGCGGTCACCTCGGTCGGGCTCCTCCTCCTCTCGCGCCTGGGACCGGACAGCTCACTGTGGGAGATGGGGTTCTACTTCTTCGTCCTGGGGTTCGGCCTCGGTCTGGTGATGCAGGTGGTGGTCGTGGTCGTCCAGAACGCGGCGGCCTACGCGGACCTCGGCGTGGCCACGTCCTCGGCGACGTTCTTCCGGTCGATCGGAGGGTCGTTCGGCACGGCCGTGTTCGGCGCGGTGTTCTCCGGGCAGCTGGCCTCCAACCTGGCGGCCCGCGCGGGGGAGATCCGACTGCCGCCGGGGGTCGACCCGTCCTCCCTGGAGAGCGACCCGCGCAGCCTGGACCGGCTCCCCCCGGACGCCCAGGCCTCGTTCCTCCAGGCCTACGCCGACTCCGTGGACACCGTGTTCCTGTGCGCGGTGCCGGTGGCGGTGGCGGGGTTCGTGCTCGCGCTGTTCCTCCGGCAGGTCCCCCTGCGCACCACCATCGGCACGCCCGACCTGGACGAGTCCATGCCGCCCGTCGCGGCGGGGAGCCGCAGCCCGATGGAGCACGTCGAACGCGAGGTGTACCGGGCCTGCGGCAGGGAGGGCGCGGACGAGATGTACGAACGCCTGCGAGAAGCCGCCGGCCTGGAGATCTCCCCGCGGGCCTGCTGGGCGCTCAGCCACCTGGGCGTGACCGGACCGCTCACCCCCGCGGAGCTGGCGGAGATGTCCGGCCTGGGCGAGGAGCACTGGGAGGGCGTGCACCAGGAGCTCGTGGAGGCGGGATACCTGACGGGCGAGGAGGGGCCCTGGGAGCTCAACTGGCGGGGGGTCGACGCGGCGCACACGGTGTTCGACGCCCAGCGCGTCGCCCTGCGCTCGCTGCTGGCCGACTACGCGCCGGAGGAGCACCCCGAGGTGGTCGCCGCCCTGGAGCGGATGACCACGGACACCCTCGGCGACGAGGGCGACGCCTCACGCCTCGGCGAGGGCGCCCACAGGCTGTAGCCGCCTGCGGTCCGGGGAGCGACCGGCGGCGGCGCCTCCCGGACCTGCGCGGGCGACGTTTCCGCGGGGTCGGGGGCTTGCCGGATCCAGGAAACCGAATACAGTTCGGTTATCGTCACCCACGCTCTTGGAGGACCCCGTGGCCGAGGCATACATCGTCGGCGCAGTTCGCACCCCCGTCGGTACCAGGAAGGGCGCCCTCGCGGCCGTGCACCCCGCGGACCTCGGTGCGCACGTGCTCAGGGAACTCGTCGGTCGCACCGGAGTGGACCCGGCCGCCGTCGAGGACGTCATCATGGGCGTGGTCAGCCAGGCGGGCCCGCAGGCCCTCGACCTGGCCCGCACCGCGTGGCTGTCCGCCGGCCTCCCCGAGAGCGTCCCCGGCGTCACCATCGACCGCCAGTGCGGGTCCTCGCAGCAGTCCATCCACTTCGCCGCGCAGGGCGTCATGTCCGGCACCCAGGACCTGGTGGTGGCCGCCGGGGTCGAGAACATGGGCATGGTCCCCATGGGCGCCAACGTCCAGTTCGCCCTCGACAACGATCTGCCCCTGTACGGCGAGGGCTGGACCGAGCGCTACGGCCTCCAGGAGATCTCCCAGTTCCGCGGCGCCCAGCTCATGTGCGAGAAGTGGGGCTACAAGCGCGAACAGCTGGAGGAGTTCGCCCTGGAGAGCCACCGGCGCGCCGCCGCGGCGCAGGAGGACGGCCGCTTCGACGACCAGATCGCTCCCATCGCCGGGGTGGGCCGGGACGAGGGCATCCGCGCCGACACCACCCTGGAGAGGATGGCCGGCCTCAAGCCGCTGCGGGAGGGCTGGGAGCTCACCGCCGCCGTCGCGAGCCAGATCTCCGTGGGCGCGGGCGCCCTGCTCATCGCCTCCGAGCGCGCGGTCGAGCAGCACGGACTGACCCCGCTGGCCCGCATCGTCCAGCTCTCCCTGGTCGGCGACGACCCCGTGTACATGCTCACCGCCCCCATCCCCGCGACCAGGATCGCCCTCGCGAAGGCCGGCCTGAGCATCGACGACATCGACGTCACCGAGATCAACGAGGCGTTCGCCCCCGTGCCGCTGTCGTGGATCGACGAACTGGGCGCCGACCCGGCCAGGGTCAACCCCAACGGCGGCGCGATCGCCCTCGGCCACCCCCTGGGGGCGACCGGCGCGATCCTGATGACCAAGCTGGTCAACGAGCTGCACCGCACGGGAGGCCGCTACGGCCTCCAGACCATGTGCGAGGGCGGCGGGCAGGCCAACGTCACCGTCATCGAGCGCGTCTGACCGTGCGGACCGGAGCCGCGAGCCCGGCGACGGGCACGCGGCTCCGCATCCGGCCTGCCCGGCGCCGCGGCTGCGGGCCGACCGCACCTCAGCGGGTCAGGGCGGGGCCTCCGACGCCGTTCTCCAGCCCGAGCCAGGCGGCCATCTCCGCCAACTGCTCGACCAGCTCGGGCACGGTCTCCGGGGGAGCCCCGTCCTCCAACGTGATCTGCTGTGCCAGGAGCGTCCCCGACGCCCGGTCCGCCTTGAGGTCCACCCGGGCGACCAGGTCCTCGCCCAACAGGAACGGCAGCACGTAGTAGCCGTGCACCCGTTTGGCGGCGGGCACGTAGATCTCCAGCCGGTAGCGGAACCCGAACAGCTCCTCCGCGCGGTCGCGCGTCCACACCAGGGAGTCGAACGGGCTGAGCAGCGCCCGCGCCGACATCGAACGCGGCACCCGGGCGTCCCGGTGCAGGTAGGCGGGACGGTCCCAGCCCTCCACCCGCACGGGGACCAGCTCGCCGGAGTCCACCAGGTCGGCCACGGCGGGCCTGGACTCGGCGGACTTCAGGCGGAAGTAGTCGCGCAGGCACGGCTCCGTGGCGATCCCGTGCGTACGGGCCGCGATGGACACCAGCGCGCGGTGCTCCTCCTCGGGAGCGGTCGGCGGAGCGGCGTGCACCTCCGGCGGAAGCACGCGCTCGGGCAGGTCGTAGAGGCGTTCGAACTGGGAGTTGCGCCCGTTGGAGGTCAGGTCGCCGACCCAGAACAGGTACTCCAGGCACTTCTTGACCTCGGACCAGTTCCACCCCCAGTGGTTCTTGGCGCGCGGCACGTCGTGCGCGAGCGCGGCCTCCACGCCGCGGGCGGTGGCGGGGCCGATCCGTGCGACCTCCTCCAGGACCGCCTTCAGGAGTTCGGGGCGCTCCTCCCGGATGCCGTTCATCCAGCCGACCCGGGTCTGGGCGCGGTTGCGGTCCATCCGGTGGCGCATGAGCTGCCGCGTGGACGGCGGCACCAGGCTGGCCTCGTGCGCCCAGCACTCCACCAGGCGCGCGGCCCCCGCCCCCGCCGCCGTGGTGGCGGCCCGGTCCAGCAGGGCGGTGTCGTAGGCGCCCAGGCGGGCGAACACCGGCAGGTACTGGCTGCGGGCCAGGACGTTCACGCTGTCGATCTGGAGGATTCCCACCCGGCGCACGACCCGGGCCAGGTGGGCCAGGGTCGGTCTCCCCTGGGGCCGGGGGTCGGCGAAGCCCTGGGCGGCGAGCGCGATCCTGCGCGCCTGGGAGAGGGACAGGTCCGCGTCGCGGCGGGGATGCGGTTCAGCCATGCCGCCACGGTAGACCCGGGTGACGACAGTCCGCACCGGCCGGGAGCGGCGGAGAGGCCGCGTGCCGGGGCACGGGGGCCGCGCGGCGGAGGGCGGCACCGGAGTGGTGCGGCGCTTCCCGCGGTGAGCCGACCGGCGGTCGTCCCGGCGGCCCCGGGCCCGGGGCGCAGCTCGGTCAGCCCCTGCGCCGGTGCGGGTTCTCCTCCTCCGAGGGGCCCGACGCGGTCGGGGAGAGCAGCGTGCCGGGCAGCGACGGGCCCCGCCCCCTTTTCGTCGCCCAGTCGTGTGGCCTGCATCACAGCTCTCCTGGGGGTGTGCCCGCTGACACGCGGCATGACGACTCGCTGTGGCCGGGCGGGGCGGATTCGGGGAAAAACCTTTGGCCCAATGCGAACCCGGCGGGGTGCCCGGCCGTCCCAACAGAGCGCGACACGAACGACCGAGCGAGTGCTGGGAGTCGCACACGCCCCGGTGCGGAGGACGGCCGCACCGGGGCGCCTTCTGTTCCTGCCCGCCCAACTGGGCTTTTCCCCTCCGTCCACAGGCTCCGGCGAACAGCGGTGCCGCCTTCATGGCCTAGCCTTCTGCTGTGCGTATCGCGACATGGAATGTGAACAGTGCCAGGGCCAGGGTCGAGCGGATCGGCGCCTGGTTGGACCGGAGCGACGTCGACGTCCTCGCCATCCAGGAGACCAAGGCCAGGGACGACCAGTTCCCGGCCTCCGTCTTCACCGACCGCGGCTACGAGGTCGCCCACCACGGGCTCTCCCAGTGGAACGGGGTCGCGATCGCCTCCCGCGTCGGCCTGGAGGACGTGCGGATCGGCTTTCCCGGCCAGCCCGGATACGGCGACCCCGAGGAGCCCGAGGCGCGCGCCATCGCGGCGACGTGCGCGGGCGTCCAGGTGTGGAGCCTGTACGTGCCCAACGGGCGCGAGGTCGACCACCCCCACTACGCCTACAAGCTGCGCTGGCTGAAGGCGCTGCGCGAGGCGGGCGCCGCACGCCTCGCGGAGGACCCCGACGCCCAGATCGCCTACGTGGGCGACTTCAACATCGCCCCGCAGGACGACGACGTGTGGGACATGGCCGCCTTCGAGGGCAGCACCCACGTCACCGGGCCCGAGCGGGCCGCGTTCGAGGAGCTCGTCGGCGCGGGGTTCCGCGAGGTCGTCCGGGAACACACCCCGGGCCCCGGCGTCTACACGTACTGGGACTACAAGGGGCTGGCCTTCCCCAAGCGCAAGGGCATGCGCATCGACTTCGTCCTCGCCTCCCCGGCGCTCGGCGCCCGCGTGAGCGGCGCGGGCATCGACCGCGAGGAGCGCAAGGGCAAGGGGGCCTCGGACCACGCACCGGTCATCGTGGGGCTCGACGGGAACGACGGAGCGGCCGTCGCCAAGGTGAAGGAGGCCGGGGCATGAGCGCCGGGAACAGAGCGGGCACCACGGACCACGGGGGCGCCCCCGGAGGCGCGCCGCGCGTCGCCGTCTTCGGCAGCGTCAACATGGACCTGGTCGCCTACGTGGACGAGGTCCCCGCCAGCGGTGAGACCGTGACGGGCACGGCCTTCCGCCAGGTGCCCGGCGGCAAGGGCGCCAACCAGGCGGTGGCCGCCGCGCGGGCGGGGGCCGACGTGGCCTTCCTCGGCGCGGTGGGCGGGGACGCCTTCGGCGACGAGCTGCGGGCCAACCTGACGGCCGCGGGCATCGCGGTGTCCGGGCTGCGCACGGTCCCCGGGGTGTCGGGCGTCGCCCACATCGTCGTGGACGGCAAGGGCGGCAACTCGATCATCGTCGTCCCCGGTGCCAACGGCGAGGTCACCGGTGTGGTCGACGGCGACGCGGCGCTCATCGAGGGGAGCGACGCCCTGCTGCTGCAGCTCGAACTGCCGATGGAGGCCGTGGTCTCCGCGGCGCGGACCGGCCGCGGACTCGGCGTGCCGGTCTACCTGACCCCGGCGCCCGCGCGCGACCTGCCCGCAGAACTGCTGGAGTCGGTGGACGTCCTGGTCCCCAACCAGCACGAGGCCGCCGCGATCACCGGCCGCACGGATCCGCACGAGGCGCTGGCCGCCCTGTTGGAGCTGGTTCCGGAGGTGCTGCTGACCCTGGGCGAGGACGGCTCCCTGCACGGCCGCCGGGGCGGCGAGGCGGTGGCGTCGCCCGCACGCCGGGTGACGGCGGTGGACACCACGGCCGCGGGGGACACCTTCTGCGGGTCGTTCGCGGTGGCGAGGGCCGAGGGCCGGTCGCCCTCGCAGGCGATGGAGTTCGCCGCGGCCGCGGCGTCGCTCTCGGTCCAGCGCCACGGCGCCAGCTCGTCCATGCCCTCCCGCGAGGAGGTCGAGGCGCTGCTCGGCGGCGCCTGAGGCAGGTCCCCGCCGGCGGCGCACGGGTTCCGGGGGACGGCCCCGGGACCCCTTCGGCGCCCTCTCCGTCCGCGCGGTCCGGGGCACGCGCCCGTCAGGGCGCGTGCCCGATCTGCTGGAGGAACGGGAGGGGGTCCTGGTTCTGGAGGCGGACCTCCAGCACGATGTCGACGGTGTCGCCGACCAGCCGACCGCCCCACGGGACCTCGCCCCCGTCGCCCACTCCGAAGTCCGAGAGGCGGATCCGGGTGGTGGCGGAGAAGAAGTGCCCGTACGTGTCGTCGGGGGACACGTAGTCGGGGGACTCGCCCACCCACTGGGCGTCGAGGCCGACCGGGCGGGTCGTCCCGTGGACGGTCAGGTCGCCGAAGAGCCGGAAGGAGTGCCGGCCGCGGCGGCTCGGCTCCGTCCCGGTGGACACGAAGCGGAGCTCGGGGTGGTGGTCCACGTCCAGGAAGTCGGCCGAGCGCAGGTGGGCGTCGCGCGCTCCGACGCCGGTGTTGACGCTGGCGGCGTCGAGGACGACCTCCACCCTGGAGTCGGCGGGGTTCTCCGTGACGAGCACCTGCCCGTACGCCCTCCCGAACGTGCCCTGGACCCGGCCGAAGCGCAGGTAGTGGGCGACGAAGATCAGGCTGGAGTGGAGCGGGTCCAGGTACCAGGTACCCGGCCCGGGGCCGGCCTCGTGGGTGGATGTCATGGCCATTTTCTCCCTATTTGTCCGATCTGTGGCTTTTGTCCACACACCATAGGTCTGACGTCCACCCGGAACGTGAAGTTCTGCTGTGACCAGCCACGAGACATTCGACTCGGTTGTCGGCGGAGGGCGTGTCCCCGCTGACAGGGGCACGTCACCCCACTCCGATCTCTCGGACAGGGCGCGGGACCGCACCCGGCCGCCCGGGCTCCCGGCTGCGGTCGACGCCGAAGGGGGCCGGGGCGGTCGTCGCCCCGGCCCCCTTCGGGATCGGTGATCGTGCTGCGCTCGCCGGACCGGTGGGGTCCGCCGCCGCTACATGTACTCGGGAGCCTCCACGCCCAGCAGGTCCAGACCCTGCACCAGGACCCGGAACGCCACCGACACCAGGGCCAGGCGCGACTCGCGCTCGGCCTCGGTCGGCGCGGTGAGCACCGGGCAGTGCTCGTAGAACGAGGTGAGCGACTGCGCCAGCTCGAACAGGTACGTGGACAGGCGGTGCGGCTGGAGCAGGTCGCCGACCTGCTCCACCACGGCCCCGAACTCCAGGAGCTTGAGCGCGAGCTCGCGCTCCGCGCCCTCGGAGACGGTGATCGCGCCCTGGGGAGACGACAGGTCCAGTCCGCCCTTGCGGAAGATGGACCGGATCCGCGCCTGCGCGTACTGGAGGTAGGGGCCGGTGTTCCCGGTCAGGGCCAGCATCCGGTCGAAGTCGAACGTGTACTCGGTGTCGTGCGAGACCGACAGGTCCGCGTACTTCACCGCGCCGATGCCGACCTTGCGGGCGATCTCCGCCTGCTCCTCCGCCCCGAGGTCGGGGCGGTTCTCCGCGACGACGGCGGCGGCACGCTCGACGGCCTCGTCCAGCAGCGCCACCAGGCGGACGGGCGCGCCGCTGCGGGTCCGCAGGATCTTGCCGTCGCTGCCGAGCACGTTGCCGATCTGCACGTGGGTGACCTCGACGCCGTCCGGCAGCCACCCCGCCTTGCGGGCGGTCGCCCACACCATCTTGAAGTGCATGGCCTGGGGGGCGCCGACCACGTACAGGATGCGGTCGGCCTTGAGGTCGTCCACGCGGTACCGGACGGTCGCGAGGTCGGTCGTGGCGTAGCCGTAGCCGCCGTCGCTCTTGCGGATGATCAGGGGGACGGGCTTGTCCTCGCGGCCCGTGAAGCCCTCCAGGAACACGCAGAGCGCGCCGTCGCTGACCTCGGCGATGCCCTTGGCCTCCAGCTCGTCGCACACGCCGGCGAGCATGGCGTTGTAGCCGCTCTCACCGGCGAGGTCGCCGTCGGTGAGGGTCACGCCGAGCTTCGCGTACACCTTGTTGAAGTAGACCTTGGACAGCCCGACGAGCTTGTTCCACAGGCGCAGGGTCTCCTCGTCGCCGCCCTGGAGGGACACGACGCGGCGACGCGCGCGGGCGGCGAACTCGTCCGAGCCCGGCCCGGACGAGTCGAACTTCGTGCGGGCCGCCTGGTAGAAGGCGTTGGGGTCGGTGGTGAGCAGGTCCGCCTCGGGGGAGTTCTCGCCGACCTCCAGCAGGTGCTCGATGAGCATGCCGAAGGGGGTTCCCCAGTCACCGATGTGGTTCTGCCGGATGACGTTGTGGCCCAGGAACTCCAGGGTGCGGGCGAGCGAGTCGCCGACCACGGTCGTGCGCAGGTGCCCGACGTGCATCTCCTTGGCCACGTTGGGCGCGGAGTAGTCGAGGGGGATGTTGAGGCGGTCCTGCACCGGGACGCCCAGGCGCGGGTCGTCGAGGAGCAGGCGGGTCTGGCCGGCGATCCAGTCCTCGCGCAGCGTCAGGTTGATGAAGCCCGGCCCGCTGACCTCGACGTCGCGGCAGACGTCGGCCACGTCGAGGTGCTCCATGATCGCCGCGGAGACCTCGCGCGGCTTTCGGCCCAGGCGCTTGGCGAGTGCGAGGGCGGCGTTCGCCTGGTAGTCGGCGAACTGGGACGGGCGGATGACGGGGTCGGTGTCGGCGAACTCGGGGCCGAAGGCGGCGCCGAGGGCGGACTGGACCCGTCGCGAGAGTACTTCCTGCGGGTCGGCCATGCCCCTAAGCGTACCGACCGGCGCCCCCTGTCCCCGCCCCTTCCGGGGTGACGCCCCGGACAGCCCGGTGCGGGGACCCGGGCGGACGCTCGCGGGGCCGGAGTACGGCGGGGCCGGGGAACCGCAGGGGCGTGGGCCGGTCCGGCGCCGACGGGCGACGGCGGCCCGTTCCGGGGACCGCGCCCGCTCAGCGACCCTCGGGTGCGGGAGGGAGGGCTCCGGGCGCGGACGCGGGCGGGGCGTCCGACTGGGCCAGGCGGTGGAGCCAGGTGGGGGGCCGGTGGTGCACTCTGCGGCGTATCTGGTCGCCGATACGGCCCCCGGCCAGGTCGTGCGCCAGCTGGCAGGCGCGGGCGACGCCCTTGGCGCGGCTGTCGCCGTGGGCGATGACGACGGTCCCGTTGAGGCCGAGGAGGGCGGCGCCGCCGTAGGTCTCGCTGTCGAGCCGTTCGCGCAGGCCGCGGAGGGCCTTGCGCTGGAGGAAGGCCCCGGCCTTGGCGGCGGTGGTGGAGGTGAGCGCCTCGCGGACGAGGTCCATGGCGAAGGCGGCGGTCCCCTCCACGGACTTCAGGGCGACGTTGCCGGTGTGGCCGTCGGTGACGACCACGTCGACCTTGCGGGCGAGGAGGTCGTGGCCCTCGATGTTGCCGCGGAAGTCCATGGCCTGGGAGCCCTCGGACGTCGCGGACAGCAGTTCGGTGGCCCTGCGCACGAGCTTGTTGCCCTTGCCGGGCTCGGAGCCGATGGTCAGGAGGCCCACGCGCGGGCGGCGTACGCCGAAGGCGGTCTGGGCGTAGGCGCAGCCGAGGTGGGCGAACTGGACGAGCATCTCCGGCTTGGCGTCGGCGTTGGCCCCGGCGTCCACCATGATCGTCGGGGTCTCGCCGGTGGGAAGTGTCACGGCGAGGGCGGGGCGGAGCACCCCGGGCTGGGTGCGCAGCCGGACGGTGGAGGTCGCGACGATGCCGCCGGTGGACCCGGCGGAGACGAGGGCGTCGGCGTCGCCGCGGCGGATGAGGCGGCAGGAGACGGCCGCGCTGGACCGGGGGCGGCGCCAGCTCGCGAGGGCGCCCTCGTGCATCGCGAGGTTGTCCTCGGCGTGGACGACGGGGATGTCCCGCAGGGCCCCCTCCTCGGCGAGGAGGGAGGCGATCTCGGTGCGCCGGCCCACGAGGAGGACGCGCAGTCCGAGTTCGCGGACGGCGATGACGGCGCCCTTCACGATCTCGGAGGGCGCGTTGTCACCGCCCATGGCGTCCACGGCGATGATCGGTGGCGACGCCCGGGGAGGGGCGGGTGCTTCCGCGTCGGATGTACCAGTCAACTCGGTGCTTCCCTCACGGCTCGTGGTGGGCGTTCCGCACTGTGTACGCGCAGTTCCCGGTGTTCCGGTGGCATCAGAAGGCACGATTCGGCCAGGTCCGCGCGAGGGTGTGGTGCCACGCTACCGGTTCGCGCCGCGGGCGATCCCGTAAGGCCCGTTCGTGCACTCATGCGAGGATACTTCCCGTATGTCCAGGTCAGGGCTGGACTTGCAGTGAGATGGGTACAAAAGCCCTACTCGGGGTATATCCGCTCGCTGGCTCGGGGCCTCATCACGCTCCGGGTACGCACGACAACCACAGTGAATTCCCGTTTCGGAGGTCGACCGGTGTACCCGAACACCGGAGCCGCCGGATCAGGGCTGCCCGATTCGACCCCGGGCGGCCCTGCACACACAGGAGAGGAGAAGCGTGAGCGTTACGCCAGACGTGGCACAGTCCCCGTCCGCCGGACGTCGGTTTCGTGCCTACACGACGAAACACCTCGACGAGCTCACCGCGCGAGCCGGTCTCGCAGCTGACGAGCGGCTCGCGGTGCAGGCGGTGGCCACGGTGCTGCCGTTCCGCGTCAACAGCTACGTCGTGGACGAGCTGATCGACTGGGATGCCGCTCCGGACGATCCGATCTACCGACTGGTCTTCCCGCAGGCCGACATGCTGCCCCCCGGTGACGTGTCCAGGATCTCCGATCTGCTGCGCTCTGGTGCCCAGCGCAAGGAGCTCAACGACGCGGCCAACCAGATCCGGGCGAGCCTGAACCCGCACCCGGCGGGCCAGATGGACCTCAACGTGCCGAAGCTGGCCAACGAGGAGCCCATCCCCGGTGTCCAGCACAAGTACAAGGAGACCGTGCTCTTCTTCCCCAAACAGGGGCAGACCTGTCACGCGTACTGCACGTACTGCTTCCGCTGGGCCCAGTTCGTCGGCGACGCGGACCTGAAGTTCGCGTCGAGCGAGATCGACCAGATGGTCGAGTACGTCCGCTCGCATCCCGAGATCACCAGCGTGCTGTTCACCGGTGGCGACCCGATGATCATGGGTGAGGGGGTGATCTCCCGGTACATCGAGCCGCTGCTGGAGATCGAGCACCTGGAGGCCATCCGCATCGGTACGAAGGCGCTGGCCTACTGGCCGCAGCGCTTCACCACCGACCCGGACGCCGACGACACGCTCCGCCTGTTCGAGAAGGTGGTCGAGTCGGGCAAGAACCTCGCGTTCATGGCCCACTTCTCGCACCCCAACGAGATGCGGCCCCCGCTGGTCCAGGAAGCGGTCCGCCGCATCCGCTCGACCGGAGCGGTCATCCGCACACAGGCGCCGCTGATCCGCACGATCAACGACGACCCGGCCGTGTGGGAGAGCATGTGGCGCACCCACCTGCGTCACGGGATGGTCCCGTACTACATGTTCGTGGAGCGCGACACCGGTCCGCAGGACTACTTCGCGGTCCCCCTCGCCGAGGCCTACGAGATCTTCCGCGGCGCCTACACGAAGGTGTCCGGGCTGGCCCGCACGGTCCGCGGACCGTCGATGTCGGCGACGCCCGGCAAGGTCTGCGTGGACGGCGTGACGGAGGTGGCGGGGGAGAAGGTCTTCGTCCTGCACTTCATCCAGGCCCGCGACCCGGAGCTGGTCGGCCGTCCCTTCTTCGCCAAGTACGACGAGAAGGCGGCGTGGCTGTTCGACCTCAAGCCCGCCCTCGGCGCCACCCACTTCCCGTGGGAGGCCGCACCGGCCGGCGGGGGCAACGGCCTGGTGGACCCCACCCGCCTGTAGACCCGCCCGCGGGAGGCGCCCGTCCGCGGGGCAGTGGCCCGAGTACAGGGCATTGACGTGTCCGCGGAGGCGCCGGAAGGCCGGCCGCGTCCCGTCCCAGGGGAATTGGAGCGTCCCTGGGGCGGGCCGCGCCGCCGGTCCCGGCGCCCGGACGTCACGGAGCCCGGCACCACACCGTGGTGCCGGGCTCCGTGTGCGTCCGCGCCGTGGACGGTCAGGCCGACCCGTGAACCGGGGCGGTCATCGGGCGGCCATCGACGCGGACGTCTTCCCGGGCTGGTCTCGGGGAGGTCCTACGGGACCGGGGGAGAGGATCGGGGGCGGGGGCCCGGCGAGGGGGCTCCGGCGCGGGGGGCTGTCATCTGAGGAGGGAGTCGAAGTCGCCGGTCTTGGCGCCGCGGACGAAGGCCTCGATCTCGGCGGGGGTGTAGACGAGCGCGGGCCCCTGGGGGTCACGGGAGTTGCGCACGGCGATGTCCCCGTCCGGAAGCTCGGCGACCTCGACACAGTTCCCGTCCGGATTGCTCCAGCTGCTCTTGGTCCAGACGACCTTGGGCAGTCGGCTCGCGGGAACGCCGTTGTAGATCGGATGCATCTCAACCTCCTGGAACTTCGGGGGGACTCGTGAGCGGGGATATGTCCACACGCGGTCGATCCTTCACCGCGCCCGTCGTGTCTCAGCACCGGGCCCGTCCTACGAGCGGGCGCCCTGTCCGGGGTCGGCCGTCCCGTGGTGGGTTGTTTCGCCCCGGGTGAGAGCCAAAGCCTAGCTCATGCACGTGCATTAGTGATTACGTCTGTAAGTACCGATGCAAGGACAAGGGGTGATTTGTCCATGGAACCGCACGTCACACCTAACGCGGGGGAGGGAGGGCCGGTTCTGCCTGGCCGGATCGTTCTCCAGTCGTGGCCGAAGCCGGTCAGCCGGGAGCCCGCCTCGTGGGCGCACAGCGAACGCCCGGACGCTGAGAGCGACCGGGCGTGGGGAGGGAGGGCGTGGTGGGGCCGTGGTCAGGCGTGGCGCTCCAGGAAGCCGCGGAGGATGCCCTCGGTGGCGGTGGGCGGGGGAGCCTGGGTGGCGAGGTGGTCCATCGTCTGGGAGTAGCGGTTGGTGTCCTCGTACTTGTCGAAGTACAGGGCGCTGCTCAGCTGCTCCAGGTACACCACGTCGGGCAGTTGCGGGGTGGGGAACCGCAGGATGCTGAACGGGCCGCCCGCCGCGGGGTGGCCGCCCATCGCGAAGGTCGCGATCTGGATGGTGATGTTGGGGCGCCGGGCCATCTCGATCAGGTGCTCGATCTGTCCGCGCATCACCTCGGCGTCGCCGTAGGGGCGGTGCAGGACCGCCTCGTCGATCACCGCCCACAGCCGGGGCGCGTGGGGCTCCAGGAATCTGCGCTGGCGGCGCATGCGCATCGTCACCCGGCTGTCGACGTCCTCGTCGGAGGTGGCGGTCCGGGAGAGGCGGATGACCGAGCGTGCGTAGTCCTCGCTCTGGAGCAGGCCCGGGACGAACTGGACCTCGAAGGTGCGGATGACCGACGCGGACTCCTCCAGTCCGACGTAGACGCCGAACCACTGGGGCAGCACGTCGCCGTACTTGTGCCACCAGCCCTGCGCGTTGGCGCTGGAGATGAGGCCGAGGAGGGCCTCGCGCTGCTGGGCGTCGTCGACCCCGTAGAGCTTGAGGAGGTCGTCCACGTCCCTGCGCTTGAAGCTGACCTGGCCGAGCTCCATGCGGCTGATCTTGGCGTGGGAGGCCCGGATGGCGTATCCGGCGTCGTGCCGTGAAATCCCCTTCTCCTGGCGGAGCCGCCGAAGCTGGGTTCCGAGGAGAATACGGAGCACGGTGGGGCCACCACTGGAATTGGCCAGGAAATCCTGAGTGACCTGGAGATTCGGTGCGTGATCGGCGACCACATCGCCTCCTGTGTAGCGGCTTTGGCGCGTAGCGACCGCTCAGTATACCCACGCGTTCCGGGTTGCGGACAGGGCCGGGGAGGGATTGGTTCGGGGCCTATGCGCACCTTCTGTGCTTGGAGTAAACGCACGTACCCATGTGTGAATTCTTTGCCGAGGATCTACCGATAAGGGCCGTTCGTCCTATAGTCTTGCCCGGACGTTGAGCTGCACGTGCATCCGTGTCTTACCGATGTAAGCCACAGGGTGCGGCAGGCAAGTCCGCGCGAACCCGCCGTCACACTCGTGAGGACCGTGATGAACGCAGAGCTGGTGTCCTCGGAGCTGGACTCCGAACCATCCTGGAGTCGTCCCACCCTCGCCGAGGCGTCGGACGACCTCCCGTCCTGGTGGAACCACCCGCCGTGCCGCCTCGCGGTCGGGCAGGCGTCCCGCTCCGGGGAGGGCGCCGCCAGGGCGTTCGGCTCCGTTCCGGGGTCGGTCCGCAGGGCGCGCGAGTTCGTCGCGTCGGTCCTGGGGGAGTGGGCCGCCGAGGACGTCTCCGAGGACGTCCGGCTGATCGTCTCCGAGTTCGTGGGCAACTCCTGCCGCCACGCCGTTCCCCGTGAAGGGGACCCCGAGAGTGTTCCGGTCGTGGTCGAACTGCGCCGCCTGGGCGAGCGCGGCGGGGTCCTGTGCATGGTCACCGACTCCAGCGGGAAGGCGCCGGTCAAGGTCGACGCCCACCACTTCGCGGAGTCCGGCAGGGGCCTCGGCCTCGTCGCCGCGTTCAGCAGCGAGTGGGGCTGGAACCCGCTCGTCGGCGGGGGCAAGGTCGTCTGGGCCGTGTGCGGCGGCGAGGCCTGACACCGCACCGGAAGCCCTGGGGCTGCGGCCCTCCGGGGCTGTGGACGACGCGGCGGAGCCGCCCGGGAAGAGTAGGCTGTCAATGCATGTCGGTATTTGACCGACCGCGTCGAGACAGGACTTTCCCACACTCCATCCCGGGAGCGAGGCGTGGCCGTGCTGGACACGGAACAGGACCAGTTCCTCTGTGACGGGACCACCGTCGTCGTACTGAGCGGTGAGATCGACATCGCCACCGCGGAGCGGGCGCTCGCCCGGATCACCGCGGCCACGGCGGACGGCTGCGTCGTCGTCGACCTGTCCGCGGTGGAGTTCATCGACGCCTCCGGCGTCAACATGCTCGTCCGTGCGCTGCGCGGCGCCACCAGACTCCAGCACCACCTCCTCCTGGCCGGACCCACGCGCCAGCTGTCCCGGATCCTCGACGTCCTGGGCCTGCGCGACGTCCTCGCCACCCACGGCGACGTCGCGGCGGCGGTCGCCGCCCACAGCGCCAACCGGCACGGCACCGCCCCTCCGGGCGCCCGGCGCTGACCCGGCCGCGCACGGGCGCCGCTCCCGCGGCGTCCCCGCTGCGCACGACGAAGGGGGCGCCCCGGCGGTACCGCCGGACACGCCCCCCGAAACCGTTCTCCGCTACTCGACCGTGACGCTCTTGGCCAGGTTGCGCGGCTGGTCCACGTCGTTGCCCTTGGCCAGGGCCAGCTCGCACGCGAACACCTGCATCGGGATCGTCGAGACGACCGGCTGGAGCAGGGTGGGCACCGCGGGGATCTCGATGAGCACGTCCGAGTACGGGATCACCGACTCGTCGCCCTCCTCGGCGATCACGATGGTGCGGGCGCCCCGGGCGCGCACCTCCTGGATGTTGGACACGATCTTGTCGTGCAGCACGCTGCGGCCCTTCGGGGAGGGCACCACGACGACGACCGGCAGACCGTCCTCGATCAGCGCGATCGGGCCGTGCTTCAGCTCGCCGGCCGCGAACGCCTCGGCGTGCATGTACGCCAGCTCCTTGAGCTTGAGCGCGCCCTCCATCGCCACCGGGTAGCCCACGTGGCGCCCCAGGAACAGCACCGTGTCGACGTCGGAGAGCGAACGGGCCAGCTCGCGCACCGGCTCCACCGTGCTCAGGACCTTCTCGACCTGCTCGGGCATGGTGGCGAGCTGGGCGATGACGGCGGTGATCTCGTCGCCGAACTTCAGCCCCCGCACCTGGGCCAGGTACAGGCCGATGAGGTAGCAGGCGATCAGCTGGGTCATGAAGGTCTTGGTGGCGGCCACCCCGACCTCGGGGCCCGCGTGCGTGTACAGCACGCCGTCGGACTCGCGCGGGATGGTCGACCCGTTCACGTTGCAGATCGCCAGCACACGGGCGCGCTGCTCGCGGGCGTAGCGGACCGCCATCAGGGTGTCCATGCTCTCGCCGGACTGGGAGATCGCGATCACCAGCGTCTGCTGGTCCAGGATCGGGTCCCGGTAGCGGAACTCGCTGGCCACCTCGACCTCGCACGGGATGCGGCACCAGTGCTCGATGGCGTACTTGGCGATCAGGCCCGCGTGGTACGAGGTGCCGCAGGCGATGATGACGATCTTCTCGACCGAGCGCAGCTCCGCCGGGGTCAGCCGCATCTCGTCCAGGGTCAGCTGCCCGTCCACCGACAGGCGGCCCAGGAGCGTGTCGGCCACCGCGCGCGGCTGCTCGACGATCTCCTTGAGCATGAAGTAGTCGTAGCCGCCCTTCTCGGCGGCGGACGCGTCCCAGTCCACGTGGTACTCGCGGACCTCGACGGGGTTGCCCTCGTAGTCCGTGACGGTCACGGAGTCCGGGCGCAGTTCGACCACCTGGTCCTGGCCCAGCTCGACCGCCTCACGGGTGTGCGCGATGAACGCGGCCACGTCGCTGGCCAGGAAGTTCTCGCCGACGCCGCGGCCGACGACCAGCGGCGAGTTGCGACGGGCGGCGACCACCAGGTCGGGGTCGTCCACGGACGTCGCGACCAGGGTGAACGCGCCCTCCAGGCGCTTGCACACCGCGCGCATGGCCGCGGGCAGGTCGCCGTCGCCGCGCTTGGCCAGCTCGGTGCTGAGCAGGTGCGCGGTCACCTCCGTGTCGGTCTCGGAGGAGAACTTGCAGCCCTGCTCCTCCAGCTCCAGGCGGAGCGCCGCGAAGTTCTCGATGATGCCGTTGTGGACGATCGCGATCCGGCCGTCGTTGTCCACATGGGGGTGGGCGTTCACGTCGTTGGGGGCACCGTGGGTGGCCCAACGCGTGTGGCCGATACCGGCGCCGTCGCCGGAGATCGGCCGCTCCTCCAGGGCTCGGCGCAGGTTCGCGAGCTTGCCCGCGCGCTTCTCGGTGCGCAGGGCGCCGTCGCCCAGCACCGCGACACCCGCGGAGTCATATCCGCGGTACTCCAACCTTGCGAGGCCGTCCACGACGACCTGAAGCGCCGGTTGCGGCCCGACGTAGCCAACGATTCCGCACATGGCCGCCAGCGTAGGCGAAAAAGGACGCCGTATCGACCAACCAGTACCCCATACCACTGGTTGTTTTTGCAGGTGGCGGTATAGACCATTTGGTGCATGGAGGGTAGACCACGCAGGTGGGGGCGTAGTACGGGTGAAGAAGTAGAACCGATTCCACCCAGCCGCACACGGACAAAAAACCTTGGGAGACACCACCGTGAACGTGTGGTTTCGGGCACGTTCCGCCTCCGTTCGCGGCTATGGGGGGACCAGCTGCCGGATCCGGACGACCTCCTCGTCTAGGGTGGTCATTCGTGTCTCACGCGACGAAGAACGGTTTCTCCTCCCCGTACGTGGAGCTGGACCGGGAGGCCTGGGCGGCCCTCCGGGCCTCCACGCCCCTCTCCCTGACAGAGGCCGACCTGGCCGAGCTCCGCGGTACCACCGACCCCACGTCCCTGGAGGACGTGCGGGACGTCTACCTGCCGCTGTCGCGCCTGCTCAACCTCTACGTGGGCGCGACCCAGCAGCGGCACGCCGCCGTGCGCGCCTTCCTCGGCGAGTCGGACCGCCCCGCGCCGTTCATCATCGGCGTCGCGGGCAGCGTCGCCGTGGGCAAGTCCACCACCGCGAGGCTCCTGCGCTCCCTCCTCGCCCAGTGGCCCAACCACCCGAACGTCGAACTGGTCAGCACCGACAACTTCCTCCACCCCAACGCGGTCCTGGAGGCGCGGGGGCTCATGCGGCGCAAGGGCTTCCCCGAGAGCTACGACCGCCGCGCACTCGTCCGCTTCGTCTCGGAGATGAAGGCGGGCGCCGACCGCATCGACATCCCCGTCTACTCCCACCTGAACTACGACATCGTGCCCGGCGAACGGCAGTCCGTGCACCGCCCCGACATCCTCATCGTCGAGGGCATCAACGTCCTCCAGCCCGCGTCCGCCGGACGCCTCGCCGTGGCCGACTTCTTCGACTACTCCATCTACGTGGACGCCAAGGTCGAGAACATCCGCAACTGGTACCTCGACCGCTTCCGGGAACTGCGCCGCACCGCGTTCTCCGACCCGCGCTCCTACTTCCACCACATGGCCACCACCATCCGCGAGGACGAGGCCCTGGAGTTCGCCGCCAACACCTGGCGCACCATCAACGAGGTCAACCTCGTCGAGAACATCCGCCCCACACGGGGACGCGCCACCCTCATCCTCTACAAGGGCGACGACCACCGCGTCCGCCGGGTGCGGCTCCGCAAGACCTAATCCTGGCGAGCTCGCGGGCTCGCTGCGCGGCTCGGGGCGCCCGGGCGCCAGGGTTCTTCGTCGGCGCCTTCGCCTGTCGCTCGTTCCTCGCTCGCGGCTCGTCTTCTCCTGCAGAACCCTGGCGCGCCCCTCGTGTTTCTGGCGAGCTCGCGGGCTCGCTGCGCGGCTCGGGGCGCCTGGAAGCCAGGGTTCTTCGTGCTTTTTGCGAGCTCGCGGGCTCGCTGCGCGGCTCGGGGCGCCCGGGAGCCAGGGTTCTTCGTCGGCGCCTTCGCCTGTCGCTCGTTCCTCGCTCGCGGCTCGTCTTCTCCTGCAGAACCCTGGCGCGCCCCTCGTGTTCTTGGCGGGCTCGCGGGCCGGCGGGCTCGCTCGCGGCTCGCAGTGCCCGGTGTGCGCTAGGGTGGGTTCTCTTTTCGGCCGCGCCCCCTCACCGGGTGCCGTGCGCTCTCAAGGATCGGAACGAACCGGGCCCTCGCTGGCGCCGGGGCGGGACCAGCGCACGCGCGTCGCCGCGCCACTGTCCCGCCGACCCCTCCGAGGTCTTCGTATGACCACCACCGATCCCTTCCACGCGCCCTCGAACGACGCCCTCCAGGACGAACGCGACCGGCTCGCCGCCGCCCGCGCCGCCCTCCGGAGGATGCGCGAGGAGGTCGACGGCAGCGAGCTCATGCTGGGCGACGTCGTCAACGACAAGGTCACCAACGCCGCACTCCGGCGAGGTCGCGAACGCCGCCTCGCCGCTCTCGCCGAAGTACCGGGCGCCCCGCTGTTCTTCGGCCGACTCGACTTCGACCCGGGCACCGTCTTCCTCGACGACGACCCCGGCTCCGCACCGCCCCCGGACCGCTCCGGCCGCTCCGGAGCGACGGCCGGCGAGGACTCCACCGACGCGGACCGCGTCCAGATCGGCCGCCGCCACATCCACGACACGGCCGGGCGCCCCATGGTCCTGGACTGGCGCGCACCCATCTGTGTCGCCTACTACCGGGCCTCGCCCCACGACCGGATGGCCGTCCGGGTCCGCCGCCGCTACGGCTTCACCACCGTCACCCCCGGCCCCGACGCCGAACCCGAGGCACTGCTCACCGCCTTCGAGGACGAAACGCTCACCGACGCCGAGCCCGCGGTCGACCAGGGGGCGGGCGAACTCCTGAACGCGGAGATCGAGCGCCCCCGCACCGGACCCATGCGCGACATCGTCGCCACCATCCAACCCGAGCAGGACGACCTCGTCCGCGCGCCGCTCGGCACCACCCTGTGCGTCCAGGGGGCGCCGGGCACGGGCAAGACCGCGGTGGGTCTGCACCGCATCGCCTTCCTGCTCTACACGGAGCGCGAACGCCTGTCCCGCAGCGGCGTCGCCATCATCGGTCCCAACCGCTCCTTCCTCTCCTACATCCACGACGTCCTGCCCGCCCTCGGCGAGGTCGACGTCCACCAGACCACCGTCACCGAACTGCTCACCCGCGGCCTCCCCGAGCGCTCGCGCCCCGCGGCAGGGTGGGTCCGGCGCGTCGAGGAGCCCGGCGCCGCCCGGATCAAGGGCCAGGCCCGCATGGCCGAGGTACTGCGCCGCGACCTGTGGTCCCACCTGCGCACCCCGGAGGAGGCCGTCATGGTCCGCCGCGGGTCGCGCCGCTGGCGCCTGTACCCCGAGGACCTGCGCCCCCTCCTGGACGAGCTCGCCGAGCGGGGCGTGGCCTACGGCTCCGGGCGGGAACTCCTCTCCCACCGCATCGCCCACGCCGTCCTGTCCCTCATGGAGGGCGAGGGGGAGGCCTGCGACGACCGCACCCACGCGCAGGTGCGCCGGGACCCGGCCGTGCGGTCCGCGGTCACCGCCATGTGGCCCAGGACCGACCCGCTCAAACTCGTCCTCGGCCTGCTCACCGACCCCGAACGGCTCGCCCGCGCCGCCGACGGCCTCCTGAGCGCGGAGGAACAGGCCGCCGTCCTCCTCCCGGGCCGGCCGCGCGGCCCCCGGACCGCCCTCTGGTCGGAGGAGGACCTCGCCCTCGTCGACGAGGCCTCGGCCATGATCGAGCGCCCCGCCGGCCTCGGCCACATCGTGGTGGACGAGGCGCAGGACCTCAGCCCCATGCAGTGCCGCGCCGTCGGCCGCCGCTGCGCCTCCGGTTCGTTCACGGTCCTCGGCGACATCGCCCAGGGCACCAGCCCCTCCGCCGCCGAGAACTGGTCCACGCTCCTGGAGCACCTCGGCAAGCCCACCGGCCACCTGAGGGTCCTGGACCGGGGGTACCGCGTCCCCGCCCAGATCATCGACTTCGCGGCCCGGCTCCTCCCCGCCATCGCCCCCGGGCTCGGCGCCCCGGTGGCGGTGCGGCGCTCACCCGGCTCGCTCCGGGTCACCCGTGCAGACGGAGGGCTCGCGGCGGCCGTGGCCGACGCCTGCAGGGCCGCGCTGGAGGGCGAGGGCTCCGTCGGCCTCATCGCCGCCGACGCCGACCTGCCCGCGCTGAGGACGGCGCTGGAAGCCGAGGGTCTGACCGCGCCCCTGCTCGGAGAGGCGGACGCCGGGTTGGACGCGGGGCGCCTCGTCGCGGTGCCCGCGTCCCTGGCCAAGGGCCTCGAGTTCGACGCCGTCGTGGTCGCCGAGCCCGCGGCCGTCGTCGACGCGGAGGAACGCGGCGTGAACCGGCTCTACGTCGTGCTCACCCGGGCGGTCAGCACCTTGCACGTGGTGCACGAGCGCCCCCTGCCGGAGGCGCTGCGCGACGCCGTCAGCGGCTGAGGCCCGCGGGCCGGGCCGCCCCGGAGCGCTTCCAGGGCCCCGGCAGCACCCCGGCGGTGAGCAGCCACAGCGCGACCGTCACCAGGTGGGCCCGCTCCAGCAGCCCGAGGGCGACCCCCGGGCTGCCGTCGCCCGCCGCCGCGTACACCCGGGCGGCCAGGACCAGGACGGCGACGGCGGCCACCGCCTGGAGCACGGCCGGCACGGCGACGAACGGCCACGCGCGGTCCCCGGCCCGGTACCGGTCGACCGCCAGCGCGCCGACCCCGACCAGGGCCGCGAGGATCGCGACCACCGCGAGGACGGCCTGGGCGGCGGTCGCGCCGGCCACCCCCTCCACCAGCGACTCCGCGGCGCACGCCGCGTCGGTGGATACCACGCACCGCCCGGGGAGCAGCGCCGTCACCAGGGACGCCGCGCCGAACACGGCCATGGACCACCAGGAGACCGTCAGCCAGGGGGTGGCCTCCCTGGCTCCCAGGGCCAGCCCCAGCCCGGCGGTGAGCACCACCAGGATCGCGGCCGTGCGGTGCGCGCTGTCCAGGAACCGGCCGAAGACCGCGTCCGGGTCCGCCAGCGCCCCCTGCGCGGCCCCGCTCCCGGGCAGGACCACCTCCAACGTCCACAGGCTGTAGACGATCGCGGCCGCGACCGCGGCCACCCTTCCGTCCCTGTAGTCCCAGTGCAGCTGTCCGGAGTTAGGCATCGTGCCCCCGCTTCCACGGATGTCCCGCCCTCGCCTCTCGGACGGGACACACCGGTGAGGTCGCCGTCGAACCACCGTCGTCCTGGGACCCTACGCTTTTCGGGACCGGACGTCATCCAACTCGCGGCGGCACCGTTATCCGCAGGTGAGTGTTCAGGCGGCATCATCAGGGGGACACCGGCGGACACGACGGGTACGGAACGACCGACGAGAAGGGCGCACGCATGGACGGCGCAGCCTCGACACGATGGGTGATCGTGGGGGTGGACGGCACCGACTCCAGCCGCCACGCGCTGGAATGGTCGGCGCACCAGGCGATGCTGCGCGGGCTCGGCCTGCGGATCGTCGCGGCCGCCGGGCCGATGGCCTCGGTGGGCGTGTTCGGCGGGCACGGCCGGGCCGACCGGGCGGAGCCCCCCGACGAGACGGACACGCAGAACACCGAGAAGCTGCTGGAGTACGCGGGCGACTGGGTGGACCGGCTCTTCCCCGAACTCCGTGTGGAGACCCGGCTGTCCTACGCGCGCCCGGTGGAGGCCCTGCTGGCGGAGGCCGCCGCGGAGGGGACCGTCGCCGTGGTCGTCGGGTCGCGCGGACTCAGCGGGATCGTCGCCGCCTTCGTCGGGTCCGTGGGTATCGAACTGGCCGCCCGCTCACCCGTCCCCGTCGTGGTCCTGCCCCGCGAGCACGCCGCGGCGCACGGGGTGCGAGGCCGCGTGATCGTGGGCATCGACGGGTCCGAACCCAGCAGGAGAGCGGCGGACTTCGCCTTCGGGCAGGCCGAGTTCGCCGACACCGAACTGGTCGCGGTGAGCGCCTGGCAGCCCCTGGTGGCGTTCGCCGCCGCGACCGGGCCGATCCCGCCGGAGCTGTTCGACGACACGACCGCGGCCGAGGCGGCCCGCCAGGCCATGGAGGACGAGCTGACGGACGCCCGGCTGCACCACCCCGGGGTCACGGTGCGGACCAGGGTCGTACGCGCGCACCCGGTGGTCGCCCTCCTGGAGGAGGCCACACCGGCCGACCTCATCGTGGTGGGCTCGCGTGGGCGCGGCGGGTTCCGGGGGCTGCTGCTCGGCTCGGTGAGCCACTCCGTCCTGCACGGCGCGCGGGGCCCGGTCGCGATACTCCGCTGACCGCGGGGGCGCGGAACCCCGCCGGGGGCGGGTCCTTCACGAACGGCCGGCCCGGATCGCGTACGGGAGGCCCCCGCCGGGGATCCAGGCCCGGAGCGCGGACACGCGCCGCTCCGATGCGGACCCCGGCTCTCGGCCGGGCCCCGAGGAGTCGACCCGCGCGTGTTCCGCCTTTTCCCCTCCGTTCTCCGGGCCGGATGTTCATTGGCGTGAAGTCGCAGTTCGGCGGCGAGGCAAAAAACGGGCGAAGTTTTTACTCGCGAGTCAAGGTCCGTGTCGGTCATACTTTTCCCACTCGCAGTGGTCGCGCCGAATAGCAAGAGCAGACGAGTATTGATGGGGGAAGCCGTGAACGGCTCCGCGAAGGGCGTCATCGGCGCCGGAACGGCAGCGTTATGGCTGCTCACCGGTTGCGGATTCGGCGCGGATCCCGGCTCGGACGAACCCGCCGCGCCCGTCGCGGCCACCGGCGCCCCCGAGGAGGCCGAGACGGAGGAGCAGAGGGCGGCACTCGTCGAGGGCCAGGCCACCCTGTCCGCCGCCGAGCACCCGGTGCTCGGGCTCCTGCTCACCGACGGCGACGGCAACACGCTCTACCTGTTCACCGAGGACGACGGAGTCGGCCCCACCTGTGTCGAGGAGTGCGCCGCGGTGTGGGAGCCCCTGCGCACCGCCGCCGGGACCGAGGCCGTCCCGATGACCGCCGAGGGCGTGCGCCCCGAGCTGGTCGCCGCCGTCCCCCGACTGGACGGTGCGCCCCAGGTCACCTACGCCGAGTGGCCGCTCTACACCTACACGGGTGACGCCGCGCCGAGCGAGGCCAACGGCCAGGGCATGGACGACTCCTGGTTCGCACTGGACGTCTACGGCGGGACGGTCACCGTCCCCGCCGACACCCCGCAGGGCTGACCGCCCCGCTCCTCCCGGCTCCCGCGCCGGTCCGCCCCACCCGGCTCCGTCCCGGTCCACGCGCCGGTCCACACGCTGTTCCGCCCCAGCCCCGCCCCTCCCCGCAGGCCGGGCGCCGCAGCGCCCGGACCGGCTGAGACCCCCTCCGGGCGGCTGCCCTCACCCGTCGATCCGCCCGTCACCGCCAGGCGCGGGCGGGCCCCGCGCGATGGACGGCGCGCGCGTGCAAGCGCCCCCGCGGATCGCCCCGGGGCACGGTTCCGCGCCACAGGTCTAGTCGGTTCCCCGGCGGGCGCCGTGCGGTATGTGACGAACAGCACCGTGTGTCGTCGCCGGTGGGCCGCATGCCCGCCCGACAGGGGAAACCGGCTCTCACCACTGTCGGAACGATCATCGAACGCGTTGTTGCGCGCGTCGTGGTGGACCACCCGAATCCCCTGCTGTGCAGTGGAATCCGACTTTGCGACGGCACATATTTAGACCATTGGCCTATACCAATTGGTCACTGCGGGGGGTCGTCGTTCATGATGCGAGTGATCTCGACTTTCGTAGAGGAGCCGCTGTGACTGCCGTGGGTATCGACGTGGGCACCGCCCCGACCAAGCACGAAGAACTCGTCACCTGGGTGCGCGAGGTAGCGGAGCTCACCCAGCCGGACGAGGTCGTGTGGTGTGACGGTTCGGACGAGGAGTGGACCCGCCTGACCGACCAACTGGTCGCGCAGGGCACGTTCACCCGGCTCAATCCGCAGAAACGCCCCAACAGCTTCTACTGCACCTCCGACCCGAGTGACGTCGCCCGGGTCGAGGACCGCACCTACATCTGCTCCGAGCGCGAGCAGGACGCGGGCCCGACCAACAACTGGATCGCCCCCGACGAGATGCGCGCCACCTTCGGCGAGGTCTTCCAGGGCGCCATGCGCGGCCGCACCATGTACGTCGTCCCGTTCTGCATGGGTCCGCTCGGCGGCGACATCTCCCAGCTCGGTGTCGAGATCACCGACTCCCCGTACGTCGTCGTGTCCATGCGCATCATGGCCCGCATGGGCTCCGCCGCCCTGCGCCTGATCGAGGAGCGCGGCGAGTTCGTCAAGGCCGTCCACTCCGTCGGCGCCCCGCTGGAGCCCGGCCAGGAGGACGTCGCCTGGCCCTGCAACTCCACCAAGTACATCTCGCACTTCCCGGAGACCCGCGAGATCTGGTCCTACGGCTCCGGCTACGGCGGCAACGCCCTGCTCGGCAAGAAGTGCTACGCGCTGCGCATCGCCTCGGTGATGGCCCGCGACGAGGGCTGGCTGGCCGAGCACATGCTGATCCTCAAGGTCACCTCGCCCGAGAGTGCCTCCCACTACGTCGCCGCCGCCTTCCCGAGCGCCTGCGGCAAGACCAACCTCGCCATGCTCCAGCCGACCATCCCCGGGTGGAAGGTCGAGACCGTCGGCGACGACATCGCCTGGATGCGCTTCGACGCCCAGGGCCGGCTGCGCGCCATCAACCCCGAGGCCGGGTTCTTCGGCGTCGCGCCCGGCACCGGCGAGAAGACCAACGCCAACGCCATCGACACGCTGTGGGGCAACAGCATCTTCACGAACGTCGCCCTGACCGACGACGGCGACGTGTGGTGGGAGGGCCTCACCGAGGAGGCGCCCGCCAACCTCACCGACTGGAAGGGCCGCCCCTGGACCCCGGACTCCACCGAGCCCGCGGCCCACCCGAACTCCCGCTTCACCACCCCGGCCGGACAGGCCCCCACCATCGCCGACGAGTGGGAGGACCCGGCGGGCGTGCCGATCTCGGCCATCCTCTTCGGAGGCCGCCGCGCCACCGCGGTGCCGCTGGTCAGCGAGTCCTTCAACTGGCAGCACGGCGTCTACCTGGGCGCCAACATCTCCTCCGAGAAGACCGCGGCCGCCGAGGGCACCGTCGGCGAACTGCGCCGCGACCCGTTCGCGATGCTGCCGTTCTGCGGCTACAACATGGGCGACTACTTCGCCCACTGGGTCAAGGTCGGCGCCACAGCCGACCAGGCCGAGCTGCCGAAGATTTTCTACGTGAACTGGTTCCGCAAGGACGCCGACGGCCGCTTCGTGTGGCCCGGCTTCGGTGAGAACAGCCGCGTCGTCAAGTGGATCTTCGAGCGCCTGGAGGGCGACGCAGACGCGGTCGAGACCCCGATCGGCTACCTGCCCACCGCCGACGGCATCGACACCGAGGGCCTGGACCTGTCCGCCGCGGACCTGGAGTTCCTGCTCTCCGTCGACCGCGAGGTGTGGAAGAAGGAGGCCGCCCTGGTGCCCGAGTTCTTCAAGACCTTCGGTGACCACCTGCCCGGCGAGCTCTGGGACGAGTACCACGCTCTGCTGGACCGCCTGGACCAGTAGGAGTCCGAGTCGGCCCCCTTCCGCGCACGGGGCCGGCGGGCGAGGGGCGCGGGCGCCGCGGCGCCCGCGCCCCTCCGCCGTGTCCGGGCCCCGGCGCCCGGGGCGTCCCCCGGCCCCCTCCTCCGGTTCCTGCCAAGGGCCGCGAAGGACACCTCGCTCCAGTGGCCGACGGTGCGGACCGTGCCGTCGTCGACCCGGTCCGGGAGCTCGCCGGTGTCGGCCGGGCGTACTCCGGCCTCCGGGCCGGGGCTTCCCGGAGGCCGGCGCGGGCGGCCTGCCGCTGGTCACGGAGTCGGGGGACATTTGCGGGTGTTCTCCCCTTTCCCTGAAACGGCGACGGGGATCGTGCTACCGATGGGGTACCGACCCGCCTCCGCCCCCTGGGGAGCCCGCATGATGACCCTGATCCTCGTTCTCTCCCTCCTGTTCGCCATGGTGGGCGGAGCAGTCCTGGCCGCCTGGAAGTTCCGTGTCAGCGACGAGTCGTCGGGCGGCGCCGTCGGCGTCGTCATCGCGCCCTGCGCGCTCGCGCTCTACCTCGTGGCGGCGGCGATGGGGGTGGTGATCAGCTGGGAGGACTACACCGCTGCCGAGGACGGCGTGGCCACGGAGGCGGGGGCGGCCCAGGCGCTGTACTGGAGCACCACCGCGTTCCCGGAGGAGGAGGCGGAGGTGGTGCGCGATCAGCTGCGCCACTACCTGACCACGGTCGTCGAGGAGGACTGGCCCCGGATGGAGCAGGACGGGGAGCTGAGCTCCGAGGGCGACGACGCCCTCGCCGTCCTGGCCGCGTCGGTCCGGGTGCTCTCCGTGTCCGACACGGGGGACGGCCTGGACCGGTTGACCGCCCGGCAGGAGATCACCAACCTCAGCGACGCGCGCATCGAGCGGGGCAACGCGGCGGGGGACGAGATCCCCTCCATCCTGCTCGTCATCGCGGGGGTCTCCGCCGTGGCCCTCGCCGTGCTGCCGTTCGTCATGATCAAGCGGGAGGCGAAGGTGGCCTACTTCTGGGCGTCGGTGAACCTCGTGTTCGTGTTCGCCACGACCCTCCTGCTGTTCTACCTGGGCACCCCGTTCACGGAGGTGCTCGCCAACGACCCGGGCGGCATCGAGGAGGCGCTGGCCGCCTTCGACCGGGCCGACCTCGCCATCGACGCCCGGTAACCCCCGGCGGCCGGTCCACGGCCGCGGGCCCGCCGCCGGTTCGCGTTCCGGCGACAGGCGGGCGGTCGCCTCAGCCCGACGAGCGTGCGGCGGAGGCACGGCCCCCGCCGACGGCGGCGGCGACCGCCACCGCCGCCATGATCACCATGGTCCGCATGGGTGTGAAGGCGCCGCCGGAGTCCTGGGGCGAGGCCGCCGAGGTGTCCGCGAGGAGGGCCTCACGGGCGGCCTCCTCCACTTCGGGGGAGTCCCGGGGCTGCTCCGGGGCCTCCACCGGGGCCGCGGAGGGCTCCGCCGCCGCGGGTTCGCTGTCCGGTTCCCCGGGGACGCGGGCCGCGGCCTCCGGTACGTCCCCGGGAACCTCCGCGTCCGGTCCGGCAGGGGGCTCGGGGTCGGGCTCCCCGGGGCTTTCGGGCTCCTCCGGCGCCGGGGGGACCTCCGGCTCGGGCTCGGGTGGGGGCGGCGGGGGCGGGGCGGGAGCCGGGCACGCTGGGGCCTCGCCGTGGTGGACCACCACCCGTGTACCGCCGGCGCACACGAGGACGTGCGACTCGGGCCGGACCTCCACGCGCACGTCCGGGGCGTCCACGTTCACGCCCGAGGGGCCGACGCCGACGGTGGAGCTCCCGTCGCGCACGCTCACCCCCGACGGGCCGACGTCCACGGAGGGGCCGCCCTCTCCGGCGAGCGGGGGCGCCGCGCCGCAGGCGAACAGCAGCGCGCTCGCCGCGAGCAGGGCGGGAAGGGCGTGACGGGAGGTAGGCACGTTACTCCTCGTGGCGCGATCGGGGCACGGGGTGATCGTACGTGGTCGGCGCGGACTCCGCCCCCGGAACCGCGGGTTCAGAGGGAGTGCAGCCGCAGCACCGCGTGCTCCGCCCAGTCCGGCGGACGCGTCAGCTTGGACACCGCCATCATCGTCCCGAAGGCCAGCGGTATGGTCCACGCCGCGGGCTGGGCCAGCAGCACCGTCACCCACCCGGCCGGGGTCGTGAACAGGATCGACCACCCGACCGCTCCGGTGGCGGTCACCGCCCCGACGGCCAGGCCGGACGCGGCGCCGGCCAGGGTGAGCCGCCGCCACCAGATGCCCAGCACCAGCAGCGGACAGAACGTCGACGCCGCCACGGTGAAGGCCCACACCACGAGCACGTTGATGTCGATCATCTGCGCGGGCAGCGCGAGCAGCACCGCCACGCACGCTCCCACGACCACGGCGAGCCGCAGCCTGGGCACGCTCCCCTGGAACAGGTCGTGCGACAGCCCGCCAGCCAGGGCCAGGAGCAGCCCCGAGGACGTGGACAGGAACGCGCCGAAGGCGCCCGCCGCGACCAGCGCGGTCAGGATCGCGCCCACCGACCCCGGCACGGCCTGGGCGGGGAGCACCACCGCGACCGTGTCGGTGCCCTGGAGCAGGACGAGCTGCGGCGTGAGGACCCGTCCGATCAGCCCGTACACGGTCGGGAACAGGTAGAACAGCCCGAGCAGGGCGATCACGCCCACGGCCACGCGGCGGGCGGTGCGCGCCGTCGGGCTCGTGTGGAAGCGCATGATGACGTGCGGCAGGCCCATGCAGCCGAACGTGATCGCCAGCAGGGTCGACCACGTCTCGAACAGCGGGTAGCCGCCCACGTCCAGGAGCGGTGTGCTCCACCGCTCGCTGCCCAGTTCGGGAAGCCCGTCGGGGTGCGGGATCGTGGCGCCCTCGGGGAACACGTACTCGGTGCCCTGTCCGACCGTGTGCTCGCCCGCGGACAGCTCCACCTCGTCGCCCGCCGGGGTCGTCACCGTCACGGGCTCGTCCAGGCTGAAGGTGGTGCCAACGGTGAACTCCACCGGCGTCGTCTCGGGGAAGTGCGTCCCCCACTCCGGGTTGAGCGCCTCCGCCCGGGTCTCCGGCCCGGAGTACACCACCAGGTAGATCGCGGGGATGGCGATGAACGCGAGTTTGACGACGTAGTGGAAGGCCTGCACGTAGGTCGCGGACCGCATGCCGCCGGCGGCGATCGATCCGCTCACCACCACTCCGGCGAGCAGCACCCCCACCCAGTAGGGCGTGCCGCTGACCAGGCTCAGCACCACGCCCGCCCCCTTGAACTGGGGCACCAGGTACAACAGCATGATCACCAGGACGACCAGGCCGCACAGCTTGCGCAGCCGGGGGGCGCCCAGCCGGTACTCGGCGAAGTCCGGCACGGTGAACGCACCGGACCGGCGCATCGGCCCGGCCACGAGTGCCACGACCGCGACGTAGCCCGCCGCGAAGCCGACCGCGTACCACATGGTGCCGAGGCCGTTCTTGAGCAGGAGCCCGGACAGCCCGAGGACGGACGCGGCGGACAGGTACTCCCCGGCGATCGCCAGCGCGTTCCAGTTGGGGGAGACCCGACGGGAGGCCACGAGGAAGTCGGAGGTCGAGCGTGCGGCACGCACCCCGTAGATGCCGATGAACAGGCTCGTGGCCAGGACGAGGCCGATCGCCAGGACCGAGATCACCGCTCCCGCCCCGGGGGCTCCGCACGCCGGGGGGCCTCCGCCGCGGCCCGCCGCTCGATGCGCTCGGCCGACCGGACGTGCCACAGCGCCAGCCCGAACAGCAGCGGGTAGATCCCCGCAGCCAGGAGCAGCCACGACAGCGGGACGCCCCCCAGGCGGACGTGGCCGAGGACGGGGAAGGCGGCGAACGCGCCGCTCACCCCGAACAGCAGGACCGTCAGCAGCGCGACGGTGCGCACGGCCGTCCGCCGCTGGGCGTGGAAGAGCCGCCGCGCCGCCTCGGTGTCCACCGGCTCGGGGATCGGCAGGAGGTGCTGGGCGGGCCGGTTGCCCCGGGCGAGCGCGATCCGGGTCTGCGGGCTGGTCAGCTTCTCACGGCGCGGGCTCATGGCTCCTGCCGATGGGGCTGGTCGGGCTCACCGTCCCTGGACCGCGGCGCCGCCCCCTGCGCGTTCGCCGACCGTCCGAGCTGGTCGCGCCGGGCGGCCTCCAGCAGCTGGGCGCGCAGGTGGCGGCCGTGGCGGCGGCTGACCGGCACGTCGCCGGCGGGGGTCCCGGCGACCAGGCCGGACGAGGAGGTGACCCGCAGGTCCCGCACCCACGCGATGGCGACGAGGAACCCCCGGTGGACCCGGACGAACCCCGCCGACTCCCACACCTCCTCCAGGTAGGAGAGGGAGAGGCGGATCAGGTGGGTGCCCTCGGCGGTGTGCAGGCGGACGTAGTCGCCCTGGGCCTCCACGAACTGCACGTCGTCACGCTTGACGAACACCGTGCGCCGGCCCGTGTCGATCTGCACCACGTGCAGGTCCTCGGCGGGCGGAGCCGTCCCGGTGGGGCGGCGCAGCTGGGCGATCCGGCCCACGGCCTCGGCCAGCCGCTCGGGGCGGATCGGTTTGAGCAGGTAGTCCACGGCGCCGATGCCGAACGCCTCCACGGCGTGGGTCTCCGACGCGGTCACGAACACGATGGACGGCGGTTCGGACAGCACGCTCAGCACGCGCGCCACGTCCATGCCGTTCAGCCCGGGCATGAGGATGTCCAGGAACGCGGCGTCGATCGTGGTCGTCCCCAGGAGCCGCACGGCGGCGGCGCCGTTGTCGGCCACGTGCACCTCCGCCACCTCGGGCATGTCCGCCAGCAGCGACGCCATCTCCTGGCGGGTGGACGCCTCGTCCTCGACGACCAGCACCCGCAGTTCGGGCTTCACTGGGCCACCACCCCCCGGGTGAACCTCGGTACGCGCACGGTCACCTTCGTCCCCTCCCCCAGCGCGGTCTCGATCACCAGACCGTACTCGGGTCCGTAGACGGCCCGCAGCCGCTGGTCGACGTTGGCCAGTCCGACGCTGCGCGACTCGGGGCCGGTCCCCGCCAGCAGGGCGCGGGCCAGTTCCGGGTGCATGCCCACGCCGTCGTCCTCGATCTCGATGACGCACAGGGGACCCTCGCCGAAGCCGGAGACGCTGATGTGCCCCGTGCCCTCCTTGCGCTCCAGCCCGTGGCGGATCGCGTTCTCCACGATCGGCTGCACCACCAGGAAGGGGATCGCGACCGGCAGGACCTCCGGCGCCATGCGCACCGTGATGTCCAGGCGGTCGTGGAAGCGGGCGCGTTGCAGTTCGAGGTAGGTCTGTGTGGCCTCCAGCTCGTCCGAGACGGTCGCGTAGTCGCCCTTCTCGGAGAAGCCGTAGCGCAGGTAGTCCGCGAAGTCGGACAGCAGGTGGCGTGCCCGGTCGGGATCGGTGCGCACCAGCGCCGCGATCACCGCGAGGGCGTTGTGCACGAAGTGGGGGGAGATCTGGGCGCGGAGCGTGCGCAGGTCGGCGGCGGCGATCCGGTCGCGGGCCCGGCGCAGGGCCGCGTGGTCCAGGGCGTCGGACACCAGGGCGGCGGCGGCCTCGACGTCGGCCTCGGCGGGGCGGCCGGACGCCACCAGGGCCCCGGCCAGCTCGTCGGCCACGGTCAGGGGCACCGCGCACACGGAGGAGCCGTCCGGGAGGCGTCCCCGCGCGTTGCTCCCGTACTCGAAGACCTGGGCGAGCAGTGCCTCCACGTCCTGGGGGTCGAACCGGACCCCGTGGGAGACGACCGGTCCGTCGAGGTCGGCGAGCACGACGCCGTCGGCGGCGAGGAGCTGGCGCAGTCTCCGGGCGGCCGAGGAGACGCCCCTCCCGTGCAACCCGTCCTGGAGGTCGACGCCGAGGGCGTGGACCTGGCGCATCAGATCGACGCTCGCCCGCTGCTCCGACACCGGGCGCCGTCGGGTGGGGGACATCCGCGACAGCCACTGGTACGACACGGACTGACCATATCCCAGCAAACTGTGTCAACGCTCACGTGGTGGGGGTCACCTTTCCTGATTGTGTCAGGCCCGACCGGGTGGTTCCCCCGGAGGCGGCGCGTCCCCGGCGCTGGGCGTGCCGCGGGCCCGCCGCCCCGTGAGGGGTGACGGGCCCGGGACGGGCGACTCGGGGCGTTGGCCGTGCCGGTGGGGGAGGATCCCCCGGCCCCGCCGCCCCCACCGGCCCCGGGGCGGGTGGGGGCGCTGCGCGGACCCCGGTCGTGTTTCCGCGTCCTTCCGGGCCCGAAGGCCTGCGGGGGAACACTTCCTAGTGGTCGGAGGCCTTCTCCGCACCCGCGCCTGTCAGGGCGCGAACCTGGAGCAGCGCGAACTTGTCGAAGTCGCGCTCCTTGGACATGAACGTTCCGATGACGGCGCAGAGCAGGCTGATCGGCACCGACACCAGGGCCGGGTTCGGCAGCGGGAACCACGCGAAGTCGGCGTTGGGCAGGAGGGCGGTCTCGGAGCCGGAGACGACCGGGGAGAAGAACACCAGGCCCACGGCGCTGACCAGGCCGCCGTAGATGCCCGCGAGTGCTCCGGCGGTGTTGAAGCGCTTCCAGAACAGGCTGAGGAGGAGAGTGGGCAGGTTCGCCGAGGCGGCCATCGCGAACGCCAGCGAGACCAGGAAGGCCACGTTGAGGTCCTGCGCGAAGATCGCCAGGACGATCGCGACCACGCCGACGCCCAGGGCGGCGATCCTGGCGACCCGGACCTCCTCGGTGCCTGTGGCCTGTCCCTTGCGCAGGACCGAGTTGTAGAAGTCGTGCGCGAGCGAGGAGGACGAGGCGATGACCAGGCCGGCCACTGTGGACAGGATCGCGGCGAAGGCGGCGGAGGCGATCACCGCGAGCAGGACGGCTCCGGCCATGGTGCCGCCGATGCTCTCCCCGACGGCCTGCGCCAACTGGGGCGCCGCCGTGTTGCCCGCGGCGTCCTGCGCGGTGATGGCCTCGTGGCCGACGATCGCGGCCGCGCCGAAGCCCAGCACCAGCGTCATCAGGTAGAAGGTGCCGATGAGCCCGATACCCCAGTTGACCGACTTACGGGCACTCTGGGAATCGGGAACCGTGTAGAAGCGGATGAGGATGTGCGGCAGCCCGGCGGTGCCCAGAACCAGGGCCAGACCGAGGCTGATCAGGTCCAGCTTGTTCCAGAGGGTCTGGACCGGGTCGCCCGCCACCTCGACGCCGTAGCGCAGACCGGGCTCCAGGAACCCGTTGGCGTTGCCCGCGTCCGCCGCCTGGCTGGCGTTGGCCGCGTCGGTCATCAGCGCGCCCAGGTTGAACCCGTACAGCGACAGCGTCAGCACGGTGAGCAGGGCGGCGCCGGCCATGAGGATGACGGCCTTGATGATCTGCACCCACGTGGTGCCCTTCATCCCGCCGAAGGTCACGTAGATGGTCATCAGCAGTCCGATGACCACGATGCCGACGATCTTGGCGGTGGGCGCGTCCATGCCGAGGAAGGTCTGGCCCTCCTGGATGCCGAGCAGCAGCGCGATGAGCGCGCCGGCGCCGACCATCTGCGCCAGCAGGTAGAAGATCGACACCACGACGGTGGAGATCGCGGCCGCGGTCCGGACCGGGCGCTGCTGCATCCGGTAGGACAGCACGTCGCCCATGGTGTAGCGGCCCGAGTTGCGCAGAAGCTCGGCCACGAGCAGCAGCGCGACCAGCCAGGCGACGAGGAAGCCGATGGAGTAGAGGAAGCCGTCGTACCCGAAGAGGGCGATCATGCCCGCGATGCCGAGGAAGGACGCGGCGGACATGTAGTCGCTGCCGATGGCCAGACCGTTCTGGAGCGGCGAGAAGCCGCGGCCTCCGGAGTGGAAGTCGGTGGCGGAACGGGTGTTGCGGCTGGCCCAGACGGTGATGCCGAGAGTGGCCGCGATCATGAGGGAGAAGAGGACGATGGTGACGAGTCGGCTGCTCTCGCTGACCGCCACGGCCTCCTGGGCGAAGATCATCGGCCGTCCTCCTTGCCCGCCGTGCTGTTCTGCAGCTCGTCGCGGAGTTCGATCGCGGGGGCGTCGAGCTTGCGGCGCGCGTAGCTCGTGTACAGGACCGCGATTCCGAAGGTCGAGACGAACTGGAGGATGCCGAACACCAGCGCGACGTTGACGCTGCCGAAGAGGACGGTGCCCATGACGTCCCGACCGAACGCGGACATCAGCACGTACAGCAGGTACCAGGCCATGAACGCCAGGCTCATCGGGAAGATGAAGCTGTACAGGCTCTTCTTGAGAGCGAGGAACCGGGGGTCGCTGTGCATGGCGATGACGGCCGCCTCGGACAGCTGCTCCTCCGGTGAGCCGTCTCCCGGGGGCGGGGTGGGCGGTTCTGGGGGGCGTTGTGTGGCCATGCTGGGTCGTACCTCCGGGGGATGGCGTGAGCGGCCGCGCTGTCGTGAGCGCGTCTCCTTCGTGTGATCTGTATTACTCGGCACTGTAAGGAGTGGCACTCTCCGCCAGGAGGGGGCGCGCCCACGTGCGCGCCGAACGCGGGGGTGGAGCGGCGAACGGTCGCCCACCGTGCGACGAACGGTCGCCACGCGGGACGAACGGTCGCCGGGCGGCGGGGGCCCCGGTCCGGGTCGGCCCGGCCACTGGTCCGGTCCTCCACCGCGCGTGGTCCGTCGCCTCGCCGCGGGCGGTCCGCCCCAGGGCGGGCGGTCCGGAGGCGGGACCGGGTGCGGCGGTGCCCGCGGTGCGGCGTGGGACGCCGCACCGCCGGGCAGGCCGTGTTCGTCAGGACGGGGGGTTCGGGGGGCGACGGCGGCCGGATGCCCGCCGGTTGTTGAGGTGGTCCGCGTGGGCCATGTAGCGCTCGACCAGGGACGCGGCCACCGGGTTGTGCCCGCGGACGCGCAGCAGCCAGTGGGGGGCGATCCTCTCGTGCAGCCACAGGAACCCGATGGTGAAACCGAAGCTGAGCATCGCCTGGAGCGCGAGGAAGGACAGCAGCGGTTCCCGCAGCACGGTGTCGTTCCCGAGCACCAGCGCCGCGGCGTAGGAGTCGATCAGGCGGGCGAGGGGGAATCCCACCAGCCAGTACAGCGCGAGGGGGGCCACCGCGCCGATGGAGAACACGCCTCTGGCCAGCAGTACGCAGTACCCGGCGCCGAGTGAGGCGAGGGGGAGGCCGAGCGCCGCCCCCACCGTCACGGTGAGCACCGCGGGCAGCCCCGCCAGGGCCCCGACGCCGGCGGCGAACAGGCCGGCGACGAGGCCGATGGCGGCGCCGGGCACGGCGACCTCGGCGTGGTGGAGCAAGGAGTCGGAGGTTCGGGGGGAGACCTGGACGCCCATCAGCCCACCACGACCCCGAAGGCGAACAGCGAGAAGAAGAGCGCGCCGAGGTAGAACAGGGCGGCGAAGGCGATGACGGCGTTGGAGACGATGCCCGGCCTGATCGGTTTGGGGAGGGTGAGGTTGTTGACCAGCAGCAGCACCACGCAGTACGCGCCCATCGCGAACGCGGACAGGAAGGCGAGCACGTCCAGGATCGCCGCGGGCCCGTCGGCGGGTCCGAAGAGGAGGACGAGGATGCCGAAGACGATCAGGCCCCAGAGGAACATGGCGTACAGCTTGGAGACGCCGATCTTCTTGGCGCCCGGCACGAAGTTGTAGGTCATGTCGGCCTGGCCGCGCGAGAAGGAGTCGAACAGGCCCAGCGTGGCGTTGAGCCCGATGAGGGCGATGAAGCAGAAGAAGATCGTGCCGAGGACCGGGCTTCCCGCGGCGGAGAAGGAGTTGGCCATGGCGTCCAGGGAGGCGTCGCGGTCACCCGACCTGATGAGGTCGGCCACCGCGGGGTCGAAGCGGGCGGAGGCCTGGGCCAGGACGGTGAAGGAGATCGTCACCAGCATGGTGATGCCCCAGAACAGGACCATGGCGTCGAAGGTGACCCAGCGCCGCCAGCCCTTCCACTTCGCCATCTCCGCGGGGTCGGAGGTGTCGAACATGAAGCCGCGCGACGGCATGCTCTCCTGTTCCCCGGAGTGCCGCAGCCCCCGGATCTGCGGGATGTGCGCGCCCATGCCGGCGCCCTTGTCGCGCAGGTGCAGGGTGTACCACATCTGTTGCATGCCGGAGGGGCCGGCGAAGGCGATGGAACCGACGATGATCGGGAACCAGGCGGCCGTCATCGCCTCGGCGGGGAAGTAGCCGAACGAGAACATGCCGGAGATGGTGGAGGTGAGGTCGGACAGGTTGCCGACCATCGCCGCGACCACGGACGTGCCGACCACCAGCAGGCCGATGCAGATGGAGAGCACGCTCTCCAGCAGGTTGTAGATGACCTTCGCCAGCGTGAACACCACACCGACGAGGAGCATCCCGGCGACCGCCGTGATCTGCCACGGGATGCCGGTCACCCGCTCGAACGCCGAGGCGCCGGCGGAGAGGTGGCCCGGCCAGACGTAGACCAGGATCGCTGTGAGGAAGAAGAACCACATCAGGGGCTTGAACACGCGCGCGGCGCCGTAGAAGATGCTCTCCCCGGTCGCCATCGCGTACCGCGACATCTCCAGCATGACCACGGCCTGCAGGGAGACGCCGAGCAGGAAGAGCCAGCGGATCTCGGGGCCGAACACGAGTACCAGCCTCGGCCACATGTAGGACTCGCCCATGCCGACGCCGAGGGCGACGAGGAACACGGTGGGCCCGAGGATGTGGATCGAGGGCGGAGCCTTCGGGAGGGGGCGGATGGGCATCGGCTCCAGCCGGCCCGCCTTCCACACGCGCTCCTCCTGGGGAGGAGTGCCACCGGTGCTCGTGGCGGTGGAGGACGTGTCGGGTCCGACGGCGGCCGGCTGCCGCTGGGCGGGGACGAAGGGGATCTGCGAGTCGGTGGAGGACTGGTCGGCGGAACCCGGCGTGCCGCCGGTCTCGGGGCGTGAGGAATCCATGGGCGGAACTCCCTGTGTGGGATGTGCGGATGCGAGCTGCTTGCTTGCATGGCGCCCCCGGGTGGTGCGGCCACCTCTCTGTCGGATGTGGAGGAGGGACCGCCGCGGCTGGTGGTGGCTGTCGCCGCGGCGGAGGGTCCCGACGGCCTCGTGGCGGCGGCTCCGAGGCCGTCGGGATCAGGGGTGGTGCGGTGGTGCAGGGGCACGGCCGGCGCCGAGGGCGCCGGCCGGGCATTCGGTCAGAGTAGTCCCGCGGCGCGCGCCCAGCGATACTTCGCGCCGAGAATCTGCACCGGCTTCTCGGTGGTGTAGGGGAAGGCCACGATCCCGTGGTCGAACAGGTACTGCGCGGCCTCCTCCACCTCGGTGTCGCCCGAGAGGGACGCCACCACGGGCTTGTCGATGCCCTTGGCCCTGGCCTCGGCCACGACCTCGCTGATCACCTTGGCGAAGACCATCGGCGGGGTGATGATGGTGTGCCAGTAGCCCAGGATCAGCGCGTGCACCCGCTCGTCCTCCAGGCCGAGCCGGACGGTGGCCTCGTACGTGGAGGGGGGCTCGCCCCCGGTGATGTCGACCGGGTTCCCGGCCGCCCCGAAGGGCGGGATGAACGCCCGGAACGACGCGTCCAGGTCCGGTGGGATCTCGTACAGCGACATCCCGTTGTCGACCACGGCGTCGGAGAGCAGCACGCCCGACCCGCCCGCCCCGGTGATGATGACGACGTTCTCGCCCCGGGGCGTGGGCAGGACCGGCAGGGCGCGGCCGAACTCCAGCAGTTCGTTGAGCCCCGGGGCCCTGACCACCCCGGCCTGGCGCAGGATGTCGTCGTAGACCTTGTCGTCCCCGGCGAGCGCCCCGGTGTGCGATCCCGCCGCGCGCGCACCGGCGTCGGTGCGCCCGGCCTTGAGCACGACGACGGGCTTGTGCGGGACGACCTCGCGGGCGGCCTCGACGAAGGCGCGGCCGTCCTTGAGGTCCTCCAGGTGCATGGCGATGGCGTTGGTGTTCTCGTCCTGGCCGAAGAAGGTGAGCAGGTCGTCCTCGTCGATGTCGGCCTTGTTGCCGACGCCGACGATGGCGGACACCCCGGTGTTGGTGCTGCGGCTGTAGCCGAGGATGGCCATGCCGATGCCGCCGGACTGCGAGGTGAGGGCGGTGCCGCCGGTGACGTCGTAGGGGGTGCAGAACGTGGCCGACAGGTTCTCCGGCGTGTAGTAGTAGCCGTAGATGTTGGGGCCGAGGAGCCGGACGCCGTGCCTGCGGGCGATGGCGAGCACCTCGTCCTGCAACTCCTGCTCCCCGGTCTCGGCGAAGCCGGACGGGATGAGGATCGCCGCGGCGGCCCCCTTCGCGCCGACCTCCTCCAGGGCGCCCGCGACGAACTTCGCGGGGATCGCGAAGACGGCCACGTCGACGTCGCCGGGGATGTCGAGGACGCTCGCGTACGCCTTGCGGCCGTACACCTCGGGGGCCTTGGGGTTGACCGGGTACACCTCGCCGGCGTACCCGCCGTCGACGATGTTCTTGATGACGGAGTGGCCGATCTTCCCGGCCTCGTTGGACGCGCCGATGATCGCGATCGACCGCGGCTTGAAGACCCGGTTCATCGCGCCGAGGATCTCGTCCCGGCTGAACGCCGTCGGCCGTTCGGCCGGGGCGAAGTCCAGGACGAAGCGGAGGTCGGCGGCCACGGCGGACGAGGGGCCGGCGAACACCGGGTTGAGGTCGGCCTCGGCGATCTCCGGGAAGTCGGTCACCAGGTCCGACAGTGCGCTGACGACCTCGGCGAGACGCTCCTGGTCCACCCCCGGGCGGCCGCGCACGCCGCGCAGGATCTCGGCCGCGCGGATGTCGCCGACCTGGGACAGCGCCTCCTCCTTGGAGATCGGCGCCATCCGGAAGGTGACGTCCTTGAGGACCTCGACGAGGACCCCGCCCAGCCCGAACACCACGATCTTGCCGAAGGTGGGGTCGGTGGTCGCGCCGACGAGCACCTCGACCTCCGGCCCGCCGCCGATCTGCTGCTGGATCTGGATGCCGTCGATCCTCGCGCCGGGGGTGTGGGCGAGGGCGTTGGCGACGATCCGGTGGTACGCCTCGGCGACCTTCTCGGCGCTGTCCAGCCCGACCTCGACGCCGCCGGCGTCGGTCTTGTGCAGGATGTCGGGGGAGACGATCTTGGCCACGACCGGGAGGCCGAGGTCCTGGGCGAGGGCGGCGGCCTCCTCCGCGGAGTGGGCCAGTGCCTCACCGGGGATGGGGATGCCGTAGGCGTCGGCGAGGACCCGGCCCTCGGGGGCGGTGAGGGCGGTCCGGCCCTCGGCGCGGGCCCGGTCGAGCACCTCGCGGACCGCTGCGCGGTCCTGGTCGGAACGCTCGGGGGTGTAGGCGGCCATGTCTTCAGATCACTCCGTTCGATTCGAGTTCGGCCAGGTCCTCGTCGGACAGCCCCAGTTCGCCGCGGTAGACGTCGGCGTTGTGCTCTCCGAGCAGCGGGGAGCGGACGACGTCCACCGGGGAGTCCGAGAGGCGGATGGGCGAGGACACCGTGCTGTAGGGACCGCGCTCGGGGTGCTCGACGGTGGTGATGACACCGTTGGCCCGCAGGGTGGGGTCGTCGATGATCTCCCGGGTGGACATGATCGGGCCGCAGGGGATGTTGTGCGCGTTCAGTGCCGCCAGCACGTCCCACTTGGGGATCTGGGCGGTCCACTCCTCGATCAGGGAGAACATCTTGTCGAGCTTGTCCAGCCGGGCCTCGGGGGTGGACCACTCGGGGTCGTCGGCCAGTTCGGGGCGGTCGATGAGCCGGGTGATCGGTTCCCACCCGGCGGGCTGGACGATGACGTACACGTAGTCGTTGGGCCCGCCCGGGGCGGTGCGGACGGCCCAGCCGGGCTGGCCGCCGCCGGAGGCGTTGCCGGACCGGGGGACCTCGTCGCCGAAGTCGTCGTTGGGGTACTCCGCCAGCGGCCCGTGCGCGAGCCGCTGCTGGTCGCGGAGCTTGACCCGGCACAGGTTGAGCACCGCGTCCTGCATGGCGACCTGGACGCGCTGGCCGCGTCCGGTCCGGGTGCGCTGGAACAGGGCCGCAAGGATACCGGCTACTGTATGCATCCCCGTGCCCGAGTCACCGATCTGCGCGCCCGTCGCCAGCGGCGGGCCCTCCTCGAAGCCGGTGGTGCTCATGGAGCCGCCCATCGCCTGGGCGATCACCTCGTAGGCCTTGAAGTCGGCGTACGCGCCCGGCCCGAACCCCTTGATCGAGGCGTAGACCAGGCGGGGGTTGACCTCGGAGAGCGCCTCCCAGGTGAAGCCCATCCGATCCAGCGCGCCGGGGGCGAAGTTCTCCACCAGCACGTCGCTGCGGCGCACCAGGTCCAGGAAGATCTCCTTGCCCCGGGGCTTCTTGGTGTTCAGCGTGATGCTCCGCTTGTTGGAGTTGAGCATCGTGAAGTACAGGCTGTCCACGTCGGGCCGGTCCCGGAGCTGGCGCCGGGTGATGTCGCCCGTCGTCGCCTCCACCTTGACCACGTCCGCGCCCATCCAGGCGAGGATCTGCGTCGCCGACGGACCCGACTGGACGTGGGTCATGTCCAGAACGCGGACCCCGTCGAGTGCCTTGCCCATGACTCTTCCTCTCTGGATCGGCTACTTGTACATGGTCTGGTTCATCGTCCCCGGGGCGTAGACATCGGGGTCGATCCAGACGTTGACGAGTGAGGGCTTGCCGGACTCGCGGGCGCGGCGCAGCGCCGGGGCGATGTCCGCGGGATCCCGGACCTCCTCGCCGTGGCCGCCGAGCATCTTCGCGAACTCCGCGTAGTTCACGTCTCCCAGCGTGTTGCCGATTTCGCCCCGGTCCGCGCCGTACTTGGCGATCTGGCCGTAGCGGATCTGGTTCATCGACGAGTTGTTGCCGACGATCCCGACGAAGGGCAGGTTGAACCGGACGAGGGTCTCGAAGTCCCAGCCGGTGAGGCTGAACGCGCCGTCGCCGAAGAGCGCGACCACCTCCTTGTCAGGGCGGGCGTACTTGGCGGCCATCACGAACGGGACGCCCACGCCCAGCGTGCCGAGCGGCCCCGGGTCCATCCAGTGGCCCGGCGACTTGGGCTGGACCACCTGCCCGGAGAAGGTGACGATGTCGCCGCCGTCGCCGACGTAGATGGAGTCCTCGGTGAGGAACTGGTTGATCTCGCTGACCAGCCGGTAGGGGTGGATGGGCGTGGAGTCGGAGGTGAGCAGGTGCGCCCGCTTGTCGAGGGCGGCCTGCTCCTGGGTGCGCAGCTCCTCGAGCCAGGTCTTGCGGCTCTGGGAGCCGTTGTCCCCGTAGGCGGAGGTGGCCTGGAGCACCGACGACAGGATGACGTCCGCGTCGCCCACCAGACCCAGGTCGATGTCCCGGTTCTTGCCGACGGTGGCGTAGTTGAGGTCGATCTGGACGACCGTGGCGTCGGGGGAGAGGCGCTTGCCGTAGCCCATCCGGAAGTCGAAGGGGGTGCCGACGATGATGATCAGGTCGGAGTTGGTGAAGGCGTAGCGCCGGGAGAGCTGGAAGTGGTGGGGGTCCCCGGGCGCCAGGGTGCCGCGGCCGGCGCCGTTCATGTAGGCGGGGACGTTGAGCGCGCGGACCAGGTCGGTGGCGGACTGGGTGGCCCGCGTGGTCCAGACCTGGTTGCCGAGCAGGATGCTGGGCCGCTCGGAGCGTACGAGCAGGTCGGCGAGCCGCTCGATCGCGTCGGGGTCGCCCGCCTGCCGCGTGGAGGCGCGGTAGCGGCCCTTGGCGGGGATGCGCGCCCTCTCCAGCGGGACCTCGGCGTCGAGGACGTCGCGGGGGATCTCCAGGAAGGACGGGCCGGGAGCTCCGCTGTTGGCCTCGCGGAACGCCATCGAGACCAGGTCGGCGACCCGCTCGGTGTGCGGCACGGTGGCGGCGAACTTGGAGATCGGGTTGATCATGTCGACGTGCGGCAGGTCCTGGAGCGAGCCCATCTTGTGCTGGCTGAGGGCGCCCTGGCCGCCGATGACCAGCATCGGGCTCTCGGCGCGGTAGGCGTTGGCGATGCCGGTGACCGCGTCCGTGGTCCCCGGTCCGGCCGTCACGACCGCGCATCCCGGCTTGCCGGTGATCCGCGCGTAGCCGTCGGCGGCGTGCGCCGCGACCTGCTCGTGGCGGACGTCGACCACGTCGATGCCCTCGTCCGCGCATCCGTCGTAGATGTCGATGATGTGTCCGCCGCAGAGCGTGAAGATGACGTCGACCCCCTCGGCCTTGAGGGCCTTGGCCACCAGGTGGCCTCCGGAGATCGTGCTCTTCTCGCTGGTGGTGGATTCGGTGGTTCCCTTGCCGTCGGCCATCGGTACGACGACCCCTTTCGTGCGGTGCGGGCGGGCTGCGTGCTCGGTGGATGCTGTAGGTGGGATACTGTATACCGTGTACCTCACATTGGAGCACGGCGTCGCGGCGCTGTCCAGACCCCGTGTGCCGCGGGTGTGGTCCGTACCGGGAGCGGACGCCGGAGCAGGGCCGCCAGCAGTGACGACGCTCCGCAGAGCGCCCCGGCGGCGGCCAGGCCCGCGGGCCACGCGGTGGGCTGCGCCGACGCGAGGAGCAGCACGGCGCCGCCGACGCCGACCAGTCCGCCGACCGCCTTGGAGCTGTAGACGAGGCCGTGGATGCCGGGGGTCCACCGCGATCCGAAGTGGCCCTCGGTGATCGCGCGGGTCAGCGGGTAGCAGGAGCCGGTGCCCGCGCCCGCCACGAGCGCGAGGAGCACCACCGCTGCGGTCTGACCGGTGGGAACGGCCGCGGCCAGGCCCGCCTGCGCGAGCGCCCCGGCCCCCAGCAGCAGGGCGAGCGCCCGGCGCCGGCCGGTCCGTTCGGCCGCCGCCCCCGCGGCCAGCCTCCCGAGGCCGCTGGCCGCGGCGAACGCCGTGACCGCCAGGGCGGCGGTGGAGGGGGGATGGCCCCCTTCCAGGAGGAGGAGGGGCAGCACGGCGAGGGTGAACAGCCCGCTCGCCCCGGAGAGGGCGACGATCGCGTGGAGGAGCGGCAGTGAGCCGCCGGCCGTCCACGCCTGGGCGTGCGTGAAGTCGGTGGCGGGAGGCGGGTCGGCGCCCCGGAGCAGTGCCGCGGCGCGCGGGTCGGACTCCGGGGGCCACCATCGCGGCGGGGCCGTGCGCTGGCCCGCGCCGCCCGCGATCCCCAGGACCAGGACCAGTGCGGCGAGCGCCGCGCACGCGAAGGGGAGGGAGGAGGGATCGATTCCGGCGGCGATCGCCGGCAGGAGGGGAACCGATCCCAGTGCGAAGGCGCCGCCCACGGCGCCGGAGCGCACGGTGCGCCGGTCGGGGAACCAGCCGCCGACCAGGTCGGTACAGGAGTGGTAGACGAGTCCGGCGCCCACGCCGCCCAGGATCCCGTAGCCCAGGACGGCGGCGGTGAGTCCGGACGAGGTGCCGAGCACGACGAGCGCGGCGGCGCACAGCAGCGCGCCCGCCGGGATCAGTGTCCCGGCCCGCAGCTCCCTCCGGGCCCGGGCGCGGTGCAGGGCCGGGGCGCAGGCGCCCTGGGCCAGGGTCCACACCAGGAACGGGAGCAGGGCGAGGGCGGGGGGTCGGTCGTGCGCCGCGACGAGGGACGGGAGCGCGGCGCCGTAGCCGAACTGGAGGACGCCGACCGCCGCGGCGGCGACCAGGGCGCGGACGAGGATGACGGAGCGGGGGCCGCCGGTCAGCGCACGGGCCGACGGGCCGACGGAGTAGTGCCTGCCGCGCCAGTCGCGCACCTCCTCCCGGGCGGAGGGGGAGGACGACCGCGGGTCGGGGGTGTGGGGTCTGCGCATGGCGACACCTCCTTGTATGCAGTATGCAAAGTGCGTGACGATCTGGGAAGGGGTGGCCCAGCACGCATTTTCGCCGGAACGAGTATTGAATACTGCATACAGTATGGAGTATCACTAGAAAGAGACACGACAACCACGTCATGAGGAGGCCAGGTGGATCTCCACGAGTACGAGGCCAAACAGCTCTTCGGGGAGTACGGCGTACCCCTCGTCGAGGGCGAGATCGCGGACACCCCGGAACAGGTGAGGCTGGCGGCTGGCCGCATCGGCCACCGGGTGGTGGTGAAGGCGCAGGTGAAGACCGGTGGTCGCGGTAAGGCCGGTGGCGTGAAGGTCGCCGAGGGCCCCGAGGACGCTCAGGCCAAGGCCGAGCAGATCCTCGGTATGGACATCAAGGGCCACACGGTCCACCGTGTCCTGGTCGAGGAGGCCTCCGACATCGCGGAGGAGTACTACTTCTCCTTCCTGTTGGACCGTGCGAACCGCACCTTCCTGTCGATCTGCTCCGCCGAGGGCGGGATGGAGATCGAGGAGGTCGCCGTCTCGAACCCCGACGCGGTGGTGCGCACACCGGTCGGCCCCGAGGGGGTGGACCAGGCCGCCGCACTCGGGATCTGCCGCGCCGCCGGGCTGCCGGAGGAGGTGCGGGAGTGCGCCGCCCAGGTGATCACCCGGCTCTGGGCGGTCGCCGCAGGGGAGGACGCCACCCTCGTGGAGGTGAACCCCCTGGTCCGCACGGCCGACGGCCGGATCGTCGCGCTCGACGGCAAGGTCACCCTGGACGAGAGCGCCGGGTTCCGCCACCCCGAGCGGGTCCCCTTCGCGAACGGCTCCGACGTCGACGACCGCGAGCGCAGGGCGAAGGAGAGGGGTCTGAACTACGTGAAGCTCGACGGTGAGGTCGGGATCATCGGCAACGGTGCGGGTCTGGTCATGTCCACTCTGGACGTGGTCGCCTACGCCGGTGAGGAGCACGGCGGGGTCAAGCCCGCGAACTTCCTCGACATCGGTGGCGGCGCCTCCGCGGAGGTGATGGCCAACGGGTTGGAGATCATCCTGGGCGACCCCGCGGTCAAGAGCGTGTTCGTGAACGTGTTCGGCGGCATCACCGCGTGCGACGCGGTGGCCAACGGCATTGTGCAGGCGCTGGAGCTGCTGGAGGGCCGCGGCGACGGCTCGGGTTCCGGAGGGCTCACCAAGCCGCTGGTCGTGCGCCTGGACGGCAACAACGCCGAGCTGGGCCGCCGGATCCTCGACGAGCGCGCCCACCCGGCCGTTCGCCGGGTCGACACGATGGACGGCGCCGCCGCTCAGGCCGCCGAGCTCGCGGCACTGGGCTGACCGGCGAGACGATCTTCGACAGGGGACGGAACAGACCATGGCTATTTTCCTGACCAAGGACAGCAAGGTGCTGGTCCAGGGCATGACCGGCTCTGAGGGCACCAAGCACACCCGTCGGATGCTCGCTTCGGGCACCGACATCGTGGGCGGGGTCAACCCGCGCAAGGCCGGCCAGAAGGTCGACTTCGACGGCACCGAGGTGCCCGTGTTCGGATCGGTGGCCGAGGGCATGGCCGCGACCGGCGCGGACGTGACGGTGATCTTCGTGCCGCCCAAGTTCTCCAAGGACGCGGTGATCGAGGCGATCGACGCCGAGATCGGCCTGGCGGTCGTGATCACCGAGGGCATCCCGGTGCACGACACCGCGGCGTTCTGGTCCTACGCCGACGCCAAGGGCAACAGGACGCGGATCGTGGGCCCGAACTGCCCGGGTCTGATCACGCCGGGGCAGTCGAACGCGGGCATCATCCCGGCCGACATCGCCAAGCCGGGTCGGATCGGTCTGGTGTCCAAGTCGGGCACGCTGACCTACCAGATGATGTACGAGCTGCGCGACATCGGTTTCTCGTCGGCGGTGGGTATCGGTGGTGACCCGATCATCGGGACGACGCACATCGACGCGCTGGCGGCGTTCGAGGCCGACCCGGACACCGATGTGATCGTGATGATCGGTGAGATCGGTGGTGACGCGGAGGAGCGTGCCGCGGAGTTCGTGAAGGCGAACGTGACTAAGCCCGTGGTGGGTTATGTCGCGGGGTTCACCGCTCCGGAGGGCAAGACGATGGGTCACGCGGGCGCGATCGTGTCGGGTTCGGCGGGCACGGCTGCTGCGAAGCAGGAGGCGTTGGAGGCTGCCGGCGTCAAGGTCGGCAAGACCCCCAGCGAAGCGGCCCGCCTGGTGCGCGCCGTCCTCGGCGGTACGGCTGACGGAGAGGGGGCGGGCGTCCTCTCCGGAACGGCGCCCACGGCGCCATGACGACCATGCTCAAGCCGGGCACCTCGTGGGCCGCCCTGTACGCCCGCTGCCGGGAGGCGGCGCCGGAGGCCTTCGGCCCCGACAGGGTCCACAACCACTGGGGCGGGCGGTGGCACGCCGACGGCGAGCCCCGGACCTCCTACTCGCCCGTCGACGGTTCCGAGACCGCGGGCCCTCCCATGCTGGACGGCGCGACCGCGGCCCTCGCGGTGTCGGGGGCCGCCGCGGAGCACCGCGCGTGGAGCACGCTGCCCCTCGCCGAGCGGGAGGCGCGGGTCCGCGCCACGGTCCGCGCCTGGGAGCGGCACCGCGACACCCTCGCGCTCGCCCTGGTCTGGGAGATCGGCAAGCCCTGGCGGCTGGCCCGCCAGGACGTGGACCGGGCGATCTCCGGGGTCGAGTGGTACCTGGACGGCGTCGGGCCCATGCTCGACGGCCGCCTCCCCCTGGACGGCCCCGTCAGCAACATCGCGAGCTGGAACTATCCGATGAGCGTGCTCGCGCACGCGATGTGCGTCCAGGCGCTCGCGGGCAACGGCGTGATCGCCAAGACCCCCACCGACGGCGGGCTGGTCTGCCTGACCCTCGCCGTGGCCCTGGCGGTCCGGGAGGGGCTGCCGTTCACCCTGGTCAGCGGCGGCGGGCGGGACCTGTCCCCGGCGCTGGTGCGGGGACCGGAGATCGGCTGCGTGTCCTTCGTCGGCGGTCGCGACACCGGCGGACGGGTGGCGGCCGACCTCGCCGACCTGGGCAGGCCGCACGTCCTGGAACAGGAGGGGTTGAACTGCTGGGGGGTCTGGGAGTTCAGCGACTGGGAGACCCTGTCCGGGCAGATCCGGAAGACCTTCGACTACGCCAAACAGCGCTGCACCGCCTATCCCCGGTTCGTCGTGCAGCGGTCCCGCTTCGACGCCTTCCTCGACGCCTACCTCACCGCGGTCCGCACGGTCCGCTTCGGCCACCCCCTCGCCGTGGAGTCCCCCGACGACGACCTGCCGGAACTGGACTTCGGCCCCCTGATCAACGCCGCCAAGGCCAAGGAGCTCACCGACCGGGTGGCCGAGGCCGTCGCGGGCGGTGCGGTGCCCCTCCACCGCGGCGGACTGGCCGACGCCCGCCTGCTCCCGGGCCAGAACACGGACGCCTACGTGGCGCCCGTGGCGCTCCTGGAGCCACCGCGGTCCTCACCGCTGTTCCACGCCGAGCCGTTCGGCCCGGTCGACTCGATCGTGCTGGTGGACACCGAGGCCGAGCTCCTGGCCGGGATGAACGCCAGCAACGGGGCCCTGGTCGCCACCGTCTCCTGCGACGACCCCGACACGGCCTCGCGACTGGCCTCCGGGGTGCGCGCCTTCAAGGTCGGCGTCAACCGGCCCCGCTCGCGCGGCGACCGCGACGAGCTGTTCGGCGGCTGGGGGGACTCCTGGCGGGGCGCCTTCGTCGGAGGCGAACTCCTCGTCCACGCGGTCACCCGGGGACCCGCCTCCGAGCGGCTGCCCGGCAACTTCCCGCACTACACGCTGCGCCCCGAGGGGCGCGTCTGACACGCGACGGGGGGCGGGCCCGGTGCCCTGGGGGAGCGAGGCACGGCGCCCCGGGGCACGGGGCCCGACGCGGTCGCCGTCCGGTGGCCGGGCCGGCCACGGGTGGGAGCCGGGGGTGTGCGGCCACCGTCCTTCGGAGCGGTGTCACACAGGGCCCGGGTGTCGGGAGCGGTCGGTGCAGGGGGCTGGAGCGCGCCGACCGCCCCCGCGTCTACTGACCCGAACTGCGGATGCCTCCCGTGGCCGCCGAGGGCGCTGGGAGCGCCTTCTTCAGGAGGATCCGATGCCTTCCGGCGTAGACGTTCATGGAGGTGCCCCGGAGGAACCCGGCGAGCGTGATGCCCGCCTCCTCGGCCAGGTCGACGGCCAGGGACGAGGGCGCCGAGACGGCCGCCATCATCGGAATGCCGGCCATCCAGGCCTTCTGCACCAGCTCGAAGGAGGCGCGGCCCGAGAGCATCAGCACCGTCCCGCTCAACGGCAGCCGGCCCGAGCGCAGGGCCCAGCCGACCAGCTTGTCGACCGCGTTGTGGCGGCCCACGTCCTCGCGCAGGGCGAGGAGCTCGCCCTGCGCAGTGAACAGCCCCGCGGCGTGCAGCCCGCCCGTGCGGTCGAACACCCGCTGCGCCTCGCGCAGCCGGTCGGGGAGCTCCGTCAGGGTGTCCGCGCCGACCTGGGCGGCGTCCTCCGAGACCTGCCACCTGGCCTGGGTGCGCACGGCGTCCAGGCTGGCCTTGCCGCACAGGCCGCAGGAGGACGTGGTGTAGAAGTTGCGCTCCAGCGACGTGTCCGGGCGGGGGACGCCCGGGGCGAGGGACACGTCGAGCACGTTGTAGGTGTTCGAACCGTCCTCGGTCGCCCCGGCGCAGTAGCGGATCGCGGTGATCTCGTCCGCCCGTGACACCACGCCCTCGCTCACGAGGAACCCGGCGGCCAGGTCGAAGTCGTCGCCGGGCGTGCGCATGGTGATGCTCAGCGGCTCACCGTCCAGCCTGATCTCCAGAGGCTCCTCCACGACGAACGTGTCCACACGTTCGGTCGCGGAGCCGTCCCTGACCCGGAGTACCTTCCCCCGGACCGTGACCCGTCCCATCGTCCTACCGCCTTCCCGTGTCCTGCCGTTCCCGGTTCTACACGATTCCGCCGGGATTCCCCTTCTCATGGTCCCGCGCGGGCGGAGCGGTTCAGGCGCCGCCCCCACCGCCGCGGCGCTGCACGTGCTGGAAGCCGAACCGGCCCTTGATGCACAGGTTCCCGTGGGTCACCGGGTTGTCGTGCGGGGACGTGACCTTCACGATCTCGTTCTCCTGCACGTGAAGCGTGACGTTGCAGCCTACTCCGCAGTAGGTGCAGATCGTGGTCGTCTCGGTCTGCTTCTCCTCGTCCCAGGTCCCCGCCGCGCGCATGTCGAACTCGGTGCTGAAGGACAGCGCGCCCGTGGGGCAGACCTCGATGCAGTTGCCGCAGTACACACAGGCGGAGTCGGGCAGGGTGACGTCGTGCTCGGTGGAGATGCGGGCGTCGAACCCGCGCCCGGCCACCCCGATCGCGAAGGTGTTCTGCCACTGGTCGCCGCAGGCGTCCACGCACTTGTAGCACATGATGCACTTGGAGTAGTCGCGCACGTACAGGTCGTTGTCCACCTTCGCGGGCTGCTCGACCGTCGCCGCCACCGCGCCGTCGCCGGGCTCGTGCTCGCCCGAGCGCCGGGCGTCGCGCACACCCAGGGCCGCGGCCTCCGCGCGCGGACCGAACCGGTCGGGCTCCGCGTCGTAGCGCTCCATCCACTCGGCGACCTGCGGGGTGGTGGACAGGTCCACGGAGGAGCCGAGCAGCTCCAGGACCAGCTTGCGGCTGTGGCGCACCCGCTCGGAGTCGGTGGCCACGGACATGCCGGGCTCCAGCTTGCGCGAGCAGGCGGGGGCGAGCGTGCGGGCGCCCTCCACCTCCACCACGCACACGCGGCAGGCGTTCCTGGGCGTGAGCGTGTCGCCGTGGCACAGGGTGGGGATCTCGGTCCCCCGCTCGGCGCAGGCCTGGAGGACGGTGGTGCCCTCGGGGACGCGGACCTGCTCTCCGTCGATGGTCGCGTCGATCAGCCGCTTGGGCGGGGCCAGGAGTACGGGGACGGTCATCGGGCCTCCTCGGTTGCCGCCCGGGTGCCCGGGACGGTGCTCAGGTGGGTGTCGTCCGAGGCGGCCGGGCCGGCGCCGCCGAACAGGTCGAGCCGGTCGATCGCCGACTCCACAGCGTTCCAGGCGGTCTGTCCCAGACCGCAGATCGAGGCGTCCCGCATCGCCTGGCCGACCTCGCGGAGCAGGGGGACCTCGGTGGCGGCGTCGCCCCCCGCGCTGATCCGCAGGAGGGACTCCTCCTGGCGTACGGTGCCGACCCGGCAGGGTACGCACTGGCCGCAGGACTCGTCGCGGAAGAAGGCCGCCACGCGGACCAGTGTCGCGACCAGGTCGGCGGTGTCGTCCAGGACGAGGACCACCCCCGATCCCAGGGTCGTCCCGGCCGCGCGTGCGCCCTCGAAGGTCAGGGGGATGTCGAGTTCGTCGCCGCGGACGAACGCCCCGGCGGCCCCGCCGAGCAGGACCGCCTGGATGGTGCGCCCCTCGGGCATGCCCCCGGCCGCCTCGACGAGATCGCGCAGGGTGGCGCCGAAGGGCAGCTCGTACAGCCCCGGGCGGCGCACGCCGCCGGACAGGCAGAACAGCTTGGGCCCGGTGGACCCGCCCGTACCGACGGCCGCGTAGGCGGGACCGCCCATCAGCATGATCGGCAGGACGTTGACCAGTGTCTCCACGTTGTTCACGGCGGTCGGCTTGCCGAACAGCCCCTTCTCCACGGGGAAGGGCGGCTTGGTGCGCGGCTCCCCCCGGTAGCCCTCGATCGAGCCGAAGATCGCGGTCTCCTCGCCGCAGATGTAGGCGCCCGCGCCGCGCCGGATCTCGATGTCGAAGGCGAACCCCGAACCGAGGACGTCCGGGCCGAGGAGCCCGCGCTCGCGTGCGAGCGCGATGGCGTTCTCCAGGTGTCGCAGGGCCCGGGGGTACTCGCCCCGGATGTACAGGTACCCGAGTCGCGCGCCGATGGCGTAGCCCGCGATCGTCATCGCCTCGATGACGGAGAACGGGTCGCCCTCCATCAGGACGCGGTCCTTGAAGGTCCCGGGTTCGCTCTCGTCGGCGTTGCAGACCAGGTAGTGCGGGCCGTCCGGCTGCTGGGCGGTGGCCTGCCACTTGCGGCCGGTGGGGAAGGCGGCTCCGCCCCGGCCGACCAGGCCGGAGTCGGAGACCTCCCGGATGACGCCGGCCGGGCCGAGCCGCAGCGCCTGGCGCAGCGCCGCGTATCCGCCGGCGGCGCGGTAGTCGTCCAGGCTGAGGGGGTCGACGGTACCGACACGTCGGAGGAGCACGTGGTCGGGCGATCCGGCGTCCGGGACGGCCGTCGAGGGGGCCGGCTCCGGGGCCGTGCCGGGGAGGGGATCGCCGCCGTAGGTGGTGGGGGAGGGGCGCCCGTTCGCGGACGCCGGTGAGGAGCCGGCGGGCGCGTCCGCGGCCATCGCGTCCAGGGCCTCGGACGTGGCGGGCGCGGCGACGGCGTACCGTGCAGGGGCCCCCGCCTCGAGGGCCAGGGCGGCGGGCGCGCGCTCGCACATGCCCAGGCAGGGGCTCTCGTGCCAGGTGGTGTCCCCGTCGTGCCCGCCGGGCGGGCCGAGGCGTTCGGCGAGCCGGTCGCGCAGTCCGGACGCTCCGGCCGCGGCGCAGGCGATGTCGGTGCACAGGTGCATGACCCGGCGGGGCCGCCGGTGGAGGGCGAACATCGCGTAGAAGGAGGCGACGGCGTAGGCCTCCGCAGGAGGGATGGTGAGCCTGCGGCAGATGTGGTCGAGCGCGGGCCTGCTGATCCAGCCCACCCGGTCGTTGACCGCGTGGAGGGCCGGCATGAGCAGGTCGCGTCTGTCCCGGGCGGTGTGGCCTCCCCGCGCGTAGCGCAGGTCGACGTCCTGGCGGGCGCCGCCGTCCCAACCGGACTCGGGGGGACCGAGCACGCTGTCGACGGCTTCGCGTTCGACGGCGGTGGGCGCCTCGTCCAGGAATCGCAGGTCCACGTCTGTGTCACCTCAATCTCGTGTAATCCAGATCACAGGATTTTGTATACAGAGGACAGTATGATGCAGATGATCGGGTTGACAACCCCCGTACGCGCCAAGATCGCGTAAGGAGACCCGGCCCCCGGACCGCGCGCGAGCGCGCCGTCCGCGGAGGGGTCCGCGCCGTCGCCGCAGGGGGCTGGGGCGACGGCGCGGACCACCGTTCGTCCTCGTCACCGCGAGGGGGCTGCGCTGCGTGCGGGTTCCTCCACGCGCTCGATCCGCACCGCAGCGGCCTTGTACTCGGCCGTCCCCGCGATGGGGTCGGTGGCGTCGATGGTCAGCAGCTGGGTGTCCACCTGGTGCGGGAAGTGGAAGGTCATGAACACCAGCCCCTGCCGCATCGCGTCCGTGACGGAGACGGGGACGAGGACCGAGCCCCGGCGCGAGGTCACGCGGACCGTCTCGCCGTCGGCCACCCCGAGCTTGGCCGCGTCCTCGGGGGACAGGTCCAGCAGCTCGCCCCGGCGCAGCGGCGACGAGAAGCCGCTGGTCTGCACCCCGGTGTTGTAGTCGTCCAGCCGTCGCCCGGTCGTCAGCCGGAACGGGAAGTCCTCGTCGAGGAGGTCGACCGGCGGGGAGTGACCCACGATCCCGAACGGGGCGGGTTCGCCGCGCTCGGCGGGGTCCTCCGACCACAGGCGTGCGTGCAGGTAGCTCGGCTCCAGGGTGTCCTCGGAGTAGGAGGGCCACTGGATGCCGTGCAGCTCCGCCAGGCGCGCGTAGCTCATGCCCCGGTGCATGGGGGAGAGGGAGCGGACCTCGTTCCATATGTCCTCGGCCGAGGGCCGGGACCAGTCGGTGCCCAGGCGGGTCGCGAGGTCGCACATGATCTCGATGTCGTCGCGGGCGCCCTGCGGAGGGTCCAGCGCCTTGCGGACCAGCTGCACGCGGCGCTCGCTGTTGGTGAAGGTGCCGTCGGACTCGCACCAGGACGCGCTCGCGGGGAGCACCACGTCGGCGAGTTCGGCGGTGCGGGTCAGGAAGATGTCCTGCACCACCAGGTGGTCCAGTTTTCGCAGGCGGCGGGTGGTCTTGTGCGTCTCGGGCTCGGACTGGACCGGGTTCTCGCCGATCACGTAGAGCGTCCTGATCTCCCGCTCGTCCATCGCCTCGAACATCTGGGTCAGGTTCTTGCCCTTGACGCCCTGGATCTCCCGCCCCCACGCCTCCTCGAAGGGCGCGCGCACCTGCGGGTCCAGGATGTCCTGGAACCCGACCAGGCGGTCGGGGATGGCGCCCATGTCGCCGCCGCCCTGCACGTTGTTCTGGCCGCGCAGCGGGTTGAGCCCCGACCCGTGCCTCCCCACGTGCCCGGTCAGCAGCGACAGGTTGATCAGGGAGCGGACGTTGTCGGTCGCGTTGTGGTGCTCGGTGATGCCGAGCGTCCAGCACATCTGGGCGCGCTCGGCGCGGGCGTAGGCGTGCGCCAGCTCGCGGATGGCCTCGGCGGGAACGCCGGTCTCGGCCTCGGCGGCGGCGAGGGTCCAGGGCTCGACCAGTGCGCGGTACTCGTCGAAGCCGCTCGTGGCGCGCCGGACGAAGGTGTCGTTGGCCAGGCCCGCGTGCAGGATCTCGCGCCCGATGGCGTGCGCCAGGGGGATGTCCGTGCCCACGTTCAGCCCGAGCCAGCGGTCGGCCCACTCGGCGGTCGGGGTGCGCCGGGGGTCGACGACGAACAGGCGTGCGCCGTTGCGCACCCCCTTGAGCACGTGCTGGAAGAAGATCGGGTGGGCGAAGCGGGGGTTGCCCCCCCAGATCACGATGAGGTCGGTGTCCTCGACCTCGGCGTAGGAGGAGGTGCCCCCGCCCGAGCCGAAGGCCGCGGCCAGTCCGGCGACGCTGGGCGCGTGGCAGGTGCGGTTGCAGGAGTCGACGTTGTTGGTGCCGACGACGACGCGGGTGAACTTCTGCGCGATGAAGTTCATCTCGTTGGTCGCCCGCGCGCAGGAGAGCATGCCGAAGGAGTCGGGCCCGTGCTCGTCCACGCCGCGCCGGAACCCGGCGGCCGCGCGGTCGAGGGCCTCCTCCCAGGAGGCCGGGCGCAGTTCGCCGCCGTCGCGGACGAGGGGCTGGGTGAGTCGGTCGTAGGGTGCGGAGAAATCGTCGGAACGCATGTGGCCTCGCTTGGTGGTCGTGGCCGGATTCGCCTGGTCCGACGGCGCCCGTGGCGCCTGACGGGGATACTGCATACAGTATTTAGTGATCGTGAGTCATGGTCAAGGGCGGGCGGCCAGGGTCGGGGTGGGAGGAGCCGCGGGGCCGGGCGGGTCGAGCATCCGGTCGTTGAGCAGTCCGGCGACGGCGTCCACCGCCCGGAGCGCGGGGACGGGGGCCCCGGTCAGGTCGGCCAGCTCCACCACCGCGGACAGGATGACGTCCAGTTCCATGGGGCGCCCGCGCTCCAGGTCGTGCAGGGTCGAGGTGCGGTGGTCGCCGGCGCGCTCGGCCCCTGCCATGCGGCGGTCGATGGAGATCGCCGGGTGCACCCCGAGCCGGGCCGCCACCTCCAGGGTCTCGGTCATCATGGTGCGGGCCAGCTCCCGGGTCGAGCGGCTCCGGCAGATCTGCACCATGGTGGAACGGGTCAGCGCGCTCAGCGGGTTGAAGACGATGTTGCCCATCAGCTTCACCCAGATGTCCTCGCGCAGGTCCTGCTCGATCGGGCACTTGAGGCCGCCCGCCTCCATCGCGGCCTGGAAGTCGCGGCAGCGGGCGGAGGAGGAGCGGTCCGGCTCGCCGATGGAGAACCGGGTCCCCTCCATGTGCCGGATCACCCCCGGCCCGGCGATCTCCGTGGCGGCGTAGACCACGCACCCCACGGCGCGCTCGACCGGGATCGTCCGGCTGACCGAGCCCCCCGGGTCCACGCTCTCGATGCGGTGTTCGGAGAGGGGGCCGTCGACCCCGTGGAAGTACCACCACGGGATGCCGTTCTGGGCGGCGACGACCATGGTGGAGGGGCCCATGAGGGGGCGCAGCAGCGGACCGCAGGCCGCGTAGTGCTGGGCCTTCAGGCCGAGGAAGACGGCGTCGACGGGGCCGACCTCGGACGGGTCGTCGGTGGCGTGCGGGTGCGCGGTGAAGTCGCCGCGCGCGCTGAGTACCTGGACGCCCCGCTCGCGCAGGGCCTCCAGGTGCTCGCCACGGGCGATGAGGTGGACGTCGGCCCCGCCCCTGTGGAGTGCGGCGCCCGCATAGGCGCCGATCGCTCCGGCGCCGAGTACGGCGATTCGCATGAGGACTCCCTTCCTTTCACATACTGTATACAGTATGCTCCGAATCATCGTTCCTCACCGGTCCGTAGGGAGAGAAGGAATGCCCGACCCGGCTGCCTCGGAAACTTCTCCGTTTCTTCACGTGAAAGCTCACCCGCGCGCTCCGCTGCCCTGGAACTCGGCACGGGAGCTGGCGCGGGTGACCGGCGCCGAGGGTGGCACGCCCATGGCCGAGGAGCCGCTCGCCGGCGCCCTCGGCGCCACCCTCGGCGCCGACCTCGTCTCCGCGGCCGACGTCCCCATGCTCGACAGCGCCGCCATGGACGGGTACGCGGTGTCCGGGGAGGGGCCCTGGGCCGTCGTCGGACGATCGCTCGCCGGTCGCCGGGGTCCCGTCGTCCGACTGGGGCACGGCGAGGCGGTGGAGATCGCCACCGGCGCCGTCGTGCCGGACGGCACCACCGCCGTCCTGCCCTACGAACGGGCGGCGGAGTCCTCCGGAACCGTGCACGGCGGGGTCGGGGAGGGGCGGCACATCCGGCGCCGCGGCGAGACCACCGCGGCCGGGACGGTGGCCGCCCGGCGGGGGAGCCCCGTCACCCCCGCCCTCCTGGGGCTGGCCGCGAGCCTGGGCCGGGACACCCTGCCCGTGGTCCGGCCCCTCGTCCGGGTCCTGGTCACGGGGGACGAGGTCGTGGACGAGGGGATGCCGCGTCCCGGTGCGGTGCGCGACGCGATAGGCCCCGTGCTGCCCGGTCTGGTCGCGTGGGCGGGAGGGGTGTGCGCCCCCGCCGTGCGGGTCCCCGACCGCGGACGGGACCTGGCGCGGGAACTGGGCGGCGCCGGGGCGGCCGAGGTCGTCGCCGTCTGCGGCTCCTCCTCGGCCGGTCCGGCCGACCACCTGCGCGGGGTCCTGGCAGGGCTCGGCGCGCGGGTCGTCGTCGACGGTGTCGCCTGTCGGCCGGGCCATCCGCAGGTACTGGCCGTCCTGCCCTCCGGAGCCGTGGTCGCGGGGCTGCCCGGCAACCCCGGCGCGGCCCTGGCCGCCGCGCTCACGCTGCTGGTCCCGGTGCTCAGCGGGCGCGCCGACCGGCGGGACCCGGCACACGCCGGCCGGCGGACCAGGCTCATCGGTCCGACCACCCCGCACCCGGCCGACACCCGCCTCGTCCCGGTGCGCGTGAGCCGCGACCTGGCGGTCGAGCTGTCCGCCTCGGGCTCCGCCGACCTGCGGGCCGCCGCCACGGCGGACGCCCTCGCCGTCGTCCCGCCCTCGCGCGCCCCGGGACGCCTTCCCGGAAGGGTCGAACTCGTGGAGGTTCCGACGTGACCGACGCAGTCCCCGTGTTTTGTACACTGTCTACAAAGACCGCGCACCAGGACTCTGGAGATTCCCTATGGCCTCGCAGGGGTTGAACACCGTCGCCGGACGGATCCAGCGTCCCGTACCGCTGCGCGAAGCCGTGTACGAGGCCATCCTCGACCTGATCACCACCAGGGCGCTCTCACCCGGCCAGCACCTGGTCGAGACCGAGCTGGCCCAGACCCTGGGGGTCTCGCGCCAGCCCGTCCGCGAGGCGATGCAGCGGCTCAACAACGAGGGCTGGGTGGACCTGCGGCCCGGCTACGGGGCGTTCGTGCACACGCCCACCGAGAGCGAGGCCGACCAGCTCCTGGCGGTCCGCGCGCTGCTGGAGACCGAGTCGGCCCGCCTGGCCGCCGCCAATGCCTCCACCGAGCAGGTCGGCTACCTGCGCGAACTCGTCGCCGCCGGGCGCGCGGCGACCGAGCTCGCCGACACCGACGCGGTCGTCCAGGCCAACGCCGACTTCCACCGCACCGTCACCGAGGCCTCGGGCAACCGCGTACTCGCCGAACTCGCCGCCCAGGTCGACAGGCGTGTCCGCTGGTACTACGCCCCGGTCGCCCGCATCCGCGGCGCCGCCTCCTGGGACGAGCACGCCAACCTCGTCGACGTCATCGAGGCGGGGGACGCAGACCAGGCCCTGCGGCTGATGAGCGAGCACACCGAGCGGACCCGGCGCACCTACCACGAGCGCGTGGACGGCATCGGGTCCTGATCCACCGGGCCCGGGACGGATCAGGCCGTCGCGACCCGGTACACGCTCCCGTCGGACTCGCGGGTCAGGTACCCCTCCTCCACCAGGTACCTGCGCAGGGAGGACGGGTCGTCGAAGCAGGTGCGGATCGCCGTGTTCACCTGCTTCTCCGTGTACTCCATCCCGGGGGCGAAGAGCCGCCCGGTGATCCGGGCCAGCACCCCCAGCCGCAGCGCGCGCCGGACGGGCAGGTCGGTCAGCCGGCCCTCGTGGAACAGGGCGTCCACGGGGTCGTGCGCCGAGGGGGCGTTCTCCCCCAGAGCGGCGGCGAACACCTCGGGCACGCACACCACGCGGCCGTCCTCCTCCCGCACCAGCCCCGCGTCCGCCAGTCGGCGCAGGTGCCGGACGGCCCTGGCGCCACCCGCGCGGACGTCGTCCGCGGGAACACCCTCGGCGCCCGCACCGACCACGCGGGCGTAGAGCGCGAGCCGATCGCTGTCGGCGAGGGACGAGACGATCTGGGCGGGGTGCGGCACGGTTCTCCTCAGGACGGCGGGTGTCTGCGAGGACCCTAGGCCGCGTTCCGCGGATCATTCCGGGCTCGCGTCCCCCAGGCTGCCTCTCGCTGCGCCGACTGCGCTTGGACAGCCAAACCCGGGCTGACCTGCGCTACTCGTCTTGCGAGAGATGGCCTGGAAGCCGCTCGCGTCGATCGGCGCAAGCGCCGAGTCAACCGAAAGCATCCACAGAACACGCCCTAGCTTGGCGTTTAACACCAGGCCCGTGACCGCACAACATCCCGGTCACGGGCTTCCCTGTTCCCCGGACACAACGACGGCCTTCGCGTGATCATGTGCGCTGTCGAGACGCTGATGATCAACCCGAAGGCCGTCACCATGAGTCTGCCTCACCAACCACCCACAGTCGAGTCACTGTCGGCATTGTCCCGGTTCCGTACCGACTTCCACACCTGCCTCACCCACCACCAAGACGCCCTGTTCGAGGTGGGCGAGGCCCTAGTCTGCGCCCCCACCCCCGTGCGCCACCTGGCCCAACTCTCCTTGGAACCCGAACACCGCCGCGGTCACGGCTCGGCCTACTCCGCCCTGGCCCAGGGCCGCATCGACACCGATCGGTTGAGGACGAGCCTGGCCTCGCTGCCCCTGCCGCGCCTGCACGGGCGCACCGTGCTGGCCTGCGATATCAGCCCCTGGCTGCGCCCGGACGCCTGGACCAGCCCCGACCGCTCCTGGTGCCACACCTACGGGCGCGGCACCGGCCAAGCCGAGATGGTCCCGGGCTGGCCCTACTCGATGATCGTCGCGCTGGAAGAGGGCTCTACCTCGTGGTGCGCCCCGCTGGATGTGGCGCGCCTACCTCCGGGAGCAGACGAGACCGACTTCACCGCCACCCGCGTGCGCGCGCTCATCGACCGGCTGATCGCCGCGAACCACCACCACGGGGGAGACCCCGACATCGTGGTGGTGGTCGATGCGGGCTATGACAGCCCCCGGCTGGCTTACCTGCTCACCGACCTGCCCGTCCAGGTGGTGGGCCGGTTGCCCTCGAACCGGGTGCTCTACGGCCCGGCCGAGCACCTGCCCGTCCAGGCGAGGGGCCGCCCGGCCAAACACGGAGCCCCGCTGCGGATGGCCGCCCCCCACACCTGGCCCGAGCCGCAGACGGTGACCACCACCCCCACCCGCCGCTACGGGGCCGCTACCGCTCGTTCCTGGGACCGGATGCACCCTCGCCTGACGCACCGGTCGGCCTGGGCCGATCATCCCGGAGCGCTGCCGGTGATCGAGGGCACCCTGGTGTTGTTGCGGGTGCAGGCGCTGCCCTCGCGGCGTGCTCCCAAGCCGTTGTGGCTGTGGTCCTCAGCCACCGGCATGCGGCCAGAGCAGGTCAGCCAGGTGTGGTGGGCCTATCTGCGCCGGTTCGACATCGAGCACACCTTCCGCTTCCTCAAGCAGGAGTTGGGGTGGGACGCACCCCGGTTGCGGGACCCGTCCGCGGCGGACCGGTGGTCCTGGCTGGTGGTGGTGGCCTATACCCAGTTGCGGTTGGCTCGGTCTTTGGTACGTCAGGTGTGTTTGCCCTGGCACAGGCCGGTGGAACCGGACCGGATGAGTCCGTGCCGGGTGCGTCGGGGATTTCGGTACATCCGCGCTGACCTGCCGGTGTGCGTGGGTGTACCGAAATCCTGCGGGCCTGGTCCGGGGCGTCCGGCGGGCAGGCCGAACAAGCGTCCAGCTCCCCGATACGGGGTGCCCAAGAAGAACAAAACGGGTACCACGGGGAACCCCGGAGCCAAGCAAGCAGCTTAAACGCCAAGCTAGGAGAGGGGGCGTCGGCCCGCCAGTGGTTTTCAGCGCCCGGCGAGCAGCCGCTCCACGACCCTGGCCACCCCGTCCTCGTTGCTCCCGGGGGCGACCAGCAGCCCCAGGGCGGGATCGAGCAGGTCCGGATGTCCACTGGCCATCGCGTACCCCATCCCCGCCCACGTCAGTGCGGGCAGGTCGTTGGGCATGTCCCCGAAGGCCGCGACCTCCTCGGCCGGAACTCCCCACTGCTCGCAGAGCATCGCCAGGGTGGAGCCCTTGTCCACACCGGACGCGCTCAGCTCCAACAGGCTGTGCCCGCCCGAGTAGGTGACCTCCACCAGCGCGCCGACCGTCTCCACGGCCGCCTCGTGCAGGAGGTGCACCGGCGTCCCGTGCGAACGCACCAGCAGTTTGGCGACGGGGGTGGCGCGGGCGAGCAGGGCGTCGGTGGAGTCCAGGACCTCGCTCACCCAGTCCCGTGGCGCCCACGGTTCGAGCACGTAGTCGGGATCGTGGAAGAAGTCGGTGCCCGTCTCGACGCCGAAACCGAGGTCGGGAAGGGCTCCGCGCAGCTTCTCGACCACGGTGCCCGCCGTCTCCGCCGACAGCGCGCGCACGAGGGGGTCCGTGTCGGAGGTGTGGGCGAGTGCGCCGTTGCCGCACAGGACGGCGGCACACGTGAACTGGGAGGCGATGTGCCACGTGGTCCGGGGCGGGCGCGCGGTGGAGACGACCACCTTCACCCCCGCCTCCGCGGCCGCGGCCAGCGCTTGTCGGTTGCGGTCGGAGACCAGACCCTCCGCGCCCAGGAGGGTGCCGTCGAGGTCGGTTGCGATGACCCGGGGAAAGACCATGTGTCGCATTATGTCTGTCCCGGGTGGCGGATCGAAGCGGTGGTGGCCGGATTGGGCGCCCGCGCCCGGCCCGGGACCGACTCCCCGCACCGGGGTGACGGCCTCAGTGCGGGCCCCGCGCCGCCCCGAGCGCGGCCGGGACACGTTCCACGACTCCGCCGCGGAAGACGTCGTAGAGGTCGAGGGACTCCAGGTGCACGTAGCCGATGTGGCAGTCGCAGCTGGTCAGGGGACACCCGCTCGGTCCGAGCCGCGCGGCGAACGACCCGTCGTAGAGGTTGCCCATCGGCTCGTCCACGAAGTGGCACCGGCGCACACCGCCGTCGCCGTCCACGGACAGCACAGTGTCACCCGTACGACAGGCGCGGCCCAGGCTCGGATGGGGGTGGCGGCTGTAGTGGAAGTGCGGGTCCAGGGCCTGCCACCGCGCGGCCTCGCCGTCGGTGTAGACCCTGCCCTCGGCGGCGTTCACCCACAGGTACACGTCCGAGGGCAGGTCGGCCCGCATCCGTCGGGCCGCCTCCAGGTGGTCCGGCTCGCCGACCACGCCGACACTGAACCGCACGCCCGCCGAGACGAGCTCCCGGGCCTTGGCCAGGAACCGTTCGTGGGAGACCTGGCCCGGGTGGTAGGTGGTCCACAGCGCGGTGGACGCCGGGTCGCAGTCGGCCAGCCATCCGAGGCGACCGCTCAGGTTGGTCTGGATGGCCACCCGTTCCACGTGCGGAAGGTGGCTGAGCCGGGCGATCGCGGTCCGGTACCAGGAGCGCACCAGCCCCTCGCCCCAGGGGGTGAACAGCACCGAGACGCGGGTGCCCGGGTTCTCGTCCGCGCGCCCGGCCACCCAGTCGGCGAACCGCTCCAGGGCGGCCCGGTCCGCGCGCAGGGTCCGGGGTTCGTCGCGCCGCTTGGCGAAGGGGCAGTACGGGCAGTCGTAGTCGCAACTGGCCAGCGGCCCCCTGTAGAGGAGGGTGAGGTGCGGCGGGAGCTGCGGGGTGGGGGCCGCGGGGACGGGAGCGCCAGGCACGGCGGGCGCCCGGACGGGGGCGCCGTTGATCCCCGGCCAGGGGAGCGGCACCACCCGTGCCCGGGGCCCCCGGGCCGGGCCCGCTGCGGAGGAGACGGGGTCCACGCCGCTCACCTGGCCTCGTACTCGGCCATCAGCGCCGACACCCCGGAGGAGAAGGCCATCGGCCCGACCGCGTCCGAGTGCGCGAGTCCCTCCGGGCTCAGCCGGACCGTGTCCGGGGCGCCGTCCGGTTCCAGCCAGCCGCGGGCGTCGAGCGCGGCGAACAGCGCGGGGAAGTCCGACACGGGGTGGCGTCCGAACCGCTCCGCGTAGGCGGCGGCGTCCATGCCCTCGGCCAGCAGCAGCGACTGGACCAGGTGGCGGCGGCGCCGTTCGTCGTCGTCCAGCCGGAAGCCCACCTCGGCGTGCGCGAAGTCGCCCGCCTCGCGGCCCGCGTAGTCCGCGATGATCGACCGCACGTGGCCCACCCCCACGGCGTAGTCGAACGAGTAGTGGGCGGACGCCGTGTAGGACCGCGCCCCGCACCCCAGCCCCACCATGCCGTCGGTCTGGCAGCAGTGGTCCGGGCCGTCCGTCCCGGAGGAGGGGGCGTCCGCGCGCCGGAACATGCGCATGGACACCTGCTCGTAGCCGCGCTCCAGCAGGTGGTCGCGGCCCTGCCGGTACAGGCCGAGCCGGTGGTCGTCCCACTCCCGGGCGCGGCGGCCCAGGCCGGTGAGCGGGCGCACGTACAGGGGGTACAGGTAGACCTCCTCCGGAGACCGCTCCAGTGCCGTGTCCAGGGAGTAAGCCCAGGTGCGGGCGTCCTGCCGGTCGATCCCGTAGATGAGGTCGACGTTGAGGTCGGCGGAGGTGTGCTCGCGGATGGCCGTCAGCGCCCGGTCCACCTCCGCGCGCTTCTGCGGACGGCCCGCCGCGTGCGCCTCGGAGTCCAGGAAGCTCTGCACGCCCATGCTGATCCGTGTGAGGCCGCGGGCCTCGAGCACGTCCAGCCGGTCGGGGGTGGCGGTGGCGGGGGACGTCTCCACCGACACCGGGATCCGCGCCAGGTCCACCCCGAACGCGCGCTCGGTGAGGTCGTAGACCCTGACCAGTTCGTCGGCGGTCAGGTAGGTGGGAGTGCCGCCGCCCAGGGCGGCCCGGGCGAACCGGGCGCCGTCGGGCAACGCCGAGGCCACCTCCCCGGCCTGGCGCTCCATCGCGTCCAGGTACGCGGTGACCTGCTCGGCAGGGGGCGTGGACCGTGTGAACAGGTTGCAGAACCCGCAGCGCATCTCGCAGAACGGGATGTGCGCGTACAGGGACAGCGCGCTCACGTCCTCGTCCCGCCACAGGTCGGCCAGCAGGGGGCGCTCCCCGAAGGGCCGGTAGGCGCTCTTGTGCGGATAGGCGTACACGTACGACCGGTAGGGGGAGTCCTCGCGCACGGGTTCCGGGAGCAGGTCGGGGGTGACGGTCACGGGGTTGCCTCCTCGGCGTGGGCGGGTGCCCCCGGTCGGACGGGCGCGGTGCGCCCCCGGGGAAGGAACGCGTGGGCGTAGGGGACCGTCCACACGGTCTCGTGGCCGATCCGGTGGCCGGTGTGGCCGTCCTCGCCGTAGGCGGTGCCGTGGTCGGAGCACACGATCGCGAAACACGGGCGGCGTGCGGACATCGCGGCGAGGAGGGGCGGAAGGTGCCGGTCGACGTACTCCAGGGCGGCCGCGTGGCTCTCCAGGGTGTCTCCGTCCTCGCGGGAGGCGCCGGGCAGGTGGAACCAGTTGGGCTGGTGCAGGGCGGACACGTTGAGGAGGAGGAAGAGGGGCTGGTCCGCCGGGCGCTCCCGGGTGATGCGCACGGCCCGCGCCACCTGGTTCTCGAAGGAGCGGGGGTCGGCCACCCCGAACGTCTCCTCCCAGTGGCTCTCGGCGAACATGTCCGGGATGACCGACCCCACCGCCGACCTCCGGTTGAAGAACCCGGTGCCCCCGACACAGGCCGTGTGGTAGCCCGCACCGGCCAGGCCGGACGCGAGGTCGGGTGTGTCGAAGGTCCATGTGTGCGGTGCGGTGGACACACTCCCCGGGAAGGCGGCGGCGAACAGGCGCGGGTGCGGCCCGGGGGCCGCCGGGGTGGGTAGGAACCCGGCGAGCATCGCCAGGTGGGAGGCGTACGTGAAGCTCCCGGGGGCGTGCCTGCGCTCCCATCCCCCCTCCGGCAGCAGCCGGGCGAGGTGGGGCGTGCGGCCCGCCCGGGCGAGTGCGTCGGCCACGTCGAAGCGCAGGGTGTCCAGGGTGAGCAGCAGGATGTCGTGCGTGCCCACCACGGCGTTCATGTCGGGTTCGGTGCTCATCGTCATTCTTCAGGAGGAGGGGACGGCTTCGGGCGGCGGGGACGGGCGGACGGGCGGCGCCGACGGGCGACCGCCGTCCGGGAACCGGCCCGACGCCAGGGCGTGCAGCTGCTCGGCGTAGGTGTCGCGGCCCTCGTGCAGCACACCGGGGACCAGGTCGCCGAAGGCGTTGACCTCGCAGACCGTGAACCTGCGCCACCCGGGGGAGGGCATCAGGTCCACCCCGGCGTGCAGGGTCCGGGGGAAGCACGCGGCGGCGGCCTCGGCGGTGGCCATCGCCTCCGCCCACGCCCGCGGGCCGACCGACGCCCGCAGAGCGTCGAGGTCTCCGCGGGCGTTGCCCAGGTGGAGGTTGGTCATGGGGCCGGACGACGTGCGCGCCACGACGTGGGTGGCCCGTCCCGCGACCACCACCACCCGGAGGTCGACGACCTTCCCCGCGAATCCGGCCTTGGGCACCCACCGCTCGACGTGCAGCCCGTCGGGGGCGAGGGCGTCCACGACCGCCGCGACGTCGTCCTCGCGGGTGTAGGTGCGCGGGCGGAGGCTGTTGAAGAGGCGGACGGAACCGTCCCTGCGCCGGACGAGGTCGGAGGTGCTCACCGCCCTGACCCTGCCGCCGGGCGCCGTGGCCAGTGCGACCACCCCGGAGGCGGAGGAACCGTGTGCGGGCTTGACGAACACCCGCGTCCAGCCGTGTCCGGCCATCGACGCGCGCAGCGGCGCGTAGCCCGTGACCTGACCGGGCAGCGCGGGAGCCACCGGGACCCCGGCCTCCGCCAGCCTGGCGTGGCAGCGCCGCTTGTCGCACATGTCCACCAGGTCCTGCGGCTCCTGGAGCAGGCGTGCTCCCGGGGCGTCCGCCACCGCCGCCGCGAGCCGCTCCAGGGAGGCGCGGAACCCGGCGTGCTGGTCGGCCGTCCCCTCGGCGCGGTACGGGTCCGGATCGCGGTCCCAGCCGCGCAGCAGGCGCTCGGTCTCCACGTCGCCGCCGGGGGAGTCCACCCGGACCAGGGCGTCGTCGGGCAGGGCGACCGGCCCGGCCGCCAGTTCCCGCCACGGCACCACCGCGGGTGCGGGCAGGCCCGCGGACCGGGCCGCCGCGAGGAACAGGTCCAGGCGGCGGTTCCCGGGCACCCCCACCACGACCAGTGGCCGTTCGCGGATCACTCGGAGACCGCCGAGTAGCGGTGGACGTGCCGTACGCCGTCGTACTCGTCGACGTCCGCCTCCTGGGGACCGGACACGTCGACCTCGACCCCCGCCCGGGTGAACTCCGCGCGGACGCGTTCGGCCGTCTCCTCGGACAGGTAGTGGTGGTGCAGGTCCAACCGCTTCAGGGCGCGGAAGGCCGGTGCGTCGAGGAGGACCCGGGCGCCCTCGTCCGTGAGGGTGCCCAGGGAGAGGTCGAGCGTGGCCAGCGAGGGGAGCACGGGCGCCCCGGCCAGCGCGGGGATCCAGTCGTCGACCCCCTCGGCGTTGCGCAGGCCCAGGTGGCGCAGCCGCGGGAAGGCCGTGCCTGAGAGGACGGGGGACAGGTCCTCCGGGGTGCTGTCGCCGCCGTACTCCCGCGAGCCCGGCCACAGCTCCAGGCGCTCCAGCCCGGGGAGCACTGACGCGCACACGTCCCGTACGACCTCGGGTCGCAGGGCCCCGCTCTGCACGGTGAGGCTCCGCAGCGCCCGGTGCTCCGCGATCCTCAGCCTCAGGCCGGCGCTGCCGCCGCGGACGGTGAACGCTTCGAGGGAGGGGAACGCGGCCAGGAGGGGGGCGAGGTCGCCGTGCTCGATCCAGGAGATCTCGTTCTCCTCCTGGAGGATCTCCCCGAAGAACAGGGACCGCACGGCGGTCAGCTTCGGCGCGAGGCCGATCAGCCGGTCGCGGACCTCGTCCGAGGGCATCGCCTCGGCGTCGCCCTCCATGCTCCCGACGATCAGGGCGGCCACCTCCGCGGGCGCGACGAACTCCGTGAACCGGTCGAGGTACTGGCCCAGGGTCTCGATCGGGCTGTTGGAGCCCGAGCCGTAGGAGGGGGACTCCATCCGCAGCCGCCAGGCCACCGACCCCGGGGCGGCGACGGCCTCGAAGAGACGGTCGTAGCGCCTCGGGTGCCCGGTGTGCGGCTCGCGGCGGTTGCGGGCCCAGTACATGGCGAGCCCGAAGTCGTCCCTGAGGGTGTCCCACCCGGTGAACTCGACCACGGGCAGGCCGGCGAACTCCGTCAGGCGGCTGCGGTTCGGCAATGGACTCTCCTGCCTGGGATTGCGGACGCCCCCATGTCTAACAGCCTGGTGCGACACCGTGGGCGGCGGCTCCGGTCACTCGGCGACCGCCGTGTAGTAGTAGGCCTCCCCGTCGTGGGAGCGCGGCGTCTGGACGTCGGACAGGTCGACCCCGACGCCCGGCAGCGCGGCGCGGACGCGCTCGGCCGTCTCCTCGGACAGGTAGTGGTGGTGCAGGTCGAGCCTCCGCAGGTGCCGGAAGGCGTCGGCGGCGTCGACCAGGGCCCGGCCGCCCGCGTCGGTGAGGGTGCCCAGGGACAGGTCGAGGACGTCCAGGGAGGCGGTCACGGGCGCCTCCGCCAGGACGGCGATCCAGTCGTCGACCCCCTCGGCGTTGCGCAGGCCCAGGTAGCGCAGTGCGGGGAACGCCTCGCCGGAGAGGACGGGCGCCAGGTCCCGCGGCGCGGTGTCGCCCCCGTACGTGTCCACCCCCAGCCACAGCTCCAGGTTCTCCAGCGCGGGCAGGCCGGAGGAGGCGATACCCCGGGAGACCCGTCCGGGCAGGCCGCCGCTCTGGACCGTGAGGGTCCGCAGCCCGGTGTGCTCGGGAAGGTGGAGGTCGAGCACGCTGTCGCCCACCGCGTGGTCGCCGGTCCCGCGCACGGTCAGCTCCTCCAGCGCGGGGAAGGCGCCGGCCAGGGGGGAGAGGTCGCTCTGCTGGATCCACGAGATCTCGTTCTCCTCGTAGACGATGTCCCCGAAGAACAGCGCCCGGAGCGACGGGAAGGCCTCCGCGTGCGCGATGAGCAGGTCGCGCGGGACCGTGGGCGGCGTGTCGTAGCCGTCCCCCCACATCCCGATGACGAGCGCCCGCACCCGGGAGGTGTCCACCTCCGCCACGAAGCGGGCGAAGTACGCCGGGAAGTCCCTCGGTGCCTCGAACTGATCGATCCGCAGCCGCCAGGCCGCCGACTCCGGGGCGGCGACGGCCGCGGCCAGCTCCTCGGAGCTCGGCAGGGGGTGGTAGGGGGCGGGATCCCCCGCTTCCGACGGGGGGAACTCGATCACGGGCAGGTCGGCGTACTCGGTGAGATGGGCGCTGTTCGGCATCGGCTGCTCCTGGGGCTGGTCCGGGGGTGATGGACCCGTTCTAGCGGGCGGGAAGGACAGTCCCTCCTCAGGCGGTCGCGGACCCGCCCGGCGAAAGGGCCGCGCCCGACCCGGTCCCGGCGGGGCGCGTACTCGGGCCGGGGGTCACGGACGTTCCGGGAACCCCGCCGGGCGCGTCCGCCCGCGGCCGTGGAGGGCGGGGCACGCCGACGAGGCCTCCAGCATCTCCCGCATGCGCGGACACTCCAGGACGTCCTCGGCGCTGCACGCCACGACGTGCGCCACCATCTCGCGAGCGGCCCGCAGCCGCTCCAGGCGCCCGTCCAGCACGGCCAGGTACTCGGTCAGCCGTGTGCGGCGCGACCCGCCGTCCGGGGCGGTGACCACCCCGCGGATCTGCGCGAGGCTCAGCCCGGCCTCCTGGGCCTGCAGCACCAGGGCCACCTGGAGGCGCTGCTCCGGCGCGTAACGGCGCCGGTCGCCGGAACGGCGGGCAGGCTCCAGCACCCCCGCCGACTCCCAGTGCCGCAGGACGTGGGTGGCCAGGCCGAACTCTCCGGCCAGTTCTCCGATGGACATCTCCGACGCACTTGACTTCATGTGGACATTAAGTTCCAGACTGGTGGTCCGGGTCAAGGATCGGGGAGGACCTCATGGACGAGCGGACCGAACGGGTGCGCGGTGACTGGAACCGGATGTCGAAGCGGTACGAACAGGGGGCGCGCACCCAGGACCTCGTGCTCGGGAGGACCCGCGCGAGGCTGTGCGGCCGGGCCCGGGGCAGGGTCCTGGAGGTCGCGGTGGGGACCGGGCAGAACCTGGCCCACTACCCGGACGGCGTGGAGGTCACGGGTGTGGACCTGAGTCCGGCCATGCTGGCGCACGCGCGGGCCCGCGCCGCCGCCCTGGGCCTGGACGCCGTGCTCCGGGAGGGCGACGCCCAGGACCTCGCCTTCGCCGACGGGGCGTTCGACACCGTCGTGTGCGCGCTCGCCCTGTGCACGATCCCCGACCAGCGCCGGGCCCTGGACGAGATGTACCGGGTGCTCCGCCCCGGCGGGATCCTGCTGCTGGTCGACCACGTGGAGTACACGCGGTGGCCCCTCCGCCTCCGGGAGGAGCGCAAGGAGCACCCGCGGCGGCTCCCGAGGGCGGTCGCCGCCGAGGCGGGTTTCACGGTGGACGGCCACGACCGGACCGCCCTGGGACTCGTCGAGCGCGTCACCGCCCACCGGGGGACCTGACCTGGGGCGCGCCCGGTGCTCGTCCCGGGGCCCGCGGCGGACGGCCCGGCGTTCGCGCCGGTTCCGGCGTGTCCCCGGCGCTGCGACGGGACAAGCCCCGCGGCCGGTGTGACAGTGGTGCCATGGCTACGCACAGTGAACTCCGCGACTTCTGGGAACGCCGTCTCGAAGGCGACTGGACCGAGAGCGGCGTCGGGTACCGGGCCCTCGGGCGCCCCTTCAACACGTGGATGTACCGGGTGCGCGAGGAGGTGTTCCTGCGCGAGGTCCGCGGGCTGAGGCCCCGCAGCGCGGACGTCCTCGACGTCGGCAGCGGCACCGGGTTCTACGTGCGCCTGTGGGACGAGCTCGGGGCGTCCCGGATCACCGGCTCCGACATGACCGAAGCGGCCGTGGACCGCCTCCGCGCGAGGTTCCCCGAACACCGGTTCGCCCGCCAGGACGCCTCGGATCTCGACGCCTTCGAGGACGACTCCTTCGACGCGGTGTCCTGCATGGACATGCTCTTCCACATCACCGACGACGAGCGCTACACCGCCGCGGTCCGGGAGTTCGCCCGGGTACTGCGCCCCGGAGGTCTGCTCGTCGTCTCCGAGAACTGCCTCCGGCGCCCGGAGCAGCGCGGAGAGCACCAGGTCAACCGCACCTTGGAGTGGATCTCGGGAACCGCGGACAAGGCGGGGTTCGACATCGTCCGCCGCGTCCCCATGCTCGTGCTGATGAACGCCCAGGTCGACGCCCCGAAGCCGTGGCGCAAGGCCTGGGGCGGGGTCCTGCGCGCGGCCACCGTGACCGCGCCGACCGGCTGGCTGGCGGGTGCCGCCCTGTATCCGCTGGAGCGCCGCCTGGTCCGCGGGCGCAAGGAGAGCCCCACCACGGAGCTGGTGGCGCTCCGACTGCGCGAGCAGGGGTGACACCGATGTGACGGCGAACACGTGTCGATCGTGTGAAGTGTCCCGAGGGGGACCGGGTTACGGTTGACGTCCACCTTGTGCCGGATGTGACGGCCTCCGGGGGCGCGGGCCACCGGCACGGCGGCCGTCCTGCTCGGGAGGCGAATTGCGACGCTCCAGACGAACCACGCTCAGATCCGCGGTCAAGTGGGGGCTCGTGGGACTGGTGACCACCCAGGTCGCGGTCGCCGCGACCCTCATGGGCGTCAACCACTGGCGCAGGAAGGTGCGGCCGCACCGCGCGAACTTCCCCCGCACCGCCCCCGCGGAGCTGTGGGTCGGCGAGACCGCGGCCACCGTCTACACCTACGGCGAGGACGTGTTCGAGGACATGCTCGCGGCGATCCGGGGCGCCCGCCGCCGGGTCCTGTTCGAGTCCTACATCGTCAAGGACGACCGTGTCGGCCACGAGTTCAAGCAGGCGCTCATCGAGGCCGCCCACCGGGGCGTCGAGGTGTACGTCATCTACGACGGGTTCGCGAACCTGGTGGTCGCCCGGTCGTTCTTCCGCTTCCCGGACAGCGTCAAGGTCCTGCGCTACCCGGCGTTCCGGCCGGGCGTGCTCCTGATGAACGTCCGCAAGTCCGGCCGCGACCACCGCAAGATCCTCACGGTCGACGGGGAGGTGGGGTTCGTCGGCGGCTACAACGTGGGGTCGGTGTACGCCACCGAGTGGCGCGACACCCACCTCAGGGTCTCCGGCCCGGCGGTGTGGGAGCTGGAGAACGCGTTCGTGGACTTCTGGAACATGAACCGCCTCTCGCGGCACCCGGAGCTGGAGGGGCTGGGCGAGGCCGTGTGGGACGCGCGGTTCCGGGTGCACCGCAACGTGCCCGAACAGCTCATCTACCCCATCCGGGCCATGTTCCTGGAGGCCATCGACAGGGCCAAGGACCGGGTGCTGTTCACCCAGGCCTACTTCATCCCCGACCGCGAACTCCAGCGGGCGCTGATCGACGCGGCCGAGAGGGGCGTGGACGTCAACATCCTCGTCCCGGAGAACTCCAACCACGTCATCGCCGACTGGTTGGCCCGCGGACAGTACTCGGCGCTGCTGCGCGGCGGGGTGCGGCTGTGGCTCTACCAGGACGCCATGGTGCACGCCAAGACGGCGACGGTGGACGGCCGCTGGTCGACGGTCGGCACGGCGAACGTCGACCGGTTGAGCCTGACCGGGAACTACGAGATCAACGCGGAGATCTTCGACGAGGACGTGGCCGCGCACCTGGAGGAGATCTTCGCCAAGGACCTCACCAACTGCCGGGAGCTGACCGCCGAGGAATGGCGGGGCCGACCGTTCGCGGCCAAGTTCAGCGAGGTCGTGCTCGCCCCGTGGCGCCCGTTCCTGTGAGGGCGCCGCCCCCGGGCGGGGGACCGGCACGTGCGGCGGCGCGGTGGGCGGTCGCGCCCGGCTGAGCCGGGACGGACGGCGCCGTCGGGACGCGCGTGAGCGCCTCGCGGTCAGGTGCGGGTCAGGTGCGGCGGGACCCGGGCGGCGGTTTCGGTCCGGTCGAGAAGAAGGGGTCCGGGGTCGCCTTGCGGGGCCGGGGCCCGCCCCAGTGCTGCGGTCCCGGGTGCGGCGTGCGGTGGAGCGCGTTGGCGATCGCCGAGGCGGATCCTCCCCGCTGCCGGGGGCCGGGCCCGTCCTCCTCGACACCCTCCGCCAGCTCGTCGTCGGCGTGGTCCGCGTGTGTCATCCGAATGCCCCCCGACCTGCTGTTCCGTTTGCTCCGTTCGGTCCATCATCGGTCGGTGGGGGCGCCTTGTCATGCCGACACGGGGGTGGGCCCACGACGTTCTCCCGTCGGTCCGACCGCAGGTCGGGCCCGCTGCCGACGGCTGGACGGCCGGTCGGCGCCGTCCGCGCGGCACCCGCCGGAGCCGGTAACGGGCCGGAGGGCGACGGTGTGAAGCGCAGGTTTCCCTAGCATGAATGCCGCGTGTCGGCTAGACCGTTGACGCACCGGGGTCGGGCGTCTACCTTCTGTCGTGAAAGCGCTTTCCAAAAGAGGCGCGGCCCGACCGCCGCCACGGTGGAGGTCGGCGCCGTCCAGTCCGCGCGGCGACCGCGACGACCGGCTCCAGCCCGGAGCCGGCCCGCGGGCGCCGACGCGACACGGTTCTACCCCCCTCGGACCCACGGACGAAATCGGAGACGAACGATGCGAACCAGACCCTTCATCGCGGGCGTCAGCCTGGTGGCGGTGGCACTCGGAGTGACATCCGCCAACGCCGCGCAGGCCGAGCCCGCCCCCCTTGCGGACACAGTGCTGTACGCGTCACCCGACGGTGACGACGGCGCGGGCGGTACCGAGTCGGACCCGACCACCCTCACCTCGGCGATCGACCGCATCAGCTCCGGCGGGACGATCTACCTGCAGGGCGGCACCTACGACCTCGCGGAGACGGTCACCCTCCCGGAGGGCGGCGGCGGCACGTCGGGCGCCCCCACGGAACTGTTCGCCGCCCCGGGGGAGAGCCCCGTCCTGGACTTCTCCGCGCAGAGCGAGGACCCGGCGAACCGCGGGATCGCCCTGGAGGGCTCCCACTGGCACATCCACGGGCTCGTCGTGGAGAACGCCGGCGACAACGGCATCTTCATCAGCGGCAGCGACAACGTCGTCGAGCGGACGGTGACGCGCTTCAACCGCGACTCGGGACTCCAGATCTCCCGACGCGACTCCAGCACCCCCGAGAGCGACTGGCCCGCGAACAACCTCGTCGTGACCTCGGTGTCGCACGACAACGTCGACTCCGACGGTGAGGACGCCGACGGCTTCGCGGCCAAGCTCACCTCCGGACCCGGGAACGTCTTCCGGTACACCGTGGCCCACAACAACATCGACGACGGCTGGGACCTCTACACCAAGTCCGACACCGGTCCCATCGGCGCCGTGACCGTCGAGGACTCCCTCGCCTACGAGAACGGGACCCTCAGCGACGGCTCCCAGGCGGGCAACGGAGACCGCAACGGCTTCAAGCTCGGCGGCGAGGACATCGGGGTCGACCACGTCATCAGGGGCAACATCGCCTACGACAACGGCAAGCACGGGTTCACCTACAACCGGAACGTCGGCTCGATGACGGTGTCCGACAACATCTCCATCGGCAGCGAGGAGCGCAACTACAACTTCGACGGAGGCTCCTCGGTGTTCCGGGGCAACACCTCGTGCGACAGCGGGTCGAACGACCGGATCATCGGCGACTCCGACAGCTCCAACCAGTTCTGGTCCGGCTCCAACGGGGCCAGGTGCTCCTCCTACGACGGCGCCCTCGACTGGTCCTTCGACGCGGACGGCAGCCTCTCCGTCAGCTTCGGCGGCACCCCGGTGACGCGATAGGAGGGGTCCCCGGGCGCGCCCTCCCCTCGGGTCCCGGCTCTCCGACGGACGCGCGCACCGACCCCTGACGGCGCGGACCCCGTGCACGCACGACGGTCCGGCCGCCACCGCCGTCCGGTGTCCCACAGGGGCACCGGACGGCCCCTTGACGCACCGCGCCGTGTGCCGCACCCCGCGCCGATCCCGGCCCGGAGGGCGGCACACGGCGTACCGCACCCCGCCCCGTCCGCGCCCTGCCGACCGCAACGCCGTCACCGTCTGCGCCGCCCCCGCGGAGGACGCCCCGCGGTCAGGACGTGGGGAAGGCACAGTCCGGACCGGTCACCGACGCCACCAGGTGCGCAGTCGGTTCGGATCGTCTCCGTCGCCCGGCCACCGCTCGTGGGCCGCCCACCCGCCGTCTCCACCGTCCCCGCGTGCGGTAGCCGCACGCCGCTGCTTCCGCCGCCGTCGTAGGGCGGGGGCCATGGGAGAGGGTCCTTGCGAGGGGTGGAGGCGCCGACGACGTGCGGGCTCTGCCGGCACACCCGGGCCGGGCCAGGATCCCGGCTGGAGGGGACCGTCACACCCGAACCGCGTGCGGAGGGCGGGCGGACCGTCGTCGGCCGATTCCTCGACCGCAGCCCTTGCTGCGCCCCGAAAAACGGACTGGGGTCCCTCCCGAAGGAGAAACCCCAGTTCACGTCATGCGGCCCCAGCAGGATTCGAACCTGCGACACCCGCTTTAGGAGAGCGGTGCTCTATCCCCTGAGCTATGGAGCCATGGGTCTGACGGAGGTATGCGTTGCCCCGCCACCGGGCCAAGCCTAACCCAGGATGGAGGTGAATGGGGTGTCGGTCGGTGTTCCGGGGGTGTGACTGGGGGACTCTGCGTGCATGGCGGAGTACGCTGACCTACGATTGGTTGTCCTGGTGCGGTGTGACGTTGTTCATGGCGCGTGTTGCGTTATGTCCGAATGTGCACCTCGATCGCCCTAAGGGCGGGTCGGGGTAGGGCCCGCACAGTGATGACCAGGGACTTCACCGACGGCCGGAGAAGACGGCGGCGGGACGGGCGCGAGTCCGGCCCGGGTTCGCTTCCTCCGGCGCAACGGTTCCGTGTGTCCGCATGTGGACATGTAGTACGTTCCTTGCGGTCACGGGTAGGTGTTCGAGGAAAAGCAGCCGGAGGATCATTCGTGCCGTTCACTTCTGATTCGGCGCGGCGCAGGTCCCGCGTACCGGAGGGCGGCGGGGCGCTGACCGCGTTCGCGGCGCCCTGGCGTGTCCGTAGTGTCCAGGCGCTGACGCTGGTGCTCGTCACCGCGCTCCTCGTCGTCCCCGTCCCTCCTGCGGCGCTCGCGCCGGCCGCGGCCGATCTCGACGAGTTCCGGGAGCGGGCCGAGTCGTCCTCGCAGGAGCTGGAGGAGGCCACCGACCGCCACGTCGAGCGCCAGGAGGAGCTGGAGTCCGCCCAGGAGGAGCTGGTCTCGACGCTCCACGAGCTCCAGCAGACCGAGCTCGAACTCGGAGAGATGCGCGAGCCCCTGGCCGCCCTCGCCAGCACCCTGTACCAGCAGCCCGACGGCGGGATGCTCACCATGCTGACGTCGGGGACGCTCGACGACGACCTCCAGACGCAGTCCTACGCGGCGAAGCTCTCCGAGAACAACCAGGCGCTCATCCAGGACGCCACCGACCTGCGCGAGGAGCAGGTGGGGCTGGCCAGCCAGGCGCAGGAGCTCCAGACGACCACGCAGCTGGAACAGGCCGAACTCGCGGCCGAGGTCGAGGACCTGCGTGAGCAGTCCGAGGCGAGCATGGACGAGCTCATGCAGGAGCTGGAGGACCGGGGCATCGACCCGGACGCCTACATGGCAGCCGCCGACTGCGACGCCTCGGCGGCGTCGAGGGCCGACGGCTCGCCCAACGGCCTCCTGCCGTCCGACGCCCTGTGCGACATGTACGACGACAAGCAGCTGCGCGCCGACGCCGCCGTCGACTTCCTCGAGCTCAACATGAGGTACGTGTCGGAGTTCGGCGAGAACATCTGCATCACCAGCGCCTACCGCGACCTGCCCAACCAGCACCGCGTCTACGCCCAGGAGCCGCCCGGCTTCGCCGCCGTCCCCGGCACGAGCAACCACGGCCTGGGCCAGGCGATCGACCTGGGCTGCGGTATCCAGAACTTCAGGTCCGAACGCTGGAACTGGATGGAGACCAACGGGGCGGACTTCGGCTGGCACCATCCCGCCTGGGCCAAGTCCAGTCCCTTCGAGCCCTGGCACTGGGAGTACAGCAGGTGAGTTCCGGGGGCGGCCCGCACGGGCCGCCCCCGACGTGTGTCCCGTCGGCCCCGGCCGTTCGGGCGCCGGCCGGAGGGCCGGGACCCGCGGTTCCGGGGAGGGGTCAGACGGTCTCCGTCTCGGCGGTGACCTCACTCGTGCAGTGCGAGCACCGGGTGGCCTTCTTGTCGATCTCGGAGAGGCAGAAGGGGCAGGGCCGGGTCGTGGCCTCCTCGGCCTTGATGAACTTCTCCATGAGCTTGCCGAGCGGCAGGACCACGAGGAAGTACAGGACCGCGGCGGTGATCAGGAACGAGACCAGGGCGTCGATGAACGTGCCGTACATGAAACGGCTGTCGTTGATCTCGAAGTAGAGGTCCGCGAACGTGGGGATGCCGCCGAAGATCCCGATCAGCGGGGTGATGAACCCCTCGGTGAACGCGGTGATGAGGTTGGCGAAGACCGTGCCGATCACGACCGCGACAGCCAGTTGCACCAGGTTTCCCTGGAGCAGGAACTTCTTGAAGCCTTCCATGGAACAGCCCTACGTACTCGATGTGTGTGGGATCGCCGGGGCGTCCGGGGGGCGCTCACCGGCGCCCGCCAGCTTCCACCACGAGTGGTCATCGGTCAACCGCGAATGGTGATGGACAGCCGTGAAGCGGTGGTGTGCCCCGCCAGGCTCCGGGCCTCCGCGGGCGTGGCGGCGATGAGGATGAGCGCGCCGCCCTCGCCGCCCCGGTCGGCCTCCGGGGGCAGGGCGAGGACGGGGCGGTCGCTGACCACCTCCACGGCCGGTCCCGCACGCACCGGGGCGAACTCGTCGGGGCTCCCTGCGGCGAGGACGTCCACCCGGCTGCCGGGCGACAGGAGGCCGACCGCCCCGGGGTCCGAGACCCGGACGGGGACGGCGACCAGGCCCGGCCCGTACGGGCGCGCAGGCGGGTCGGAGAGGCGGGCGTCGGTGATCACCTCGCCCCGGCGCACCGGGGACGTGAGGGACAGGCCGGCGGTCTCCGCGCCGGGCGCGAGCGCGCCGTCGGGGACGGAGTCGGCGGGGAGGGGCCGCGGGGCGAGGTCGCGCGCGGTGAGCGGCGCCGTGGCGTCGAGGTCGCGTGCGGCGACGATGACCTGCTCGGTGGGCGCCGGGGGCGGGCGTACCGCCAGGACGGCACTGAGGAGCGCGGCGGCGGCGAGGAGGGCGGCGACGGGGCGCCGGTACCGGTCCAGCAGGCGGGTGAGCGCCCGGCGGTGCCGGTAGGGGGGAGGTGCGTCGGTCATGTCACAACGCTAGGCCGCGGAGGGGCCGATCGGCCGTTGTCCACAGGCCGGACGTGCCGAGCGCCGCCGAGTGCTCGGCGGCGCTGCGTCGGTCAACGGCCCCGCGGCTCAGCCGGCCGCGGCGGCGGTGCTGCTGGTCGTGCTCGTACCGGAGCCGGTACCGCTGCTCGCCTTGGAGCCGGAGTCGGTGGAGGAGCTCTTGGCCTCCGTGCCGGAGGCGGTGCCGCCGGACTCGGAGGAGCCGGAGTCCTTGCCCTCGCCGGAACCGGAGTTGGACCCGGTCAGGACGGAGCTGTTGGAGGTCTTGCCGCTGTCGGTGCGGTAGAAGCCCGAGCCCTTGAACACGATGCCCACGGCGGAGTACACCTTGCGCAGGCGCCCCTCGCACTCGGGGCAGACGGTCAGCGCGTCGTCGCTGAAGCTCTGCACGACCTCCATCTGGGTGCCGCACTCGGTGCACGCGTACTGGTACGTAGGCACTGTTCCGGGTCCTCCTTGCTGGCACTCTCGCCCGTTGACTGCTAAATAGTACGCTGTCGCCGACCGGAGCCGCGACAGCACCTCGCGCCGGACGCGCGCGGCAGCGGGACCGGCACCGGATCGATGACGTCGCGGGGGTGCGACCGCCAGCAACAACGCTCCGTCCGGACGGGATAATCCCCGAGGCCACGAGCCCTCCGGCCGTGCCGTGCGAGGCGCGTCCTCCCCGGTACGGCGCCGCGGACCCGGTGTCCGGAGGCGGGACCCCCGGCGCAGACCTTCCGGCATCGACCTCCCGGCGGCGCCCGTGCGGGCGGCCGCGGTCACGCGGTGCCCCGCCCTCCCGGCCACACCCCGTCCCCGAGCACGCGCACCCCGCCACCGGGGGTGAGGACGGCGTCCACCGGCCGGTCGTGCGGCTCGGCGGGCAGGGACTCCACGAACTCGTCGTCGTGCACCAGGGCGATCGCGGGGCTGTGCGGGCCCTTGTGCGCGAGCGCGCGGTCGTAGCAGCCCGCGCCCCGTCCCAGGCGGACCCCGCTCCGGTCCACGGCGAGGGCGGGGCAGACCACCGCGTCCGCCCGGGCCAGCGCCCCGGGACCGTAGCGGTGCCCCGTGGGCTCCACCAGCCCGTGTCCGGCCGGGGCCAGGCTGTCGGGTCCGTCGAAGGCCGCCCAGTCCAGTTCGCCGCCGGGCAGGAACACGGGGAGCAGCACGTACGTGCCGCGTTTCCACAGGGCCGTCACCAGCTTGCGGGTGTCGGGCTCCCCGCCGACGGAGTAGTAGCACGCGACGGTCCCGCCCATGGCGAGCCACGGGACGCCCATCAGGGTGTCCCTGACCGCCGAGCCGACCCGCGCGCGCTCCTCGGCGCCCCGGGCCCGCCGCCGTGCGAGGAAGCCCCCGCGCAGCCGCTCCTTCTCCGCGGGGTCCCCGCCACCACTCGTCCCGGTCATGCGCCCAGTGTGGCACCGGGCCGGCCGGTGCGGCGAGGGGCCGCCCCCGACGCGGCGGCCCGGCGCACCCGGCGGGTCCTGCCGCAGGTGGTGAACTCACGGTGGCGGTTTCCGATCGTTCTCCCGAAAGAGCGGGAACTTCTTGACACCCGGCAGGGCGTCGGGGCTCCGAGACGGCCGGGGTCTGTCCTAAAGTGCCGACATGAACGACGCCACCGACCAGAAGCGATCCTCAGCATCCGCACCCGTCACCAAGGCGGTCGTGCCCGCGGCCGGCCTGGGGACGCGGTTCCTGCCCGCGACCAAGGCGACGCCCAAGGAGATGCTGCCGATCGTGGACAAGCCCGCGATCCAGTACGTGGTGGAGGAGGCGGTCGCCGCCGAGCTCCAGGACGTCCTGATGATCACGGGACGCAGCAAGCGCTCCATCGAGGACCACTTCGACCGGGCCTACGAGCTGGAGGAGGCGCTGGAGGCCAAGGGCGACGACGCGCGGCTGCGTTCGGTGCGCGAGTCCAGCGACCTGGCCCAGGTCCACTACGTCCGCCAGGGGGAGCCGCGCGGCCTCGGCCACGCGGTCCTGTGCGCGGAGGCGCACGTGGGAGACAACCCGTTCGCGGTACTGCTCGGCGACGATCTCATCGAGTCCGCCGACCTGCTGCGCCGCATGATCGAGGTCAGGGAGCAGCGCGGCGGCAGTGTCGTCGCCCTCATGGAGGTGGAGCCCGAGCAGGTCTCCCTGTACGGGTGTGCCGGCATCGAGCCCACCGACGAGGAGGACGTCGTCACCGTCACCGACCTGGTCGAGAAGCCCGCGCCGGAGCAGGCTCCGAGCCGGTGGGCGATCATCGGCCGCTACGTCTGCGACCCGGCGGTCTTCCCCGTCCTTCACGAGACCCCGCCCGGCCGCGGAGGGGAGATCCAGCTGACCGACGCGCTGCGCGAACTCGCCCGTCGCAAGCCCGAGGACGGCGGGCCCGTCTACGGCGTCCTGTTCCGGGGCCGCCGCTACGACACGGGCAACAAGGCCGACTACATCCGCACGGTGGTGGACTTCGCCTGCCGCCGCCCCGACCTCGCGGACGAACTCCTGCCGTGGCTGCGCGACTTCGTCGACCGCCATGACGCCGGGCGCTCCTGACCTGATCGCGCGGGGGAGCAGCGCACGCGGTGCCTGACGTGGTGACAATGGGACGCGCCTCAACTCCTGAGGGAGGGGAGACGCTCCGCCCCAGGAACCGCGACAACGGAGGAACCCCCGTGAAGAGCGTCGAACAGCACGTCGCCGACGTCCTGGCCCTGATCGCCGACCCGCAGCCCACCGAACTGGACCTGCTGCAGGCCCACGGCTCCGTGCTCGCCGAGACCGTCGCCTCGCCGGTGTCGCTGCCGGGCTTCGACAACTCGGCCATGGACGGGTACGCCGTGTGCGCCGCCGACCTGGAGTCGGCGACCGCCGACGCCCCGGTCCGCCTGCCCGTGGTCGGCGACATCCCGGCCGGGGACCCCTCCCCGACGGCGGTCCGCCCGGGCCTGTGCGCGCGCATCATGACCGGTGCGCCCATGCCCTCCGGGGCCGACGCGGTCGTGCCTGTCGAGTGGACCGACGGCGGGGTGGCCACGGTGTCCGTCGACCGCCCGGTCCGCGTCGGCAACGCCGTCCGACCGGCAGGGGGCGACGTGGTCGAGGGCGCGGTCGTGCTCCGGCCGGGCGCGCGGATCGGGGCGGGTGAGATGGGCGTGCTGGCGGCCGTCGGCCGCCGATCGGTGACCGTGTACCCCCGTCCCCGGGTGGTCGTGCTCTCCACCGGCGAGGAACTGGTCGAGCCCGGGCGCCCGCTCGGGCCGGGCCAGATCTGGGAGTCCAACAGCTTCATGATCGCCGCGGCCGCCCGCGACGCCGGCTGCGACGTCCACCGGCACGGGTTCGTCGGGGACGACCCCCAGACGGTGCTCGACACGCTGGAGGGCCTGCTCGTGCGGGCCGACGTGGTGATCACCACCGGCGGGGTGAGCATGGGCGCGCACGACGTCGTCAAGGAGGTGCTCACGCGGGAGGGCACGGTGGAGTTCACCCAGGTGGCGATGCAGCCGGGCAAGCCCCAGGGCTCCGGCACGATCGGTCCGGACCGGACCCCGATCATCACCCTCCCGGGCAACCCCGTGAGCGCCTTCGTGTCGTTCCAGATCTTCGTCCTCCCGGCGCTGCGCCGTCTGCGCGGACTCGACCCCCGGCCGCTGCCGGGCACGCGCGCGCTGCTCACCGCGCCGGTCACCTCGCCGCGGGGCCGCCGCTCCTACCTGCGTGGAGTCCTGGAGGAGTCGCCGCACGGGCGCGAGGCCGCCCCCACGGTGTCGCCGGCCCTGCGCCAGGACTCCCACCAGCTGTCCGCCCTGGCCGGGGCGAACGCGCTGATCATCGTGCCCGAGGAGACCGCGGAGCTGGCCGCGGGCGCCTCCGTCGACGTGGTGCGTCTGCCCGAGCCCGCCTGAGGGGCGCGCCCGCGGGCCGGGAGATCGCGGATCGGTGGGCGGACCGTCACCGGGGTGCCGTACGGTCGTGGTTGGCGCGCCCCGGTGCGCCCGGACACGGCCGCCCCGGCCGTGTCCCGAGTACGAGCGCAGAAGCTGGCGGACCGATGAGCGACACCCCACGGACGGAGGGGGCAGACCACCCCTCCGGCTTCACCCACCTGGACGCCGCCGGCGCGGCGCGCATGGTGGACGTCTCGGAGAAGCGGGTGAGCACGCGCACGGCCACCGCCACCGGCCGGGTCCTGCTCGGCGCGGAGGCCGTCGCCGCGCTGCGCGGTGGCTCCGTGCCCAAGGGCGACGCCCTGGCCGTCGCCCGGATCGCGGGCATCCAGGGCGCCAAGCGCACGCCGGACCTGGTGCCCCTCTGCCACCCCATCGCCGTGCACGGCGTGGAGGTGGACCTCACCGTCGTGGACGAGGGCGTCGACATCAGCGCCACGGTGCGCACGGCCGACCGCACGGGTGTGGAGATGGAGGCGCTCACCTGCGTCATGACCGCGGCCCTCGGCCTGGTCGACATGGTCAAGGCGATCGACCCCGAGGCCGAGGTCACCGGGGTGCGGGTCGAGGAGAAGACCGGCGGCAGGAAGGGCCACTGGAGGCGCGGTGGCATCGGTGGGTGAGCCCGGGGGCCGGACGCGCAGCGTCGCGGTGGTGACCGCGTCCAACCGGGCTGCGGCGGGGGTCTACCCGGACCGTTCCGGGCCGGTGGTCGCCGAGCGCCTGCGTGCCATCGGCTGCGCGGTCCTCGGCCCGTGGGTGGTTCCGGACGGGGCGCCGGTGGCGGAGGCGATCAGCAGGGCCCTGGACGAGAGGGCCGACGCGGTCATCACGACCGGGGGCACGGGGCTCACCCCCCAGGACCTCACGCCCGAGGCGACCAGGCCGCTGCTGACGTACGAGATCCCCGGGATCGCCGAGGCGCTGCGCGCCGCAGGCCGTGACAAGGGCGTGCCCACGGCGATCCTGTCGCGCGGCCTGGCGGGCGTCGCGGAGCGGGGAGGGCACCGGATGCTCGTGGTCAACCTGCCCGGTTCCCGAGGCGGCGCCGGCGACGGCATGGACGTCCTGGAGCCGGTGCTCGCCCATGCCCTGGACCAGGTGCGTGGCGGGGATCACGTCAGCCCCGAATGACACCGAACAATGACCGGAATCACATGCCGGGCATTCCGTTCCTCGATAATTCCTTGACCGAGGATCGGTTTTCGGTGCGTAAGTTTGGGAGTTAGGAATCAGCCGATTCACGCGTCGATGGAGTGACGCACGCCACGCCACCCGTGTGGAGTGGAATACTGGAGCCCGTCACCGACACGGGGGGTCCGGCACCCCCGCCCTCGGGGACGTGCCCCCGGGCGGTGGCGCCGAGGGGATCGAAGGGACGGTCGTGAATCGCAGACAAGGGTGGCCCGTCACTCTGGAGGAGGGGCCGGTAGCACTCAGACCGCTGAGGCTCCGTGACGCCGCCGCGCTGCGTGACACCCGCTCGCGCAACGAGGAGTGGCTGCGCCCGTGGGAGCCGACGTACCCGGAGATGCCGCTGCGCTCCACCGGGCTGGCGCCCTACGTCGCGATGCTCCAGTCCATCCGCCGGGAGGCCCGACAGGGGCTGTCCATGCCCTGGTCGGTGACCTACGACGGCCGGTTCGTCGGACAGCTCACGGTGGGCGCCATCGTGTGGGGCTCCGCCCGTTCGGCCCAGGTGGGCTACTGGATCGACAGCGCCTACGCGGGCCGGGGCGTCACGCCGACCGCGGTCGCCCTCGCGGTCGACCACTCCTTCTTCCGCGTCGGACTCCACCGGATCGAGGCCAACATCCGTCCCGAGAACCGTGCGAGCAGACGGGTGGTCGCCAAACTGGGCTTCCGGGACGAGGGCGTGCGCAGACGCCAGCTGCACATCGACGGCGCCTGGCGCGACCACATCTGCTACGCGATCACCTCGGAGGAGGTCCCCCAGGGAATGCTGCGCCGTTGGCGCGACGGTTCGTCGGCAGGGCCCGGTTCCGACCCCGGATCCGCATTGGGGCCACAGGGCCCGAACGGCGGCGGAGATCCGCGCGACCCGGCGAGTCCGCCCCCCGGGACGAACTGATCGTGGCACGATCGCGGATGCGTTCGGCGTCTAAACCTCGCTTTAGCGACATTGACTCATTACTTTGCGTTGAATTGGGACTGCGCTCCGCAGTCATCGACTGACCTGCGTTTTTACCTCCGGGGGTGGGACGACCGAAACTGGGGGTCCACAATCTTGCGACACTCCGGGTGGAATGTGGCGCATTTATGGACACGGGGTCGTACCGTGCGGAACATAGACGCATTGACGATGCGGCCAACGCGTGGATATGGCTCCCGGGAATCGTCCCGGACCCGAGGCGGGTCCGGAACGATGTCCCAGCGGGAGGCGTCTCTACACCCGGGAGTACCGGGGGTACCACGCGGCGCAGTGTCGACGAGGTGTCGATCAACGTCCAGTGGCCGTCATCGTGAGGAGGGGTGATGAGCAGCTCTCCTCTGTACCTGGCCATCGTGGTGGTGTGGCTCATAGTCCTTGTGCCGATGTTGTTGCGCAAGGACTCCGTGGAGACCGTCAACGACGACCAGCGCCGCGAGGACGGGGACGCCGAGGACGGCTTCGAGGGCCCCGCCGAGGACGAGGAGGACCCCGACCTCACCGAGACCCAGGTCATCCACCGCGACGACCTGGAGTCCGACCCCGGTGTGCGGGGGGCCGAGGAGATCGACCTGGCCCGCGGGAGGTACCGCGCCGCCCGCGAGCCGCGGGCGCGCGTGATCGCCCGGCGGCGCCGCCGCACCAGCGTGCTGACCCTGGTGAACGTCGCCACGGTCGTCGCGGTCGCCTTCGGACTGGGGCCGTGGTGGGTGATCGCCCCGCCGGTCCTCCTGCTCACAGGGCACCTGGTCCTCCTCCGGGAGGCGGCCAAGGCCGACTCCGAGTACCGCGAGGCCGCCGAGCGGGCCCGCCGCCGGGCGGTCCTGCGCGCCCGTCGGGCCGAGGAGGAGCAGCGCGTCGACGCCGAGCGCGAGGCCAAGGTGATCGCCCTCCGCGAGCGGCGCAGCCAGGTGTACGACCAGTACGCGGACGCGCGTCTCAGGGCGGCCGGGGACTGACCCGGGCCGGGGTGGAACCTTCGGTTCGGACCACCCCGGGATCCCTGATATCGTTTGAAACGTCTTCGGGGCTATGGCGCAGTCCGGTAGCGCACCTCGTTCGCATCGAGGGGGTCTGGGGTTCAAATCCCCATAGCTCCACCAGAAGACCAGGCGGGTCACGTCCTACGGGACGGGCCCGCCTGGATTTTTTTGCGGCGTGTCCGGCGAGGACGCGTGCGGGGGTCGCGGATGCGGCCCCCTTTCGCCGTTCCGGGGCCGGGGCGCCGCCGGGCGGCCCGGGGTGAAGCGAAGGGGCCCGCGCCCTGGAGGGCGCGGACCCCTTCCGGCGGCTCCGGGCCGACGAGTGCTGCTGTTCCCTGCGGCGGGCGGTCGTTTCCGGACCGGAGCCCCGAGTGTCACCGGCGAAGCGGCTATCCCCTGGGTCGGGGCGGGCCGGTGCCCCACAGACTACTCCCGGGTGTCCGGAACTCCCGCGGCGCGGGCGCCCCGGTGTCTCCGCGGTGATCTTTTCGTCGGTAACTTTCCGGTGTATAGTTCTGGATATGGCAAACGGATACCACCACGGAAACCTGCGGACCGCCGTCCTGGAGCGGGCGGCGGAGGTGATCGAGCAGGAGGGGCCCTACTCCTTCAGCCTGCGCTCCCTCGCGGCCGACCTCGGGGTCAGCCACACCGCGCCCCGGCACCACTTCGGAAGCCGTGAGGGCGTGCTCAACGCCCTGGCCGTCGAGGGGTTCCAGGAGCTCGCCGCACGCCTGAGGGCCGATCGGGAGGCGGGGGGAGGGTTCCTGGAGGCGGGGGTCGAGTACGTGCGGTTCGCCACCGACCGCCCGGCCCACTTCCAGGTGATGTTCGCGCCCACGCTGCTCAGCGACGACGACGAGGAGCTGGAAGCAGCCCGCGCGGCCGCCTTCGGCGAACTCCAGGGCGGAGTGAGCGCCCTGGCCGAGGAGGGCTACCCCGTGGAGGACGGCGCCGCCGCCGTGGTGGCCGGCTGGGCGATCGTGCACGGCATCGCGACCCTCGCCCTCACCGGCAACCTCGACAGCTCCGGGATCCGGAGGCTGTTCGAGGACACCGACCTTCTCACCATCACCCGCCGCAGCGCGGGGCTCCTGTTCGGCCGGAGGCCGGACCCCTCGGAGGGGCGGTCATGAACCAGGTCCAACTGATCTCGTCGGGCGTGGTCCTGCTGACCGTCGTCGGGATCGCCTACGGGGGCACCTTCCTGCTGCGGGTGGTCGGAGGCGGGGTACCCGTCAACGAACTCCAGCGGTCGTACTTCCGGGCCGGGCACGCACACGCGGGAGTCCTGGTGATCCTGGGGCTCGTGGTGCGCCTGCTCCTCGACGAGCCCACGGTTCCCGACTGGAGCCGCGTCATGGGGGATCTGGTCCTGCTGGCGGCGATCCTGATGCCCGCCGGGTTCTTCCTCTCGGTGATCGGCCGCGACCCGAGCGGGCCCAACCGGCTCCGGATCCTCATCCGGCTGGGCGCGACCGCCCTGGTGATCGGCCTCGTCGCCGCTGGGGCCGGCCTCATCGTCGGCGGAACGGCGCTCTAGCGGGCACTGGCCGCCGCCGCGGCGCGGGCTCCGGCCCGCTGGCTCCGAGGGGCGCTCCGGGCTCCGTGGGGGCGCTGAGGCGCCCCCACGGACACGTGCGCGGCCATGTGCCGAGGGGTCAGTATCCGGAGACGTACTCGGCGCGGACGGCGTAGATGGCCGCCTCGGTGCGCGAGTGCACCTGGAGCTTCTCCAGGATGTTGCGGACGTGGTTCTTCACGGTGTTCTCGGTGATGAACAGCCGCTCCCCGATCTCCCGGTTGTTGAGGGAGCGTGCCAGCAGCTTGAGGACCTCGGTCTCCCGCGGAGTCAGCTGGGGGATGTCCGGCCGGCTGGGCGGGGCGCTCTCCTGCTTGGCCAGCTCGGCGAACTCCCCGATGAGCTTGGTGGCCATCGCGGGGTTGATGAACGACTGCCCGCCGGCGATGGTGCGCACGGCCCGGGGCAGCTCGGTCACCGAGATCTCCTTGAGGAGGTAGCCGGTGGCGCCCGCCTTGAGCGCGTCGAAGAGGTCGGACTCCTCGTCGCTCATGGTCAGCATGACGAACTTGGTGTGCGGGACCGCCTCGCGGATGCGGGGGCAGGCGTCGATGCCGTTGGAGTGCGGCATCCACACGTCCATGAGCACCACGTCGGGCCGCATCTCGGTGGCGAGCCGGACGGCCTCCTCGCCGTCGCCCGCCTCGCTGACCACGCTGATGTCCTCCTCCTCGTCCAGGACGGACACGAGGCCGCGGCGGAAGAAGGCGTGGTCGTCCACGACCATGACGCGGATGGGCCTGGTGGAGGGGCCGGGCTGGCCGAACTGGCTGAACCGGTCGGGCGGACCGGGCGGCGCGTCCTGCGCCGTCCGGGTGAAGGGCATGGGGCTCGGGGGGTGCGGACTCACGACGGGCCTTCCTTGCGTGCGACAGCCAGGGGGAGACGCCACGTCCCCGTCCCCGACCGGGGGAGCGGCGGTGTCGGTGTGCGCATCGCCTTGGGGTGGGTCTTTCCACTTTAGGCGGGCTTCCGTCCGACTAGGGCTGTAACGAACGAACTCACCTCCCGGGATTCCGGGCGTGTCAGCGGAAAACGGAACCGCGGCCGCCACAGGGCCTCCCGGGGTCGGCCGCGTCCGAGAGGGGGCGCGTGGAGGGGGTGGGTGAATATGCACTTAAGAGGGCGACCGAAACCCCGGGCGGAGCGAGGTCGCCGCACGGCCCGTGCCTCGCATGTCAGCCTGTCCATGACGCACTGTCACGACTACTGGTGACGGCAACTAGTCGGAAAGATGTGGATACCTCCGTTTTCTGGCACTCTGTCCGTGAGATCCTGCCTGGTGCCCGCCAGTCGTCTCGCGGAATCCGGGGGAAGTCCGTCTCTGAATGGCGTCGGACTTCGATCGGAGTTCAAGAGCGTTGCTGTTGCTCTCCGTTGTGCGAATCGAATGGATTTTGCGGGGATGAGGACTTGTTTTGGCTGTGTTTTGAGGTTGATGGGGTGCGGTAACTGACAATGAAAGCCTGTCTGAGCTGCGAAAACTCCTCTTCGTCTGTTATTTGAGAGGTGGGTTCGGAGCTTTGGTAGTCCCCACGTCATAAAACGATGAATTTTCGACTGCAGGTCTTGCGTGAGCAGTGCGTCCCACGACATCGTTGTCATGGGATGGGCTGGAAGCCGAAACGAAAGGTAGATGCCATGACCACGCACGCGTTGACCGTCCGTAACAACGGGTGGTCCTGGACGTAGCCAGTCCGCTGAACGGGTTCTGCCGAACCCCGACGCCCGGGCCTGTCCGATCCCCGATCGGGTGGGCCCTTGGTCCTCCCGGCTCCCGGCCGGGCCCGCCGCGCGTACCGACGGTCCGGGGCGGGCAGATTTGACGGCGGACCACACCGGGTAGGGATCCGGACACGACCCCCGGCCCGGACGGGGCCGGGCCGCGCCAAACGTGAAGGGGCGGCCGTGACCGACTCCCCCCAGCCCCCCGGCGGCTACGAGTACCCGGAGGAACCCGCTCCGGCCGGAGGATACGAGCCGCCGGATCCCCCGCCCCGCCCCCGACCGCAGCCGCCCCCGGAGACCACGGTCAGGCCGGCGGAGGACGTCGAGGAGGCCGGGCCGCTGGCCGCGGCCGAGCGCTTCCGCCGCACCACCCCGGCCCGGCTCAGGACGATCCCCCCGCACAGGAGCGGCGGCCACTGGCGGCTGCTCGCGGGCACCCTCACCTACGTGATGGTGGTCGGAGGGATGGCCGACTACGTCGAACCGCAGGCACGGGCCGTCGCCCACCTGGTGTTCTGGCTGCTCATCGGGGTCGCGTTCCTGGTCACCGTCGTCCGTGAGCGACGCCACGGTTGGGAGCCCGCGCCGCGCTGGCCGTGGACGGCGGGCGCGGTCGGAGGCGCGCTCGTGGTGGAGGGGCTCATCCTGGCCTTCGGCTCACCCGCGATCATCGTCGGCTCGGTGATCCTGCTCGGCCTGGGGCTGTTCGTGCTCATGCTCGTGGGGTGAGGGGAACGGGGAGGGGGAGCGGGCCCGCCGCCGGCAGGGGCGGGGTCAGGTGGCCTCGTCGTCGAAGGGCGGGCGCTTGCCGTTGAGGCGCGCCGCGGGCTTCTTCTCCTGCTCCTCTTCCTCCCAGAAGTGCTTCTGCACGAAGCGCTTCGGGTTGAGGTCCTGGACGTCGAAGTCCTTGAACTCCGGGCCCAGCCCCTCCTTGATGTCGTTGGAGGCGGAGTTGGCCATGGTCCGGAGCTGTCTCAGGACCCGCCCGACCTGCTGGGCGGCCTTCGGCAGTTGGTCGGGCCCGAAGATCAGCAGCGCGAGAAGGAGGAGGATGACGAACTCCACCCCGCTGATGTTGAACATGGTGACCCTCGTCCCTCGGTGTACCTATCGGCCCCAAGCAGGTTAACCGGTATCAGCGGGGTTCGGTAACCCTGCCCTGGTCACACCTGGGAGTCGGAACGCGGACCAGCCCCCCGCTCGCAGAGCGGAGGGCTGGGGAAACGCACGTGCGGCGGTCTAGATCGCTCGAACGTCCGCCGCCTGCGGGCCCTTCGGGCCCTGGATGATGTCGAACTCGACCTTCTGGTCCTCTTCCAGGTTCCGGAAGCCGGTGCCCGTGATCGCCGAATAGTGCACGAACACGTCGGGCTGACCACCCTCGACGGCGATGAACCCGAAACCCTTCTCAGAGTTGAACCACTTCACGGTGCCCTGAGCCATGTGCTCTCCCTTGGGGACTACGGCGGGGCCGCACCCTGCTGGCCCCGGGTCGCCGGGCGCCTCACCGACGAGTAATCCCCGTATCGACGAGCGCCCACGTGCAGTTCCGCGAGGCGCCTCGGGCATCCATGGAAACAACAACAGCAACCAGTTGCAGACAGTACCAGGGAGGGTGGTGCCCTGCCGAGGCTTTTGCGGCAGGAATCCACCCTCTCCAAGTGTCCTCTTTCGGCTACGGGAAACAGTTGCATTTGTCCCGCACGCCCACTAATGGAGTTCGGGGAATGCGGGTTCTCCGACGGCCGATCAGGAGGAACCGTTGCCGTAGATCCACACGTCGAACCAGAGGCGTTCCCGCCAGACGGTCTCGTCGATCGGATAGGCCGCCAGGACGGGGTAGAAGTAAGCGAAGTAGGCGACGATCAACAACAGGACGACGCCGTACACGATGCCGCCGCCCGCCCGCAGATAGGGGGCGAAACGGGGGCTGTCGTCCCCGGCCCCCATCACCAGGCCGAGCGACAGCACGATCGCCAGGACGAGGAACGGCAGCAGCGGAAGCGCGTAGAAGAGGAACATGGGGCGGTCGGGGTAGGCGAACCACGGCAGCCACCCCGCGGCGACGGCCAGCAGTACGGCTCCCGCGCGCCAGTCGCGGAAGGTCACCCACCAGGCGAACATGACGATCAGAGCGAGCAGGCTGATCCACCAGATGACCGGTGTGCCGATCGACACGACCGAGGTCACGCAGCTGTCGGTCCCGCAGCCGACGGTCTCGCCGTTGTAGTGGAACATCACCGGTGTGCGCATGACGAGCCACTCCCACGGAGCGGAGATGTACGCGTGGTCGCTGGTGAGCTCGGTGTGGAACCCCATCATGCGGCGGTGGTAGTCCCACAGGCTCCACAGGCCCTCCACCGGGGCGTGCAGGAACCCGGGCACCACGTCCGGGAGCATCCCGTCGGCGTAGTCGCGGTTGTAGCCTCCGCGCGTGAACAGCCACCCCGACCACGAGACCAGGTAGACGACCCCCGCCACCACCACGGTCTGGAGGAACGCCGGTACGGCGTCGGTCCCGAGCCACCGCCAGAACGGTCGCACCTGGCCGACACTGCTCCGCGCCCCGTAGTCCCACGCCACCGTGAGCAGGCCGAACGCCGCCACGAAGAACAGCGCCGACCACTTGGTGCCGATCGCCAGTCCGAAGCACAGCCCCGCCGCCAGCCGCCACCAGCGCATCCCCAGCCAGCCCACCGCTGCCATGTCGGTCCCCGCCTCCGCCAGGCGGGCCAGTCGCTCCCGGGTCCTGTCCCGGTCGATGACCAGGCAGGTGAAGCCGGCGAGGATCCACAGCGTGAGGAAGATGTCCACCATGGCGATGCGGCTCAGCGTGAAGTGCAGGCCGTCCAGCGCCATGATCAGGCCCGCCGTGCAGCCCAGCAGCAGCGACCGCGTCATACGGGTGGCCAGGCGCACCAGGATGAGGACGGAGACCGTTCCGGCCAGGGCCGCGGCGAACCGCCACCCCTCCGGGGTCATCGTGGCGCCGAACGGGAACAGGGACCAGAGCCAGTCGCCCAGGGCGATCATCCACTTGCCGACCGGCGGGTGGACGATGAAGTCGCCGCCTCCGGTGAAGATGTCCTGGTTGCCGGTGTTGAGGAGGTCGTCGGCCTCGATCGGCTCCTCATGGGTCTCGTGCTCGTAGCCGAACTCCCAGAGGCCGTAGGCGTCCTTGGCGTAGTACGTCTCGTCGAAGTAGATCCGCTCGGGCTGGCCGAGGTTGAAGAGCCTCAGGGCCCCCGCGAACAGCGCGACGAGGGAGGCCCCCAGCCAGGCCAACCACCAGGGGGAGGGGTCGGAGGGCAGGAACCGGGCGCGCACCGGGTCCTTGCGGGGTGGAGAGGGCGGCGTCGAGGGCTCTGCCTCGGAGGAAAGTGCGGTGGAGGTCATCTCGGCTCGTAGGTTGGGGTCGGAGATGGTTGTCCATTGCGGACGTACCACGAAACCAGGTTTCGGGTGGCGTGATAGAGCCAACCGTAGCGTGACAGGACGGGGATCACAGTGGTTGAGGGCGAAGCTGGAGCGCGGCGAGTCGGGACCCTGACTCTCGCCGGGTTGCCCATCGGGAACCTGGAGGACGCGCCGCCCCGGCTGCTGCGAGCCCTGGGGGAGGCGCGGGTCATCGCGGCCGAGGACACACGCAGGCTACGCCAGTTCGCCTCCCGCGCGGACGTGCGCCTGGGAGGGGTCGAGGGCGCCCGCGTCGTGTCGTACTACGACGCCAACGAGGGGCGGCGCACCGACGAACTGCTGACCGACCTGCGGGAGGGGCGCGACGTCATCGTCGTGACCGACGCGGGGATGCCGGGGGTCTCCGATCCCGGGTATCGGCTCGCCGCGGCCTGCGCGGAGGAGGACATTCCGGTCACCGCCATCCCGGGGCCCTCCGCGGTCACCACCGCGCTCGTCGTGTCCGGGCTGCCGACCGACCGCTTCTGCTTCGAGGGCTTCCCGCCCCGCAAGGGACTTGCGGGGTACCTGGCGGACCTGGCGGCGGAGCGCCGCACCATGGTGTTCTTCGAGAGCCCGCACCGCGTCGCCGCGACGCTGGAGGCGATGGCGGGCGCGTTCGGCGCCGACAGGCGGGCCGCCGTCTGCCGCGAGCTGACCAAGACCTACGAGGAGGTGCGCAGGGGCGGGCTCGGGGAGCTGGCGGCCTGGGCCGCCGAGGGGGTGCGCGGCGAGGTCTCCGTCGTGGTGGAGGGCGCCCGCAGGCGTGCGGAGGACACCACGGACGCGGAGCTGGTCGACGCGGTCGCCGCGCTGGAGGAGGAGGGCGTGCGCCGCAAGGAGGCGATCACCCGCGTGGCCAAGGAGACCGGTGTGCCCAAGCGGCGGGTCTACGACCTCGTGCACGGGATCGCCGCCGCCGAATGACCCCGTCCCCCGCGCCCACCGGCCCGCCCCGTCGACGGGGGCCGCACCTGCCCCGCCTGCACCCGTTCCCGCGCGCCCACCGGCCCGCCCCGAACGCCGGCGCCTCCGGCCGGGCCGGGGGTGACGCGGGGAAAGGGAGGGCGACACCCGGGAGAACAAGGGGCGGATCCGGAACCTTTCTCCGTCGTGCGCGTCTCATCAGCGACAACTCCCCGACCATCGATGAGGACCCTTCATGAGAAGTCAGCTCTTCCAGCAGGCCCAGGAGAACAACCAGCCGGGCATGCACCTCCAGAACCACAAGATGCTCCGCGTGGGCCTCGACGGTGAGTTCTACGCGCGCCAGGGCGCCATGGTCGCCTACCAGGGGCAGGTCGACTTCTCCTACGAGGGTGCGGGGAGCGTGGGCAAGTTCTTCAAGAAGGCCTTCACGGGCGAGGGCATGCCGCTGATGAAGGTGTCCGGCCGGGGCGACGTGTTCCTCGCCCGCGACGCCTGGGACATCCACCTGATCGACCTGGAGAACGAGCACCTCACCGTGAACGGTGAGAACGTGCTGGCCTTCGAGGCGGGCCTGGGCTGGGACATCCGCCGGGTCGAGGGTGCCGGGATGGCCGCCGGGGGTCTGTTCAACACGGTCTTCAGCGGCCAGGGCCGGGTCGCCGTGGCCTGCCACGGGGCTCCCGTCCTGATCAACGTCGACCAGCCCACCTTCGTCGACACCGACTCCGCCGTGGCCTGGTCCAGCTCGCTGCGCACGGGGGTGCGCCGCACGGCGAAGGCGAGCGCGCTGATCGGCCGGGGCAGCGGAGAGGCGATCCAGCTGTCGTTCGAGGGCCAGGGCTTCGTCCTGGTGCAGGCCTCCGAGGGCCCCCAGGTCCCCGTCGCCGCGGGCTGACCGGACGCCCCCGGCGGCCTGGGGCGGTGCGGGGGCGGGACGCGACGAGGGCCCCGGGAACGTGTCGGAACACGTTCCCGGGGCCCTCACCCTTCGTGCCGGGACCCCCGGCCGTTCGTGTGGCATAAGACGGCCGAGGAGATCCTCGAATCCCTCGCAGCGTACTGCCGGCGAATGAACGACTCAGGACACTAGACCACGGCGCCGTCGTCGGCGTCGCGGGCGGCCTTGGCGGCCACCTTCTGCTTGGCCTTGCGGTCCTTGATCACGTGGGGCGGCGGCGTGCGGTCCCACTTCTGCAACCAGACGGCCAGCGGAACGGCGACGAACACCGTGGAGACCACACCCGTGGTCAGACCGACCAGCATCGCGATCGAGAAGTCCTGGAGCGACGACCCGCCGAGGAAGACGAGGAAGCCCAGGATGATCCACGCGCCGACCGTGGTGTTGACCGTACGCGGCAGGGTGTTGAGGACCGCCCGGTTGGCGATCTCCTTGAACGAGGACTTCTCGTCCCTCGCCCACTCGTCGCGCACCCGGTCGAACACCACCACCGTGTCGTTGACGGTGAAGCCGATGACACTCAGGATCGACGCCAGGAAGACGCCGTCGATCGGCTTGCCGAGCCAGATGAACAGGCCGACCACCAGCAGCATGTTGAACGCCAGCGACAGCATCGTGGAGACACCGAACGACCAGCGGAAACGCCAGGCAAGGTAGATCATCTGGAGCGCCAGCGCGGCGCCGAGGGCGATCAGCGCCCGGTTGCGCAGCTCGTCGCCCATGCTCGGGCCGATCAGCTCGTCGCTGACCATCTCCACGCCGCCGGTCGCCTCGGAGAGGGCGTCGGTGACGCTCGCCGCCTCCGGGTCGGAGATGTCACCGGTGCGCACCGCGATGTCGCTGTCACCGGACTCCTGCACGACGGCGGTGTCCGACCCCGGGAAGTTCAGGCCCGAGATGATGTCGCGTGCCTCGTCCACCGAGATCGGGTCGCCGGTGACCTGGTACTCCATCACACGGCCGCCGGTGAACTCGACACCGAGGTTGGTGTCGCGGACCAGCGGTGCGGCGATCGCGGCCAGCACGATCAGCGCGGCCACGACGAGCCCCTTGCCCCGGTGCCGCATCAGGTCGGGGTTCTTCTCGACCAGCCAGGTACGGATCGGGCCGATCTTGTCCAGGCCGCTGACGGCCGGGTGCTTGCGGATGACCGCCCTGCGGACCGCCCACTCGACGAACACGCGCGCGATGATCAGCGCGGAGAACATCGAGACGATGGTGCCGATGCTCAGGGTCACACCGAAGCCCTGGACGGTGCCGGAGGCGAAGAAGAAGAGCAGCGCCGCCGCGATGAGCGTCGTGACGTTGGTGTCCAGGACGGCGCTCCACGCCTTGCGGGAGCCCTCGACGAACGCCTTCTCCAGGTTCGGCGGGATCGCCCGGCGGCGACGGCGCGCGAGCGCGCCGGCCTCGGCCTTGGAGGCCTCGTCCTCCGTGGCGTCCCGCATGCCCGCGGACTTGTTGGACTCGTACACCCTCTGCTGGCGCTGGTACTCCTCGCGCGCGCGCTCGAAGATGAGCACGTTGGCGTCGATGGCCATACCGATCGCCAGCACGAAACCGGCCAGACCCGGCAGGGTGAGCGTTGCCCCCAGGGCGACCAGCGCCCCGTACGCGATGAGCGTGTAGAACGCCAGCGCGACCGAGGCGAGGAAGCCGACCAGCCGGTAGACCAGGGTGATGTACAGCGCCGTGAACGCGATGCCCAGGAGGGCGGCGATGGCGCTGGCCTCGATGGCGGCGGCGCCCAGGGTCGGGCCGACCGTCTGGCGCTGGACCTCGGTGACCGGCAGCGGCAGGGAGCCGCCCTCGATCAGCACGGCCAGCTCGTCGGCGGTCTCACTGGTGAAGGTGGGACTGGTGATGCTGGTGGAACCGCCCGGCATACCGACCTCGCAGCCGATCTCCGGGTTCACCTCCGGGGCGGAGATGATCTGGTCGTCCAGCACGATCGCCACGCGCCGCCGCGGGTCGCCCTGCTCGTAGCAGGCGGCGGCGCCGGTCAGCTGGGCCCACTGGTCGCGACCCTCACCGCGGAAGTTGACGTTGACCGTCCACTGGGTGCGGTTGACGCTGTCGAGCGCGGCGTCGGCGCTGGACACCCGGTCACCGCGGATGGCGGTGTCACCGAGCTGGAGGTAGGTGCCGTCGGCGTCCGGCAGCGTCATCGCGACGTCGTCCGGGTTCTCAGCGCTGGGGCCCGCCGGGGGCTGCTGGCCGCCGGTGGGGTCGCCGCCCATGCCGCCCATGAGCTCTTCCAGCTGCTCGGGGGTCAGCTCCTCACCGCCGCCCTCGGCGCCCTCCTCGGGGGCGCCCTCGGCGTCGGACGGGGCGCGGGCCTCGTCGGCCGGGGCGTCCGGCGCGTTCGCGAAGTCGCCGGCCGGAGGGGCCTGCACGCCCTGGCCGCCCTGTTCGCCGACGCCCAGCACCGGGTGGAAGGACAGCTGGGCGGTGCGCCCGACGATCTGTGCGGCCTCGGCCGGGTCCTGCACGCCGGGGAGCTCGACGATGATCCGGTTCTCACCGGAACGGGACATGGTCGCCTCGGCGACGCCGAGGCGGTCGATGCGCTGGCGCAGCACCTCGACGACCTGGTCGGTGTTCTCGGAGTTCGCGGCCGTGCCGTCGGCGCCGTCCTGGGTCTCCAGGACGATCTGCGTGCCGCCGCTGAGGTCGAGCCCCAGGCGCGGTGGGATGAACCACGCCGCGCCGAACGCGACGAGGATGACAAGGAGGGAGATGAGCGCGCGTGTCCAGCGCGCTCCCGCTCCCGTTTGACTGGACAAGGGGTAGGTACCTCTCACTGCGAAGACGGGTAGCCGAACGCATGCCCGGAGGAAACCGGGCGGGGGGTGCGGCCGGGGACGGTCAGATGGCGGTGTTCGCTGCGAGAGGCGGACCCCGCGTCGGCGGAAGCTCCCCGGTGGTGACCTGTTCGGGAACGGGGTCGCAGGCCGGGGGCGGCAGCGGCCACCAGGGCTGGTCCCACACGGCCAGGCGCAGGGCGCGACCGGGGACCGTGTCGGGAAGGTCGCGCAGCAGGGAGCGCTGATCGCAGGTGGTGGCAGGGGGGCCGACCGTGACCATGGGGTTCTCGACCAGGTTCGCGCGTTCGCGCGGGGTCACCGACTCCTGCGCGGCCGCGCTGCCCCGGGCGTCCTCGGGGGCGCTGGCCAGACCGTGCGACGGCAGGGGCGCGGAGGCGGGTTCGCCTCCCAGCCCGGAGGCGACGGGGAACGACAGGATGACCAGCAGCACCATGCTCGTGAGGAGCGCGGTGGTGTGCCGGGCAGGGCGGGGTAGGGCACGGGTATCCGTGGTGACCACCGCCTCAGGTGAAGGACCGGGAAGAGGGTGTATCCGTCACCGCGCGCCCCGGCGGCACGCGGCTCGTCCAGCAGAGCATACGGGTACGTGTCTCCCCCGGGGAATCGTGCCCGGCCGCGAGTGGCGGGACCGTCGCGCCCGCCGGCGCCGGCACGGGGGACGGACGCGCCCGAGCGGGGGAAATGAGGTGCGGGGCAGGCCCTCGGCGGCTTTAGGCTTGGGGCATGTCGTCGAATCGCCACATCCTGACCGCGGTCGCCTGGCCCTACGCCAACGGACCGCGCCACATCGGTCACGTGTCCGGCTTCGGAGTTCCCTCCGACGTCTTCTCCCGCTTCCAGCGAATGTCGGGCAACCACGTGCTGATGGTCAGCGGCACGGACGAGCACGGCACCCCGGTCCAGGTGCAGGCAGACCAGGAGGGCGTCACCCCGCGCGAGCTGGCCGACCGCTACAACCGGATCATCTCCGAGGACCTCGTCGCCCTCGGCCTGTCCTACGACCTCTTCACCCGCACCACCACCGGCAACCACTACGCGGTCGCCCAGCAGCTGTTCACCACGCTGTACGACAACGGGTACGTCTTCACCCGCACCACCCAGGGCGCGGTGTCCCCGTCCACCGGCCGTACGCTGCCCGACCGCTACATCGAGGGCGTCTGCCCGATCTGCGGGTACGACGGCGCGCGCGGCGACCAGTGCGACAACTGCGGCAACCAGCTCGACCCGATCGACCTCATCTCCCCCCGTTCGCGGATCAACGGCGAGACCCCCGAGTTCGTGGACAGCGAGCACTTCATGCTCGACCTGCCCGCGTTCGCCGAGGTCCTCTCCACGTGGCTCACGGGCAAGGAGGGGGAGTGGCGGCCCAACGTCCTCAAGTTCTCCCTGAACCTGGTGGACGACCTCCAGCCGCGCGCGGTCACCCGCGACCTCGACTGGGGCGTGCCGATCCCGCTGGACGGCTGGAGCGACAACGCCAACAAGCGCCTGTACGTGTGGTTCGACGCGGTGATCGGCTACCTGTCCTCGTCCATCGAGTGGGCGAAGCGGATCGGCGAGCCCGACGCGTGGAAGCGCTGGTGGCAGAGCGACGAGGCCCGGTCCTACTACTTCATGGGCAAGGACAACATCGTCTTCCACTCGGTGATCTGGCCCGCGATCCTGCTGGGAGCCGCGGGCGAGGGCGACCGGGGCGGCGACACGGGGCCGCTCGGACGGCTCAACGTCCCCACCGAGGTGGTCTCCAGCGAGTTCCTCACCATGGAGGGGCGCAAGTTCTCCTCCTCGCGCCGCGTCGTCATCTACGTGCGCGACTTCCTGGAGCGCTACTCGGCCGACGCGCTGCGGTACTACATCATGGCCGCCGGGCCCGAGACCCAGGACACCGACTTCACCTGGGCCGAGTTCGTGCGCCGCAACAACGACGAGCTGGTCGCGGCCTGGGGCAACCTGGTCAACCGCTCCGTCTCCATGGCGGCCAAGAACCTGGGCGAGATCCCCGCCGCCGGTGAGCTCACCGACGAGGACAGGGCCGTGCTGGAGGCGTCGCGGGGCGCGTTCGCGCGGGTGGGCGAGCGGCTGGAGCGGTCCCAGTTCAAGGCGGGCCTCCAGGAGGCCATGCGGACCGTCGCCGAGGCCAACAAGTACATCTCCGACCAGGCCCCGTGGGCGCTCAAGAAGACCGACCCGGAGCGGATGGCCACCGTCCTGCACGTGGCGCTCCAGCTGGTCCACGACGCCAACACCCTCCTGACGCCGTACCTGCCCGACTCGGCGAACAAGGTGCACGCGATGCTCGGCGGCACAGGTACCTGGACGGGCATGCCCCGCCTCGACACCGGGCACGACACCGTCGGCGGCTCGGAGGAGACCGTCGACTACCTGGTCATCACCGGTGACTACGCCGGGGACGCCGCGCGCTGGGAGTCGACGCCGATCGTGCCGGGCACGCCGCTGGGACGCCCGGAGCCGCTGTTCACCAAGCTCGACCCGTCCGTCGTGGACGAGGAGCTGGCCCGCCTGGAGGGCCCCACAGAGTAGTCCCGGGCGAGCCGGGAAGCAGGACGACCGCGCCGACGGGCCACGCCCGTCGGCGCGCCTTCGCGAAGGAACGTGAACACCATGGGCAAGCGCAGCGGGAAAGCGGTCAGGGAGCGCAACGACCAGACCCCTCCGCCGGCACCGGAGCCCCTGCGTGTCCCGGTGGCCGACAGCCACACCCACATGGACATGCAGACACCCGGTGTCGAGGAGGTCATCGCGGCCGCCGAGAGCGTCGGGGTGACCCCGCTCGTCCAGGTGGGCGTGGACCTGCCGTCGTCGCGGTGGGCGGCCGAGGTCGCCGCCGCGCATCCGGGCAAGGTCTGGGCCGCCGTGGCCCTGCACCCCAACGAGGCGCCGCGCATCGTGCACGGGGACGGCGCGGCCGGCGTGGAGGCGGACGACACCGACTGGGCGGGCAAGGCCCGGGAGGCGGCGGGCCGCGCCGGGCTGGACGAGGCGCTGGCCGGCATCGACGAGCTGGCGGCCCTGCCGCACGTGGTGGCGGTCGGCGAGACCGGCATGGACACCTTCCGCACCGGGCCCGAGGGGGCGCAGGCGCAGGAGGAGTCGTTCCGCCGCCACATCGCCATCGCCAAGGCCCACGGCAAGGCCGTGATGATCCACGACCGCGACGCGCACGACGACGTGTTCCGGATCCTGGCCGACGAGGGCGCACCGGAGAGGGTCGTCTTCCACTGCTTCTCCGGCGACGCCGACATGGCCCGGGTCTGCGCCGAGCACGGGTACTTCATGAGCTTCGCGGGCAACGTCACGTTCGCCAGCGCCGAGTCGCTGCGCGCGGCGGCCGAGGCGGCGCCGCCGGAGCTGATGCTGGTCGAGACCGACGCGCCGTTCCTCACCCCCAAGCCGTACCGGGGCCGCCCCAACGCCCCGTACCTCATCCCGCACACGCTGCGCCTGCTGGCCGGGGTCAAGGGCATGGACGAGGACGAGCTCGCCGGGATCGTCGCGGGCAACGCCCGCCGCGCCTTCGGGTTCTGACGGGCCCGCCCGGGAACCGGGCGCGCACCGCGCAGGACTCCCGGACCGCTCCCGCCCCGGGCCGGGACGGACGGAACGAGGCCCCTCCCCGACCGGGGAGGGGCCTCGTCACGTCCGGGGCGGGCACAGGGCCGGGTCAGCCGCCGCGCTTGCGCCAGGCGTTGGCGCGGGCCTCCTGGTCGGCTGCCTTCCAACGCTGCTTGCGCTCCGCGCGCACGCGCTGGTCGCCGCGGGAACGGTTCCACTCGGCCTCGCGCCGGAGCCGGTTCCAGCGGGCCAGCCGCCGGGCGTCCAGCTCACCCTCGTCGACGGCGGCCAGGATCGCGCATCCGGGCTCGGACTCGTGCGCGCAGTCCCGGAAGCGGCACTTCCCGGCGAGTTCGCGGACGTCGGCGAAGGTCTGGTCGACGCCGCCCGGGTCGCCCGGCACGTCGATGCGCCGCACTCCGGGGATGTCCAGGACCAGGGCGCCCCCGGGCAGCTCCAGGAGTTGGCGGTGGGTGGTGGTGTGCCGCCCCCGCTTGTCCTGGCGGACCTCCCCGGTGGCCATGAGCGGACGCCCGGCGATGGCGTTGACCAGGCTGGACTTGCCTGCCCCGGAGGTGCCCAGCAGCACCCACGAGGAGCCGGGCAGGAACCGTGCCGACAGCTCCTCCAGCCCGTCGCCGGTGTGGGCGCTGACGGCGTACACGTCGGCGCCGGTGGTCGCCGCCCGCACGAGTTCGAGGACTCCGGGGAGGCCGTCCCCGGCCAGCTCCGTCTTGGTGACGGCCACGACCGGGGTCGCGCCGCTCGCCCAGACCAGGCTGAGGAACCGCTCCAGACGTCCCACGTTGGGGCCCTGGTCGGCGGCCTCACAGATCAGGACCGCGTCGACGTTGGCGGCCAGCACCTGGTCGTGGGAGTCCTTGGCGACGCCCTGGCGGACGAGGCTGCTGGAGCGTTCGAGGACCGCCTCCACGAGCCAGGTGTCCCCGGAGCGCCGGACGGCGACCCAGTCGCCCGCGCACGGGGCGCAGGAGGGGTCCGCCTGCGCGGCCCTGGTCAGGGCCGGGGCGTAGTCGGCGGGGGTCTCGCCGGGGAGGCGGACCAGCGCGCCTCCACGGCGTGAGGAGGCCACGCGGGCGGGGAGCAACGGGTGCTCGCCGGCGCCGGCGACGGCGTCGAAGGCGCGTGCGACACGCGGGTTCCATCCGAGCCCGGTCAGCGGGTGGAGGGTGGGCGTGTCCGTATCGGGTGTGTTCACGACGGTCTCTCTGGGAGGCGAGCCGTCTGGAGGGTGGGACCCTCAGGGCTCGCGGACGATCAGGAAGGAGGGGGAGGGAGCGGGGGTACTCGCAAAGGCAGTCATGGCTCTTCCTTCCGTCGTCGGCCGTCGTCCTGTCCACGACGCGCACGGGCCCGCCGAGTCTAGGACCGGCGGGCCCGCGGCTTCCAGTGGTTTTTCCGGGGGCGGGTGGTGCGCGGCCCCCGGTCGGGCGGTGGATCAGCGGCGCCTGGTCCACACGTCGTCGCCCGGGGGCCCTGTGGGCCGGGCGGGCGCCTGACCCGAGGGGGCTCCTCCGTGCCGGGGCCGGTATCCGGCCTCGGGCACGCGCTCGCTGTCGGGTGGCGCCGGGGTCGCGTGGACCGGGCGCCTGGTGTAGTCGGGGCGCTCCTCGTCCACTCCGAGGAGGAGGAAGAGGCTGCAGACCAGCAGGAAGACGAACAGGACCACGATGGTGGGCAGCAGGAGGTCGGTGGCGCTGGACCCGGGCGGGGGGCCGTAGCGGTTCAGTCGCGGGGGCTCGATGTGGATGCCCAGCATGCCGGTGTAGTGCATGGAGGTCACCGCGAAGCCCATCACCGGGGAGGCGAGCAGGAGGGCGGTGAACCCGCGCAGCCGGGAGGCGCACCACAGGGCGCAGGTGGCCGCGACCAGTGCGATACCGCAGGCGAGGGCGACGTAGACGGGGTCGTGGTGGAGTTCGCCGTGGACGTTCATCGCTGCCAGGCCGGTGTAGTGCATGGCGATGATGCCGGCTCCGGCGATGAGGCCGCCCAGGAGCAGGGTGGACGTCCGCTGCCGGACGATCGTGATGGTGAGGGCGGCGCCCATTACCACGACCGCGGTGGCCCCGCTGACCCCGGTGAGTACGGCGTCGTAGCGGATCGAGGTGCCGACGGGGGAGAACCCCATCATGGCGATGAAGTGCATGGACCACAGGGCCATGCCGCCGAGGGAGAGGGATGCCAGGGCCAGCCACTGCCACCGCGTGAAGGTCTTCGACCGGCGCGCACGGGCGGCGAAAGCCAGCCCGAGGAGCGAACCGATGGTCGACACCGTGAAGGCGATGGCGGGGGTGATCCAGTCCTGGGTGGGGAAATCGGCCACAAATCGCTACTTTCCATGACCTAAGTCACAATCGACTGGGTTATGGATAGTAGGGATGACCTGGGGTGGGACACCAGAGGTTTCGGGAAACCCGAGTGGCCTGATGTGGCCATTTATCGCACCGCATCGCACTGTGGCGGACCGGTGACGGCCCGCGGCCTCAGGCCGGGCGGTCCCACGCGCTGCCGGTGCTGTGGCGCGCGTTGTAGCGACCCGTCCCCTCGGCCGGGGACGCGGTGTCGGGCACGGGCTCGCCGTCCCGGCGGTCGGCCTGCGACCCGCGCCGGGGAGCGGAGTCGTCGACGCCGAGCATCAGCAGGAGGCTGCACACCAGGAGGAAGACGAACAGGCCGACGACCAGCGGCAGCAGCAGCTCCGGGGCGGTCGAACCCGGGACCGATGCCGCGCCGGCGGACTCGTTCACGGTGACGTGCATGCCGAACATGCCGGTGTAGTGCATGGAGGAGACCGCCACGCCCATCACCAGGGAGGCGAGCAGGATCGACGGAACGCCCTTGAGCCTCTGGGTGAACCAGAGGGCCACGGTCGCGGCGACCAGGGCGACGACCACGGCCAGACCCACGAACAGCGGATCGTGTCCGAGGTGGCCGTGCATGTTGATGGACGCCATGCCCATGTAGTGCATGGCGACGATCCCCGCGCCCGCGATGGCGCCGCCCGCCAGGAGCCATCCCGTTCCGCGGTGGATGACCGTCAGGTACTGGGCGAGTCCCATGGCCACCACGGCGAGCAGTCCGCTGGCGATGGTGAGCGTCGCGTCGTAGCGGATCGACAGCCCGGGGACGTGGAAGCCGAGCATGGCGATGAAGTGCATCGACCACACGGCGGTGCCGCCGAGGCAGAGCGCGCTGAACGTGAGCCACGTCCCCCGGGCCGCCCCGCGGGAGTTCCGGGCGCGGGCGGCGAACATGAGCCCGACGAAGGAGCCGATGACCGACACGGCGTAGGCGACCGCAGGAGTCAGCGGCCCGTGGGTGAAGTGCTCGATCATGGCCGCTGGCTCCAGGGGACGTGGGGGAAGGAGTCCTGTTCAGGCCAATCCTAGGGAGGCCCGCCCCGTCCGGGGGCGGAGCCGGGGCGCGTCCGGGCTGCACGGGAGGCTGTCGCGGCGCAAGGGACCTTGGTCCCTGGGCTGTATGGCGGAGGGTAGCCGCCGCCTCTGTGGCGCGAAACACACACCCGGAGGGGTTGGGAGCCCTGGAGGCCCCGTCCGTCCGTCACCTGCGGGCGCCCCGGAGGGTGCGCGGCAGGCGCGCACCGCCCCCGGGTGCGCGGCCCCGCCGCCGCACCTCGGTGCGGGCGGGCTACGCGCGCAGTCCGCCGAAGGCGATCCGGGCGAGGGTGTCCGCGACCTCCTCGGAGGCCAGCCCCCGGTCCGGCTTGTACCACTCCACGAGCGAGTTCACCATGCCGAACAGCAGGCGGGCCGCGACCGCCGGATCGACGTCGCTGCGGATGTCGCCGTCGACGATCCCCTCGCGCACCAGGTCGGCGACGAGGTGGTCGAACTCGCGGCGCCGCTCCAGCGCACGCTTCTCCACCTCCGTGTTGCCGCGCACGCGCAGCAGCAGGGTCACGTGGGGCAGCTCCTCCACCAGGACGCGGACGCTGCCGCGCAGCACGTGGTCGAGCCGGTCGATGGCCGGCCCGGTCGTGGACGCCTCCTCGCGGGTGACCGCGAACAGGGCGTCCATCGCCAGGTCCAGGGAGAGGCGCAGCAGCTCGGTCTTGCCGGTGACGTGGTGGTAGATCGCCGACTTGGTGACGCCCAGAGCGCGGGCGAGGTCCTCCATGCTCGTGCCGTCGTATCCGCGCTCGTTGAACACGCGCGCGGCCACGCGCAGGACGGAGTCGGCGTCATGGCCGGGGCGGCCGGAGCGCCGCCGTCCCGCCCCGCGGCGGGAGGACGCTGATTCGGGAGGGGAAGTTCGGGACACGGTTGTCGAATCTACCTGGTGACGAGCACCGGGGTGCGCGGACGGCGGCCCGCGGCGCCATCCGTGTCCCCGGATCCGCACGAGGATTTGGTAACTTAACGAACGGTCGGTTAGTAACAGATGATAGGCGGACCGCCGACCGCACGCGAGGCGGCCCGCGACCGAGGAGAGGCGACGACGTGTCCACGGACCCCGCGACCCTGATGGAACGGCACCGCCCGACGCTCGACGCGGCGGTCGAGGCGGTACGCGTACGCGGCCACCACACCGCCTACCCCGAGTCCCCCAGCCGCTCCGTCTACGGGGAGGACGCCGCCCCTGTCGGGCAGGCGGCCTTCGAGGCACGCCTTGGCGCCGACTTCCCGCTCGACGGCCCCGGGGACCGGGGCCGGGTGGCCACCGAGCGCTCGCCCTACGGGCCCGTCCTCGGCGTCACCTACCCGCGCGCGGACGCCGACGCCCTCGTCGCCGCCTCCACCCGTGCCCTGGCGTCCTGGCGGCGCACGAGCCCGGACGACCGCGCCGCCGTGGCCGTGGAGATCCTCGACCGGCTCAACCGGCGCAGCTTCGAGATGGCGCACGCGGTCCAGCACACCACCGGCCAGTCCTTCGTGATGGCCTTCCAGGCGGGAGGCCCCCACGCGCAGGACCGCGGACTGGAGGCGGTGGCCTGCGCGTACGACATGATCGGCCGCTACGCGGGCGAGTCCCGGTGGGAGAAGCCCCAGCGCAGGGGCGGCGGTCTGGTGATGGCCAAGCGGTACACCGCGCGGGGCCGCGGTGTCGGTCTGGTCATCGGCTGCAACACCTTCCCCACCTGGAACTCCTACCCCGCCCTCTTCGCCAACCTGGTCACCGGCAACACCACGATCGTCAAGCCGCACCCGGGCGCGGTCCTCCCGCTGGCCCTCACCGTGGCCGTCGCGCGGGACGTGCTCACCGAGGCGGGACTCGACCCGGACGTCGTCCTGTTGGCCGCCGAGGACCCCGACGACCGCGTCGCCGCCGACCTGGCCCTGCGCCCCGAGGTGCGGATCGTCGACTTCACCGGATCGACCGCGTTCGGGGACTGGCTGGAGGCCAACGCCCGCCAGGCGTTCGTCAGCACCGAGAAGGCGGGCGTCAACACGGTCGTCGTCGACTCCACCGCCGCGTACCGGCCCATGCTGGCCAACCTGGCGCACTCCCTGTCGCTCTACAGCGGCCAGATGTGCACCAGCCCCCAGAACCTGTTCGTTCCCTCCGGAGGGATCGAGACCGACGAGGGGCGCAAGGGCCCCGACGAGTTCGCCGCCGACCTGGGCGCGGCCGTGGCCGACCTGGTCGGGGACCCCGCCCGTCTGGCGGGCGTGCTCGGCGCCGTGGTCGGCGACGGCGTCCTCGCCCGGGTGGACGCGGTCGCGGAGCTGGGTGAGACGGTCCTGGCGCCGACCGCTCCCGCGCACCCCGAGTTCCCCGACGCCGCCGTGCGCACGCCCGCCATCGTGCGGCTGACAGCCGACCGGCGCGACGTCTACGGGAGGGAGCACTTCGGCCCGATCTCGTTCGTCATCACCGCGCGGGACACCGACGAGTCCCTGCGCCTGCTGCGCGAGACCATCACCGAGAGCGGAGCCATCACCGCGTCCGTGTACTCCACCAGCGAGGACGTGCTGGCACGGGCCGAGGACGCCGCCCTGGACGCCGGGGTGAACCTCTCGGAGAACCTCACCCGGGGCGTGTTCGTCAACCAGTCCGCCGCCTTCAGCGACTACCACGGCACGGGCGCCAACCCGGCGGCCACGGCGTCCCTGACCGACCCGCGCTTCGTCGCCGGGCGGTTCGACCTCGTGCAGTCGCGCCGCCACGCCTGAGCCGGAGGGCCGCCTCCCGGCGCGCTCGTGCGCGCGGGAGCGTGCGCCTGTGCGCGCCCGCGTGCCCCCGTCGGCGTCGGGCCACGGCGAACGGGGCGGGGCGTCCGAGGACCCGGCGCCGCCGTCCCCGCGGGAGCGCCCCCGCCGCCGGAAAACACGTTTGGCCCAAGGATTGCCCCGACGGGATTGTCCAACGCTGTGACCAGGCGTAGCTTCGGCCTCATCGTCAGGGGTGCGGGCGTCGCACCGCCCGCGCCCACCCGACCCTGAGCGAGGCAGTATGGCGATCGTCCAGAACGCCGCCCCACGGAGGGCGACGATAACCCAGGGGCACGAGGCGGACCGCAGGCGGCAGCGGCTCGACCGGGGCAACGCCCGGTGGCGCAGTTTCGCCTCCGCCCATCCGCGCCAGGGCTCCGGCCGCAGACGCGAACTGCTCGAACATCAGGAGCCCCGGGTGTCCGTCCTGTCGTGCGCCGACTCCCGTGTGCCCCCCGAGCTGGTCTTCGACCAGGGGCTCGGCGACATGTTCACGACCCGGTCGGCGGGCCAGGTCCTGGACTCGTCGGTGCTCGGCACGCTCGTCTACGGGGTGGACGAGTTCGACACGGTGCTCCTGGTCGTGCTCGGCCACGACTCGTGCGGAGCGGTGAAGGCGGCCATCAGGGCCCACCGCACCGGGGTGCTGCCCCCGGGACACGTGGGCTACCTCGTGGGGCAGGTCCTGGACGTCGTGGAGACGGTGCCGGAGCAGGAGACCGAGAAGGCCTTCCTGGACGCCTGCGTGCGGGCCAACGCGCGTTCCGTCGCCGAGCAGATCCGGGAGGAGCCGGGGCTGCGCGAGGCGGTGGAGGCCGGAACCATGAAGGTCGAGCCCGCCCGCTACGACCTCAGGCGCTCCCGGGTGGAGTGGCTGGACGACGCGTCCAGGAGCGGTCGGGGCGGTGAGGGGGTTCCGGCCCCGAGAGCCCGGGGCCGGTGAATCCACAGGTGAGGAACATGGAGCAGGTGGAGGGAGTGGCCGTCCGGAGAATTCCGGGCGGAATTCTTCATGTTCAGGAAGGGAGATATGCGTTTTCCGCGCACTGGGTGATCTTGTGTGGCGCTAGGGATGCGTTAAGACCCTTGGAGGTATTCGCGGCACAAGAGTAATTTGGTCCTCGTTTAGCGGCAATAGTCCTTTCTGTCGCTAGTCGAGAAGGGAAACCCCCATGGCCATCACCCGTCGCGGCGCCCTGCGCGCATCCCTCCTCGGCGGAGTCGGAGCCGCGGTCGCCACCGCAGCTCCCGCCTCCGCCTGGGCGGTCCCCATGCCCTCGCCCTCGCCCCGCCCCCGGGACGCGGCCTCCGCCCTGCGCCTCCTCAAGGAGGGCAATCGCCGCTGGCGGCGCATCGCCTCCCGCCACCCCAACGAGGGGGCCGCCCGCAGAGCCGAGATGGCGCTCGGGCAGGACCCGTTCGCCGTCGTCCTCGGCTGTGCCGACTCACGCGTCTCGCCCGAGCTGGTCTTCGACCGGGGACTCGGCGACCTCTTCACCATCCGGTCCGCCGGCCAGGTGCTGGACTCGTCGGTCCTCGGCAGCGTCAGCTACGCCGCCGAACACCTGGAGGTCCCGCTCGTCGTCGTCCTCGGGCACGCCTCGTGCGGCGCGGTCACGGCGGCCGTGGACGCGCACCGCACCGGGGAGGTCCCGCACGGCCACATCGGCTACCTGGTGGAGCAGATCCTGCCGGTCGTCGAGGCCACGCCGGACGACGGGGACGACTTCGTGGACGACTGCATCCGCGCCAACGCCGAGTACATCACCGATCAGCTCCGCGAGGACGACGACCTCCGCGACCTGGTCGACGCCGGCCGGCTGGACATCGTCCCCGCCCGCTACGACCTGGAGACCTCCGAGGTCGCCTGGCTCTGACGCCGCGGCTGCCCGGTCCGGGGCGTAGGGCCTGAAAGACCCACAGGACAGAAAAAGTGATCGACCGGATTCTTCCGGTCGATCACTGCTGTTTCCTGGACTCCTGTGCACATTCCTCCTCAATGGATTTTGGGAGGAAAATGCTGATTCGGGCCTTCTATCAGGCAAAACAAAACAGGTCATTCAAAAACCTGCGGATTCGCAAGAAGAGGATTATTCTCGTGATGTCCGCAAAGGACTGTTCGCCTGATTCACAGCGGGCCGGTCGGCAGTCGGCCCCTTTCGCGCAAAGGACCGCCGTGCGTGCCTTCGACCAGGAGATGCGGGAGATGCTCCAGACCCCAGGGGTGCGCAGTGTCGGCCTCGTCGCCTGGCGGGACGGCCGCACACTGGCACGCGTCGGCGCCGAGGACCGGTCGGCCGACGCGGAGGCGATCCTGAGGGCCGTCCACAGCGGTCCGCTGTGGGCCGTCGGCGACCTGGAGGACGTGGTCGTCACCGAGAGCGACCACCACCTGCTGCTCGCCGTCCTCGACAACCCCGACCTGTGCCTCCAGGTGTGGATGGTGCGGGAGGAGGGCAACCTCGGCTACGCCCTGCGCAGGCTCCGCCGACTCGCCCGCACGATCCGGGCCCCGTCGCCCCCGCCGCCCCCGCGCGACGGGGACCTGCCTCCCCGGCACGACGGGGACCGGTCCCGCCCCGCCGGCCGGGCGGTCGCATCCGTGGACCGCCGCGTCCTGGAACGGGTCCTCACGGCGTTGCGCACCCTGTCCGTCGACCGTTCCCGGACCGGAGCGGTGGTCGCGTGACCCCAGGCGCCTCCCCCCGGCGGGGCGTTCCGGGGATTCGCCGCTGGATCGCCGACCGAAAGCCACCGCGCCGTCCCACCCCAAGAAGAGAGAAGGACATGCCGAACATCGAATCCGGGCTCAAGGAAATGATGGAGATCGACGGCGCGATCGGTGCCGCCGTCGTCGACTACAGCAGCGGAATGGCGCTGGGCACGCTCTCGGCGACGAACTCCCTCGACCTCACGGTCGCCGCGGCGGGGAACACCGAGGTGGTCCGCGCGAAGATGCGCACCATGGACCAGTTGGGCATCAACGACGCGATCGAGGACATCCTCATCACCCTGTCCGGGCAGTACCACGTCATCCGGCCCCTGGGCAGCCGCAAGGCGCAGGGGCTCTTCCTGTACCTGGCGCTCGACCGCGCCCGGGGCAACCTCGCCCTGGCGAGGCACCGGCTCAAGGGAATCGAGGAGACCCTGGAGGTGTGAACACTCCCGGTGGCGGAGGCGATGGGGGAGAATGCCGGTGTCAAACCCCCCGACGCCGCAGGGAGCCCGGTATGTTCCGGATCGTGATCAGCCGCCTCACCGACGACGGACTGCACGTCACCCCCGAACGGCACGGAACCGCCATGTCCGTCGACGAGGCGGTCCTGGCCGTGAGGCGGCACCTGCCCACCGCGGACACCGGAGCCCTCCGCAGCGACGCAGTGCAGACCTCCGTCAACCGCGTCAACGACTTCCGGCGCGACGTCCGCACCGGGGAGGGCGACCACTTCCGGGTGGTCATCGCACCCATGATGTGACCCCGGCGCCCCGCCGGCCCCGGACAGGGGTCCGGCCCCGTCCCCGCCCGGGTGGATTCCGGGGAGGGACGGGGCCGGGTCGTCCCGGAGCCGGTCGACGGCCGCCGGTCAGTCCGACCCGAAAGCCGAGTCGAAGGACGACTCCGGTGGGTCGTAGGCGTTGGAACGGACGAAGTCGACCGCCTCCGCCGCCCCGATCATGCGGTCCATGCCCGCGTCCTCCCACTCCACCGAGATCGGCCCCTCGTAGCCGATCGCGTTGAGCGTGCGGAAGCAGTCCTCCCAGGGGACGTCCCCGTGCCCGGTCGACACGAAGTCCCAGCCCCGGCGCGGGTCGCCCCACGGCAGGTGGGAGCCGAGGCGGCCGTTGCGGCCGTTGCCCGTCCGCCTGCGGGTGTCCTTGCAGTCCACGTGGTAGATCCGGTCCCGGAAGTCCCAGAGGAACCCGGCCGGGTCGATGTCCTGCCACACCATGTGGCTGGGGTCCCAGTTCAGGCCGAACGCCGGCCGGTGGCCGACGGCCTCCAGGGCCTTCTGGGTGGACCAGTAGTCGTAGGCGATCTCCGAGGGGTGCACCTCGTGCGCGAACCGCACCCCCACCTCGTCGAACACGTCCAGGACGGGGTTCCACCGGTCGGCGAAGTCCCGGTACCCGGCCTCGATGACGTCCTCGCCCACCGGCGGGAACATCGCCACGTACTTCCAGATCGCCGACCCCGTGAAGCCCACGACCGTGGACACGCCCAGCCTCGCGGCCGCGCGGGCGGTCGTCTTCATCTCCTCGGCCGCCCTCTGCCGCACACCCTCCGGGTCCCCGTCGCCCCACACGCGGGAGGGCAGGATGTCCCGGTGCCGCTGGTCGATGGGGTCGTCGCAGACGGCCTGTCCGAGCAGGTGGTTGGAGATCGCCCACAGGCCCAGGCCGTGTCGCTTGAGGATGTCCAGCCGGTCGCGTACGTAGTCGTCGTCCGCGGCGGCCCGCGTGACGTCGAGGTGGTCGCCCCAGCAGGCGACCTCCAGGCCGTCGTAGCCCCACGCGGAGGCCAGGGAGCACACCTCCTCGAAGGGCAGGTCGGCCCACTGGCCGGTGAAAAGGGTGACTGGTCGCGGCATGTTCGGTGTCTCCGTGGTCGGGGGGATGTCGGTGCGTCGGGGGTCAGTGGCCGTCGTCGTGCCCCTCCCCGGGGGCGGGTGCTCCGCCTCCGTCCCCGGAGCCGTCGGGCTGGAGGGCGCCGGAGTCGGGTGCGGCCGGCAGGTACAGGTGGACGTGCTCGCCGCCGGATCCGAGGCTGAGCAGGTCGAGCTGGGTGGCGGCGGCCGACCAGGAGACGACCGCCTCGGTGCGCAGGTCCATGGCGATGTGCAGGAGGTCCATGCGCAACTCCTCGTCCTCGGTCTGCGCCGCCCGGGCGTAGGTCTCCACCGACATGGACAGCAGGCGGACGGACGAGGTCAACCCGGTGTGGGCGACGCTGTGGGAGGAATCGCCGGCCGGGGGGTCCTCGAAGTGCGCGGAGGCCTCCTGGACGCCGGTCCGCCAGGTGTTGACCGTGGCGGCGTCGGTCGTGTCCAGCGGCGGGTGCGACCCGTCGGTGGGCAGGAACTCCTCCATGTCCTCCACGATCGGTGAGAGGCCCTCGTGGGCCATACGGGTGTGCCCGACGAGTTCGCCGACCAGGTCGGCTTCGGCCTCCCCTTCCGCGGCGCCGGAGGAGGACTCCGCGCCGTCACGGCCGAAGAAGACCACGGAGGCGACGACGAGGGCGCCGACCAGGAGGAGGGAGCAGGCGGTCAGCCACCACGTGGTGGCCGTGGCGGGGGTCGCCGCGTCCTGCGTCTCGGCGATCGGGTCGGAGGGGGATGGGTGTGTGGACATCGTGACGTCTCCTCGAAACGAGTGGAGCCGCCCAACTTCAGATGGCGCTTTCCGGTGAGCGCGGCACCGAGCGGGGGTGGTGGGGGTCGGCCCGGCCCGGACGCCGCGGACCGTGGTGCGGACACGGTCGCGAACAGGTCGCGTGAAGGCACGGCGTCTCCTCTCAGGAGGTCAGTGAACGCAGGTGGGCCAGGCCGTCGACGGCGATCGCGTCCTGCGACGCCGCCAGCGGTCGCCAGACGGAGGCCGCCGTGGCGATGCTGGCATTGTCCGCCGTGAACGATTCGATGACCAGAGGCCCCCGGTATCCCGCCGCGTCCAGCGAGGTGAGGATTCCGTGCCAGTCCAGGTGGTCGGCTCCCGGCGCGCCCCGGTCGTTCGCGCACACCTGTACGTGCTTGATCCGCCCGGCGGCCCGTCCTATCGCCGCCGGGACGTCCTGCTCCTCGATGTTCATGTGGTACACGTCGAGGGCCAGTCCGCAGTGCTCGGCGGGCAGGTCCGCGAGCATCGCCATCCCCTGGTCCACGGTGTTGATCAGGCTCGTCTCGTACCGGTTGAGCGGTTCCACCGCCACGCAGACCCCCGTGGCCGAGGCGTGCTCGACCACGGGGGCGAGGCCCTCGACCAGTTCCGCACCAGCCCTCAGACGTTCGTCCGGGGACAGCCTCCATGTGCGGCCGACCGAGGCGTAGGCCGGGCCGGCGACGACGGAGGAGCCGACCGTCGAAGCCGTGTCCACGACCCGCTTGAGGTAGTCCTGCGTGGCCGAGCGGGTGGCGGGGTCGGTCGCGACGAGCTCCCGCCCCCGCCCCATGACCAGCACGACGGTGGCCCGGAGCCCCAACCCGTCCAGCAGGGCGCGTGCGCGCCGGGGGTCCCAGTCGCCGACGTCCTCGACCGGAAGCTCGATCACGTCGAACCCCCACCCCGCCACACGGGGGGCGATCCGCTCCAGTCCGGCGTCGGTCAGCGGCGACGTCCACACCCAGGTGTTGACCCCCAGCGCGCGCATCTACCGGTCCGTCCAGGCCTCGGGGAAGCCGGGCAGGTCCTCGCCGCCGAACTTCGCGTAGTGCAGCGAAGGCATGTCGGCGTTGCGCTCCAGGTACTCGGGCAGGTCGTCCTGGGTGACGGGCGCCTGCGGGAGGATCCACTCGGAGGGGACCTCCTCGCCGGCGAGGATCATGCTCGCGGCGAGGACCGGCGTACGCCACTGGAAGTTGGAGTAGACCGGCGCGATCGCGGTGAGGCCCTCCTCGTCCCACTTGCGCATGAAGCTCAGCTCGTCCTCGCCGGCGATCACCGGGTACGGCCGGCCCGCGTCCTCGAAGGCCTCCAGGCCGGCGACGGCTCCGTCACCCGCGTCCATCCAGATGCCGTCGATCTCGCCGCGCTGGAGGTGCTGGGAGACCAGGTCCTTGATCCTGGCCCCGTCGCCCTCGGTGAACTCGTCGGCGACCACGTTCAGCTCGCTGCCGCCGAAGATCTCCTGGGCGGCGGCCCAGCGGTGCTCCAGCACGTCGACGCCGGGCAGGATCCGCAGCGCCAGGACGTTCGACCCGGGCTCCAGGTTGTCGACCAGGAACTCGGCGGCGTCCGCGCCGTAGGCGTAGCCGCCGATCGGGTGGATGAACGTGACCATGCAGTCCGAGTTCACACCGCGGTCGAAGACCACGACCGGGACGCCGCTCTCGCACGCGGTCTCCACCGCCGGGGTCAGGGTGGCGGTGGTGGACGGCGAGATGATGATGGCGTCGCAGTCCCCGGAGTCCACGAACGCCTGGATGTCGGAGATCTGCTGGTTGTCGTCGTCCGCGGCGTCGGACACCCGGAAGTCGCCGATGGCGCCCTCCTCCTGGAGCGCCTCCACCTGCTGTTCCATGGTGATGAAGCCGGTCACCCGCCACGGGTTGGACACCGAGGCGTTGGAGAAGCACAGGGTGGCGTCCTCGGGCGAGTCGTGGGCGAACTCGGAGGTGTCGATCCACTCGGGCTCGATCGCCTGCATCCAGGGCTCGTCCGCGGACCCCTCCGGGGCGATCTCGCGCTGGGCGAGCTGGGTGTCGTACTCGGCCTGGTCGAACCACTCCTCGTTGGGGGTGAGCTCGGCACCGCCCTCCTCGCCGGCGGCGCCGTCCTCCGGGGTGTCGGTCGTACACGCCGTGAGCATCAGTGTCAGGCCGGCGGCGCCGGCGAGCAGCACGCGGGGGACGCGCATGGTTACCTCCTGGAAGAGCCGAGCGGCTGCTCGGTCGGATGGTCCGGTCGCCGTCGCAGGCGCTCCGGCAGTCGAAGTTCGCCCCGGCGGGCCGCATAGGCCACGGCGGCGATGATGATGACTCCCTGCACCGTCGGCTGGATGGTCGACGGCAGGTAGAGCTGGTTGAACAGGGTGAACAGCGCCTCGACGGTGAGGGCGCCCAGGACTGCGGCGACCACCGTGCCGCGGCCTCCGCCGAGGACCACCCCGCCCAGCACGACGGCGGTGATGGCGGTGAACTCCAGGCCCTGGCCGACCTGGGCGGTGACGCCGGCGTAACCGCCGATGAGGACCGCGGCGACGGTCGCCAGGAGGGAGGAGCCGACGAAGGCCAGAGTGCGCACCCGCCACACCCGCACCCCGGAGAACGCCGCGGCGACGTCGTTGTCGCCGGTCGCGATGAGGGACCGGCCGTAGGGCGAACGCATGAGGAACACCCCGGCGACGGCGAGGACGGCGGCGATCACCAGCGCCCACGGGAGCTGCCCGAGGAAGGGCAGGTCCTCGACGCCGCCCCGCCCCGGCACCCGGAAGGCCTCCGACAGGGCGCCGGTGGGCGCGCCGCCGGTCCAGTACCGGACGGCTCCGAACAGGATGAGCATCGTGCCCAGGGTGGTGATGATCGACGGCACCCTGAGCAGGGTCGTGACGAGGCCGTTGACCAGGCCGACCAGAAGGCCGAAGGCCAGCATGACGCCGATCACCGGGAGGGTCATGGACTCCTCCCCGTCGATGAGCCGGGCGGCGATCACCACCTGGGCGCCGACCAGGGAGCCGACTGACAGGTCGAACTCGCCGGAGACGATCACGAGGTACTGCCCGATCGCCAGGATCACCAGCGGGGAGGCCTTCTTGGCGAACGCCATCAGCGGCGGCCCCTCGAAGAACGACGGGTTCTGGGTGGCGATGACCACGAAGATCAGCACCAGCAGCAGGGCGACGGTCGCGGTCCCTCCCCGGCCCAGCGCGGCGAGCGCGCCCGGGCCGCGGCGGCGGACGTCGGGGGGAGTGGTCGTGGGCGGGGTCATCGGCGGCCTCCCAGGGGTTCCGGCTCGGGTTGGGGCCTGGGATCGGGGACGGGCGGCGGCGGTGCGCCGCCGGAGGGGAAGCGGACCCGGACGGCGGCACGCGAGTGCTGGCCCCGGGCGTAGACGGCGACGGCGGCGATGACGATCACGCCGCGCATCACGTCCTTGACGAACGGGTCGACGGCGAGCACGTTGAACACCGTGTCGAGCGTCGCGAGGATGAAGACCCCCGCGATCGTCCCGGCCACGCCGCCGCGCCCCCCGAGCAGGTAGGTGCCGCCCAGGACGACGGCGGCGATGGCCTCCAGCTCGTAGCCGTTGCCGTAGACCGTGGCGCTGCCGGTGCCGAACCTGGCCGCCAGCAGCAGGCCCGCCACACCGGCCATGACGGAGCACAGCACGTGCGCCGTGACGGTGGGCACCCCGGCGCGGACCCCGGAGAGCCGCGCGACCTCGGCATCGCCGCCGACCGCGTACATGTGGTAGCCCGTGCGGGTGCGGTGCAGGAACACCACGGCGGCCGCGGCGAGGACCAGCATCACGAGGGTGGACACCGGCAGGACGCCGATCCGCGTGTAGCCGAAGGTCTGGAAGGCGGCGGGGATCGCCCCCGCCGGGCCCTGGAAGTTGGTGTCCAGGTAGCCCTTGATGATCAGCCCCATCCCCAGCGTGGTGATGAAGGGGTTGACCCGCAGCCGGGTGACCACGAGGCCGTTGGCCAGGCCGATCAGCGCGGCCAGGCCCAGCGCCGCGCCGACGCCGAGCAGGATCCGGGACGGGTCGCCCGCCATGGTGGTCGCCGCGACCACCGTGGACAGGGCCGCGACGTAGCCCACCGACAGGTCGAGGGAGCGGCACAGGATGACGAGGGTCTGGCCGATCGCCAGGAACCCGAGCAGGCTGCTGCGGGTGAACAGGTCGACCGTGTTGGCGGTCGTGAACAGGTTGCCGCCGCGCGTGGCGACGTACACGGCGCTGGCCGCGAGCAGCACCACCAGGGCCAGGTAGACCAGGCCGGTGGTACCGAGCCGGGACCACAGGCCCCGGGAGGTGGAGGTGATGACGCGTGTCACGGGGCGGCCTCCTCGTGCCGTGCGGGGGAGCCGCTGCCGTCGTCGTGGCCCGGCCCCGGTACGGGACCGGGGGCGGAGCCGCTGTCGGGGGCGGGCGCGGATCCCCGCCCGGCCGCCGCGGCCCCCTGGTCGGCGCCGCTGTCGGCACCGCTGCCGGGGCGGACGGCCGCGATGCGCGGGTCCTCCGTCGGGGGCGCCATGCCCGGGCCCTCGTACGGGGCGCCGGTGGCCATCGCCATCACGGCCTCCTCGCTGGACCCGCCGGGCAGTTCGCCCGCGATCCGGCCGTCCTCCAGGACGACCAGCCGGTCGGCCATGCCGATCAGCTCGGGCAGTTCGGAGGAGATCAGCACGATCGCCGCCCCTGCCGCCGCGAGCTCGCGCATCAGCCGGTAGACGGCCTGTTTGGCCCCCACGTCGATGCCGCGGGTGGGCTCGTCGAGGACGATCACGCCGGGTTCGGTGGCCAGCCACTTGGCCAGGACGACCTTCTGCTGGTTGCCGCCCGACAGGTACTGGACCTCCTGGTCGTGCCCGCCGCGCGTCACCAGCTCCAGGGAGGAGAGGATGCCGGGCAGCCGCCGGACCCTGCGGCCCGAGCCGAACGGCAGGACCGCGTCCAGGACGAGGCGGCCGTTGGCGGTGATGGACTGGTTGAGCGCCAGCCCCTGCGCCTTGCGGTCCTCCGTCACCAGGACGAGCCCGGCACGCACCGCCCGGCGCGGCGAACGGGGATCGACCCGCTCGCCGTCCACCACGACCTCGCCCCGGGTGAAGCGCGCGATGCCGAACAGGGCGTGGGCGACCTCGGTGCGCCCGCTGCCCTGAAGGCCCCCGAGCCCCAGGATCTCGCCGCCGCGCACCTCGAACCCGATTCCGTCCAGCTGGGTGTTGCCCCCGTCCCGGACCGACAGCCGGACCTCGCCGACGCGGTCGCCGTGCGGCTCCAGCCGGTCCGGGAAGACCGACGAGACGGGGCGGCCGACCATCTTGCGCACCAGCTGCGCGGGCCCGATGTCGTCCGCCGGAACCGTCTCCACCAGGTGCCCGTCCTTGAGGACGGTGATGGAGGCGGCCAGGTCGAAGATCTCCTTCATGCGGTGCGACACGTAGAGCACCGCCACCCCGCGCTCGCGCAGCCGGCCGATGATCCGGTACAGGACCTCCACCTCGTGGTCGGCCAGCGCCGCGGTCGGCTCGTCCATGGAGATGATGCGCGCGTCGTGCGACAGCGCCTTGACGATCTCCACCACCTGCTGCCCCGCCACCGACAGGGACCGGACCTTCGCCCACGGGGCGATGCCCTCCAGGTCGAGCTCGGCGAGGAGTTCGGCGGTGGCCCGCTCCATGGCCCGGCCGTCCACGAGGCCCCGGCGGCGCGGCTCGCGGCCCAGGAACACGTTCTCGGCGACGGTGCGCTCGGGGAGGAGGTTGAACTCCTGGAAGACCGTGGCCACCCCGGCGCGCTGCGCCTGGACCGGGTGCTCGAAGGAGACCCGCTCCTCGGCCAGGTCGATGGTGCCCGCGTCCGCGCGGTGCACCCCGGCCAGCACCTTCATCAGGGTGGACTTGCCCGCGCCGTTCTCCCCGACGAGGGCGTGCACCTGCCCCGGGTACAGCTCCAGGTCGATGCCGTGCAGCACGCGCACACCGAGGAACGACTTGGCGATCCCCCGCATCCGCAGCAGGGGCTCCCCGGCCTCGGGGGTCGGAGGGCCGGCGGGGGGCGCGGAACCGGACGGGGGTGCGGCGGTCATACCGCGTCCACCTCCGGGACGTCGACCCAGCGGCGCTCCCGTGCCGAGGCCATGACCGCCTCGGCGATGACGGCGGCGCGCAGGCCGTCGGCGAACACGGGCAGGCCCTCCGGCGCCCGGCCCGCGATGGCGGCGCCGGTGTCGGAGACGAGTGCGTTGAAGCAGTCCTGGTAGCCCTGGGGGTGGCCGACCGGGACGGTGACCAGGCGGGCGGCGTCGGCGCTCAGCGCCGGGTCGTCGCGGGTGATGGTCCCGGTGCGGCCGCGGCTGCCCGCCCAGAGGGTCTCCGGGCGCTCCTGGTCGAACACCAGGGAGCCCTCGGTGCCGGAGACCTCCAGCACCAGCTGGTTCTTGCGGCCCGGGGAGACCTGGCTGATCACCGCGCTGCCGATGGTGCCGCCGACCGTGGAGAACTGGAAGGAGACCAGGTCCTCGGTGGAGACGGGGCGGCCGTCCCGGGTGTCGTTGACGCGAGACGTCTGCGCGCACACGGTCGCGATGCGGTCGCCGGTGACGAACTCCAGCATGTCGCACCAGTGGGAGCCGATGTCGCCGAACGCCCTGGTGGGACCGCCGAGCTCGGGATCGACCCGCCAGTTGTCCTCCTCCGGGTAGAGGAGCCAGTCCTGGAGGTAGCCGCCGTGGGCGAGGCTGACGCGGCCGATCGACCCGGAGGCGACCAGGGCGCGGGCCTCGCGGGCCATGGGGTGGAAGCGGTACGTGAAGGGGACCACGGCGACCCGGTCGGCCTCCCGCGCGGCGAGCACGAGGCTCCGCGCGGTGGCGGAGTCGGTGGCCAGGGGCTTCTCGCAGACGACGTGCTTCCCCGCGGCGAGGGCGGCCAGGCTCAGCCGGGCGTGGAGGTGGTTGGGGGTGCAGACGTGGACGACGTCCACGTCCTCGCGGTGGATGAGTTCGAGGGCGTCCGCGTGGGCGCGGGCGATGCCGTTGGCGAGCCTGAACCGCTCCGCCTTGGCCGGCGAGGAGCCCGCGACCCCGACGACCTCGCCGCCGGCGGTACGGACGGCGTGGGAGTGCACCCGGCCCATGAAGCCGGTGCCGATCACCGCGGCGCGGTAGGCGTTGGGCGTGGTCAGACCGGGTTCGGCTACTTCACCCAGGCTTGTGACCTTTCTCACTGACATGCCGCGAACAGTACGCCGGACTTATGTCGATCGTCAAGCAGAAGTTGACTGACCGACTCACATTAGGCTGCTTAGAAGGAGGTGCGGGGTCCTGTGATTCACTGTTCGCATGACGGAAGACGCGCTCACTGACTCGGGGGGCCAAGGCGTGACGGAACTGCGCGCCGCTGCCGCCCCGACCTCCGCACCCGGTGCGGGAACCCTGCTCCGACTCCTGCGGGACGGCCGGCCGCGCACCCGCTCGGAACTGGCGTCAGTGACCGGCCTGGCCCGCTCGACCGTCACCCAGCGCGTGGACGCCCTGCTCTCCAGCGGGCTCATCGGACCCGCGGGCGAGGCCGTGTCCACGGGCGGGCGGCCCCCGACGACCTTCTCGTTCCGCCCCGGGGCCCGCGTGGTGCTCGCGGCCGACCTCGGCGCCACCCACGCCCGCCTGGCCCTGACCGACATGTCCGGGACCGTCCTCGCCGAGGAGCGCGCCGACCTTGACATAGCGCTGGGCCCCGAGGCCGTCCTGGACTGGGTCGTGGACAACGGCAAGGACCTGATCGAGGGGGCGGGCCGCGGGGTCGGCGAACTCCTGGGCCTGGGGATCGGCCTCCCCGGCCCCGTCCAACACTCCACCGGCCGCGCCGTCAACCCGCCGATCATGCCCGGCTGGGACAACTTCGACGTGCCCGGCTACGTGCACAGCCGCCTCGACGTCCCGGTCCTGGTGGACAACGACGTCAACATCATGGCGATCGGCGAGCACCACACCGCCTGGCCCGACGCCAGCCACCTGATGTTCGTCAAGGTCGCCACAGGCATCGGCTGCGGCATCGTCAGCGAGGGCAGCGTCTACCGGGGCGCACAGGGCGCCGCAGGGGACATGGGGCACATCCACGTGCCCAGCGGCGGCGACAAGCCCTGCCGCTGCGGCAACACCGGCTGCCTGGAGGCCGTGGCCAGCGGCGCGGCCCTGGCCGCGGCCCTCACCGCGGCGGGCGTCCCCGCGTCGGGGGCCCGCGACGTGGTGGAACTGTCCCGCGGCGGGTCGGTCCCCGCCCTGCAGGCCCTGCGCCAAGCCGGCCGCGACATAGGGGAGGTCCTCGCCGCCTCCGTCAACATGTTCAACCCGTCGGTCATCGTGATCGGCGGCGCGCTCGCCCTCGCGGGCGACCACCTGCTCGCCGGGGTCCGCGAGGTCATCTACCAGCGTTCGCTGCCCCTGGCGACGGAGCACCTGAGCATTGCCTCCTCGCGCGCAGGGGAGAGCGCAGGCGTGGTCGGCGCCGCCGTCATGGTGATCGAGCACTGCCTGAGCCCCCAGCAGGCCGACACCCTCGTCAACGGCTGACCGGGGGCGGGGGAGGGGGCATGGTGCTTCCCGCGTCGAGGCGTCCGTGCCCCTGTCGGCGTCAGGTCGGGAACTCGCCGTACCAGCTGCGCTGGACGAGGTGCTTGGGCAGGTAGCCGGACTCGACCTCGAGCCGGAAGTCCGGGTCCTGCTCCGCGGTGTCGTAGGCCAGGCAAGCCATGGCCAGCAGGGGGAGAGACACGACCCCCTTGATGCTGTGATTCCGTTTTTCGTCTGCGGTCTGGTAGTCGCGGAAGAGTTCCAGGCCTTGGGCGAGCGAGTCATTGAACTTGGCGCTGTCACGTTCGACCAGTCGCAGGAAGATGTTCATCGGGGGGAAGATGATCATCTCCATCAACTCGGGCGATCCGAAGTCGGCGTTTTCGGGAGTGGACAGCTCCATCGCTGCCAGAAGCTCTTCATCCAACCCTGGTCGATTGAGAACGAACGCCTGCAGGGCCGAGATCCAGTGGTAGGTGAACGGGTTGTACTGAGTACCGTCGGACTCACCCGCTTCCCGCAGGAACTCCACGGGGATCTCGCACAACTGCCGGTAGCGCTGCTGGTCACGGCAGATGACGGCGAGGAAGAAAGCCGTAGTCCAGTTTCCGGCGTTGGCACAGTACTCCGGTCCGGTCGCCCGCGGTCGACGGATCTTGTGGTTGAACATCACCTCGAGTTCGGTGCCCTGTGGGTGGGTGGCCATCATGAACATGGCGTGATGCATCTGCAGGGCGGCGACCCACGCCTCCCAGGTCTCCAACTCGGCCGCGTCCGGGTCCTCGTGAATGCTGAACATCGCATCCAGATAGAACGAGGACAGGGACATGTCGATTGCACTGGCATCGGTGTCGAGGCGTTCGGACCACCTGTCCCGGTTGGATTTGTTCTCTTCCCAGAGATCCTCTTCTGGTGCTCGTCCCAAGTCGTGTCGGGTAATGTAGTGACTCACGCTGATTAATTTCTCTTTCGGTTGTCGAAAAGTCTCAGGGAATTTCCTTCGTATTTTCCGCCTTGGGGATTTCCCTTCGCTTCTACGTAGTGCACCCTGTTTTTTGTTGGGTCTTCGCTCATTGATTCCTTGATTCTTCGTGCAAGCTTCTTTTCCTTTCCTCCTCGGTCTTCCATTTCCTGAAGGATGTCGTCGAAGTACTCCCTGGTGCCTTGGCTCACTCTCTTGAGCGTGCCCCTGGAGTCGGTGATTACTCTATCTCCGAGCTCGGTCTTCAGGCTGCTCTTGGCCTCTACGACGACGAATCCGCCACCGTCGGCCTCGTCGATCTCCCAGATCTGGTCGAACTGGTCGTTGCCGTTCCCAGGGCCGAGCCCTTCCAAGTCGATGGGGTTCGGGTTCTCGGGAGTTGATTCCCTGAGCTTGGGCAGGTGAATCTTCTTCCTGGGTGAACCGTCCGCCTGATCGCCTGGACGGGCATTCCCGGCAGTGTCTTTGGCTGGTTCGTGGTACTCGATTTCCTTGGTTCCGTCGAAGTTCTCCCGAACTGCTTGTTTCGCCGCCTCTTCTCCGAAATCCTCCGACCTGTTCGTGACATCTCTGAAGTAAGGCTTGCGTTCCGCGCGCGCCTCAGTGAGTTTCCTGGTGTTGAGCTCGGTGGGATCAGCTTTGTGTGCTGCTTTGTATCTCAGGACCTTCTCTTTGAAGGGTTTGAACCTCTCGATGGCTTTGGCTCGCATGTCTGCGAGGTTGTCGAGAGTCCTTCTGATGCCGTCCGGGGCTCCTACTCTGACTCCGCTGATCGCGCTCCCGAGGTACTTGGGGGGAGCCGGGGGTGGGAGAGCCTCCCTTGCAGTCCACTTGCCCGCTGACCCATCCCAGATGAGGGGAGGGATGACTTCGCCATTGACTATGGTGTCCGCTCTGAACCTGTGCCCGCGCTTCTCGTAGAAGGCCTCCCGCAGGAGGCTTCTCTTGTTCGCTGGCGAGTCGATGAAGTGAGTGTTGACCACGTCGACGAACTTGCGGACGAAGTCCGAGCCGTCGCCGAGGTCCATGCCTCGCAGCAGTGCGTAGGCCTTCTCCTGAAGTGCTGCCCTTTCCGGGGTGATCGGGCGTCCCGTTGGCCTGCTCCGTTCGGGGACCGGTGGAGACTGGTCGTCCTTGCCGCCGTCTCGCTGGGTGTCGGGGGAGTCGGGGCTGGAAGCCGGGCGGACGGGTCCGCCGTCTTGAGCATCGTGGTGCGTCCTGGAGTCCGAGGACGGCCGGTCCGTGCCGTTCCTGCCGTCGGGGTCTGTGTGGGACGTCCGTGCGTCGACACGGGTACCGTCCCGGTCCCCGCCGGAGGGGTTGCCCTTGGGAGGACCGTCGCCCTCCGCGCTGTTGCGGACGGTCGGGGTCCGGTCCCGCAGGTCGGCGCCGTGCCGGTCGGCCGGGACGCCGCGCCGGTTCTCGGGGCCGTCCCCATTCCGGTTCCCGGACTCCGGACCGGTACGCGAGTCACGCTCACCGATACGGTCCCCGTCGGATCCGCGTCCGGTGCTGTCGGTCAGATTGACCGTCCGGTCCGGGACCGAGGCGGGGACACTGCGCTCGGCGGTCAGGGTGTCGTCGCCCCGTCCGCCCACGCCGGCGGGGACCCGGTCACCGGCGGCCTCCGGGCCCCTCGGGCGGTCCGGCTCGATCTGGTTGGCCTCCCAGGAACCGCGCCCGCCGCCCGGGGCGGTCTTGTTCTCGCGGTCGACCTCCTCGATCCGCGGCTGGTTGTCCCGCGCCGTCTCACGACCGAGTTCGGCCAGTTCCGGCTGGTCCACGATGTCCCAGAACGCCTCGCTCTCGGCCAGCTGCTGGGTGGTGGGATCGACCGGCCGGGCGGGGTCCTGCCCGTCGCGGTCGTTCCGCGCCTGCGCGGGCCGACCGGGTGCGACCGGCCGACCGCCGGGGTCCGAGGTCTCGCCACCGCCGGAGGAGGCGCTCCACCGGTCGATGTGGCCCTGGAGTTCCGTCCACTGCGCGGTGCTGTAGTCACCCCGGTTGAACGAGCTCATGTCCAGGCTCGCGATCGGGGAGTTGAGCCCGCCGTAGTTGGGCATGCCGGGTGGCAGGCTCACGTCCACGTCGACCCCCGACCCGCCGCCGGATCCGCCGCGCCCGCCGCCCATCCCGTCGACGATCGCCATGCCGCGCCAGGCCATCAGCGGTACGCCCACGACCGCGCCCACGCCCGTCGCGGTCAGGGCGGCGCCGCCGACCATCGAGACGATGTTGAGCGCGGCGGTGCCGATGACGTAACCGGGCCGCTCGCCCCACTCCTCCCAGGGCACGACCGAGTGGGCGAGGTCCTTCCACGCGGAGCCGAGCGAATCCCCGCCCGCCCAGCCCCAGCTGTCGGACTCGCCGTCGTACATTCCCACCAGCGACGCCACGGACTGGACGTTGCCCTCGTGGTACTCCCACAGGGCGTCGCCCCAGGACGCCTGGAACCAGCCCTCGGAGCTGTGCATGCCCAGCATCGCCCCTGTGCCCTCGACCGCTCCGACCCCGAAGTCCCACACGGCCGCGCCCGCGTCGACCCACCAGTGCTCGTTGGTGGTGGCACCGCCCATGTCCCACTCGACGGCCAGGTCCGACAGGCTGTCCTCGTACCCGTGGTAGAACACGTCGGGGTCCAGGTCGCCCCCGCCGGAGGGCATCGCCTCGAAGTTGGTGCGGTCGAGGACGAAGTGGTTGACCTGGTTGGCGCAGTCGCGCTCGGCCGCCTCGTAGTCCTCGATGATGCCGGTGCCCTCACTGATGAGGCGGCTGTTCTCCGCCACGTCGGGGCTCTCGCCGATGCCGAAGAACCCGGCCACGCCCTCGGCGTCGCGCCAATCGTCGCCCTTCGCGTCGATGCGGGCCCGGAACGTGTAGGCCTCGGTGCGCAGGGAGGACCAGCGGCGCTTGATGTCACGCAGGTCCTCGGCGAAGTTCTCCAGCGCGTTCGCGGCGTTGTTCAGACCGGTCAGGACATCGTCGCCGTCGCGGGCCACGGGGCCCAGGACCGTGTGGAGCTCTTCCGCCTCGGGGGCCTTGTAGCTGGACGTGAGCGCACCCCAGGACGAGTTGATGTCGTTCCCGTTGTCGGCCACCGACTGGCCGGCGGTGCGCAGATCGGCGGCGAGGGTCTCGATGTAGTCGGGGGAGGGAGCGGGGACCGGGAAGGTCGCGGGGCTGATCTTCTCGTCGCCGTCGGTGAGCATGTCGAGCTGCTCATCGGTGGTCAGGGGCGTGGTCGAGGTCGACACGTCAGGCGCTGGGGGCACGGGGGTACTCCGGGGTGGCGGGGCCGGGGGAGGTTGGGGGAGGGGTCAGACCATCTGCGCGTGCTGACCCGGGCCGGGCGGGGGCGGGGGCGGGTCGGGGATGACACCCGCGTTCTGCTGGGCTTCCAGCGCCATCGTCTGGTTGCCCTCCACGTAGGCCGTGGTGGCCTCGCTGGTCTGCCGGACGGCGTTGGAGGTCAGCGCGAGCATGTCGCCCATGAGACCGAAGTAGTGTCCGGCGAACTCGCCCAGGGCGATCCCGATGGGGGTGCTGTTGATGTGGGTGCTGAGGGTGGTGACGCGTCGTTCGATCGTCTCCATGTCACCGAACAGGCCGTCGCCTCCGCCCTCCTCGCCGAGGTAGGACATGGTGGTGGTGAGCACGGTGCCGACCTCTGAGGGCTGGATGTCCCAGGCGGTCATGGTGTCCTCCGGTCACTGGTCGCGGGTGGGTCGGGTCGGGGGCGGGTCCGCGCACGGAAGCTCTCGGGACGGAAGACCTCCGCTGCGTCGGCGGCATCGGGTTCGGGGCCCGGCGCGGCCTCGGCTCGGGCGACCTCGACGGTGTGGAGCAACCGGTTCAGCGCCGGGCGGACCCGCGCGAAGTCGGCGCGGGAACGCAGACGCATGTACTCGGAGGACCGCTGGAGCCTGAGCAGGTGGAGCGGCAGGGAGGGTTCTGTCGCCGGGGCCCGGTCCTCCTCCTGGAACCGGGCGCCGGAGGCCGGAGCCCCGCCGTCGTCATCGGGGGCCACGTGGTCGAACTTCACCGGCGGTCCTCTCCTGGGTACGTCACCGCGTCGGACGCGGGGAGGGCGCGCGGATTCCGCGGCGCCGGGATCGTCGTGCCTCTCGCGAGGCGTTCGGCCCCTCTCCACGTGTGCGGGCCGGACTCCTCACGGCCCGTCCGACCATTAGGACGAGCCCTCACCATCCGGCATACATGACGCACGGAATGTAGGCATAGTTCCTTTTTAGCGTGCTCCACCGACACCCGAGTGGAGTGGTTGCGAGGCGGTGGTCTTCCCGCGGGCACGGGTCTGTGGGTGTGCGACTGGCATCGTGCGAGCTCAGCGGGGAACAGCGGGCGGGAGCTGAGCCGGAGCCCCTCCCGGGACTGTGGTCCAGGACACGCGCGCGTGGCCGGGAGCGGCCACGCGGAAGGGGCGGAGCCGATCGGCTCCGCCCCTCATCACTCGTTATCTCTGTTCCACACGTCCCTGTCGGGAGGCGCCTCCGGGGTTCACGGGTCCTGTCGGGCCCGTTCCTCCCTGATGATCTCCACCCTGGCCTGCTCCTCCTCCGCGTCCTGGTCCTGAGCGCGGACCTGGGTGCGGTGGTACTCCTCCTGGCTCACGTCGGGCAGGATGCCCTCGTGCTTCAGGGCGGGCTCCTCGGGGTGAGCGGGAACCACGTGTTCCTGCTCGTCGCCGGGGCGCGGCGGGGTCTCCCCGATGGGGGTGACGGTCGCTCCGGGCGTCTGCGCGGCCTGCGTGTTCTGGGCCGTCGGAGACACTCCGGCGCTCCGCCTGCTCAGCGTGGAGGCGCGCCCCACGCTCCGCAGCAGGGTGATGATCGCGATTCCCGCGACCAGGTTGATCAGCGCCGTCGCGATCTGGCTCGGCATCTCGGCACCCTGGCTGAACGGGGTCACGGCCGCGATCGCGGTCGCCAGACCGACGATCCAGCCGAAGAAGGTCCCCGCCTTCGGGGCCGAGAGCAGCAGCAGGTGCATCAGGGCGGTGGCGAGCAGGGCCGCGACCGCGGCCATGAGCGCGTACGCGACAGTGCTCGCGTCGCCCAGGTTCCCCGCCTCCTCCGGTGCGAGCACCGGGACATCGAACACCCCTCGGAAAACCAGGGCGCCCGCGAAGATCACCAGAGCCGCGACGACCGCGGTGGCGAGGCCACCCGACCAGAGACGCGTGGTGTTGACGGGTCGTTCACTTCCGAACTCGGTCATGCCGGTACCCCCAGATACGGCGTCGAGGCCGGTCATACCCTGCATCCTTCCGTTTACTACGAGTGACCATGAAAAACAGCGACGTTCCTGGTCATTCGGTGTAAATCAGCATGGGACCGATACGTCCGAACTCGGTCGCAGGCCACATACCCGCAGCTCCACACGGGTAACCCACACGTGGAACACTGGGGACATGGTTCACTTCGCGCACGCTCGCGTCGATCTCGACGCGCTCACCTCCAACGCACGCCTGCTCCGCGAGCACGCGGGCGGTACCCCGTTGATGGGGGTGGTCAAGGCAGACGGCTACGGACACGGGATGATCCCCGCCGCACGTGCCCTGATCGCGGGCGGCGCGACCTGGCTGGGCACGGCCCTCATCGGCGAGGCCCTCGAACTCCGCCGGGCCGGGATCACCGCCCCGGTCCTGGCCTGGATCATCCCCCCGGGCGAGCCCGTCGGCGCGGCTGTCGAGGCCGACATCGACCTCGGAGTGAGCGACCGGGCGGTCCTGGACACGGTCGTCTCCGAGGCCCGCCGCCTCGGCCGCACCGCCCGCGTCCAGCTCAAGATCGACACCGGCCTCAACCGGGGCGGGGTCAGCGCGGCGGACTGGGCGGAGCTGACCGAGGTCGCCGCCCGCGCGGAGGACGACGGGCACCTGCGGGTCTCCGGGATCTGGTCGCACTTCGCCTGCGCGGACGAACCCGGCCACCCCTCGATCGCCTTCCAGCTCTCCAACTTCCACGAGGCGCTGGAGATCGCCGACAAGGTCGGTCTGACCCCCGAGGTCCGGCACATCGCGAACTCGGCCGCGCTGCTCACGCTCCCCGAGACGCGCTTCGACCTCGTGCGCGGCGGGATCGCGAGTTATGGCCTGTCCCCAATCCCCGATTTCTCATTGCCCGGATTGCGGCCCGCCATGACCCTGCGCTCCCGCGTCGCCCTCACCAAGCGCGTGGGAGCGGGAAGCGGGGTCTCCTACGGCCACCGCTACGTCACCGACCGCGAGACCACCCTGGCCCTGGTTCCGCTCGGCTACGCCGACGGCGTCCCCCGGGCCGCCACCAACAAGGGCCCCGTCCTCCTCGGAGAGCGCGTCCGCACCATCGCGGGAACAGTCTGCATGGACCAGTTCGTTCTCGATGTGGGGGACGACAGGGTGGAGGCCGGTGAGTACGCGGTACTGTTCGGCGACCCGGGTGAGACCCCGGGCGTCCCGACCGCGCAGGACTGGGCCGAGGTCCTGGACACGATCCCGTACGAGATCGTCACCAGGGTGGGCCCCCGGGTCCCGCGCGAGTACGTCGGCGAAGGATCCTGACCGGACACGGAGAACCGGTCACAGACGTCCCCCACCCCGCCTAACCTGGGTGAAGAGGTCACTTCCGGCACGCCCCGCCGCAGGGGCGCCCCGGCGGGACCGATCCCGCGCGGGCGACGCCGCGCGGACCGGCACGTCCTCTCCGGAACGCCCCCGGACCCGGCGTGCCCGGACACCGACCGACCACATCCCAAGACGAGCTGCGAGCCCGATGACAGACGTGACAGCACCCACCGTGTCCACAGTCCGCGAGGTCACCGCCGCCACGGACGACGCCATGCGCGCCCTCGGCCGCGACCTCGCGGCCCTCACACGCCCCGGCGACCTGCTGATCCTGTCCGGGCCGCTCGGCGCGGGGAAGACCACCCTCACCCAGGGCCTCGGCGCCGGCCTCGGCGTGCGCGGGTCGGTCACCTCCCCGACCTTCATCATCTCCCGCGTCCACCCGTCCCTGGTGGGCGGACCCGCCCTCGTGCACGTGGACGCCTACCGGCTCGGCGGACCGGACGAGATCGACGACATCGACCTCGACATGACCCTGCCCGACTCCGTCACCGTGGTCGAGTGGGGCGAGGGCGTCGCCGAGGAGCTGTCCGAGGACCGCCTGGAGATCCGGATCGAACGGCACCGCGACGACACCCGCACCGTGCACCTGCGCGCCGTCGGCGCCCGGTGGGCCCGGGCCGACCTGCCCCACGGGACCCCGTCCGGCCCGCCCCCCGTGCAGGACGGGCCTCCCGGAGCCGCGCCGGCCGACGGCTCCCGCCCCGGCGACGACTCCCCGGCCGACGCTCCCAACGACCTGCCCGGCTCGGACGCCGGGCGCGGATAGGCGGAAACCCGTGCTGCTCCTGGCCTTCGACACCGCCACCCCGGCGGTCACCGCCGCGATCGGGGAGGGCGCCCCCGACGGGGCGTTCACCCTGCGCGCCGCAGCCTCCTCCGTTGACGCCCGCCGCCACGGCGAGCTGCTCAGCCCCACTCTCCAGCGGCTGACCGAGGAGGCCGGCATCACCCTGGCCGACCTGGACGCCGTCGCGGTCGGGATCGGCCCCGGCCCCTACACGGGGCTGCGGGTCGGGCTGGCCACCGCGCACGCCCTGGCCGACGCGCTCGGCATCCCCTGCCACGGGGTCACCACCCTGGACGCGCTCGCGTTCGCGACCGGGCGCACCGAACCGTTCCTCGCGATGACCGACGCCCGCCGCAAGGAGGTGTTCTGGGCGCGCTACGACGACCGCCTCACCCGCGTGGGCGAGGTCCAGGTCGCCAGGCCCGCCGAGCTCGACACCGGCGGACTCCCGCTGGTGGGCGACGGCGCCCGCATGTACGCGGACGTCTTCGGCGCGGGTGCGGACGCCCCGGAGCCGCTGCACCCGGACGCCGCCGCCATGGCCGAACTGGCGTTGCTGCGCCTGTCCCAGGGCGCCGAGCTCCCCGACCCCAACCCGCTCTACCTGCGCCGCCCGGACGCGGTGGAGCCCGGAGCCCCGAAGAAGGTGCGCCAGTGGGTGAAGTGAACGACGGAACAGGCGGGGCCCCCGGCACTCCGGGGGCGCCCGCCGTTCGGCTGCGCCCGATGACCACCGGCGACGTCCCGGCGGTCATCGCGCTGGAGCGAGCCCTGTTCCCGCTCGACGCCTGGAGCGAGGCCATGCTCCGCGACGAGCTGGCGGAACCCACCCGCCACTACGTGGTCGCCGAGACCGGCGACACCGTCGTGGGGTACGCGGGGCTGCGGTTCGTCCCCCCGGAGGGTGACGTGCAGACCATGGCCGTGTCCGAGCAGGCCTGGGGGAAGGGGATCGGAAGCGCGCTGCTCACCGAACTCCTCGACCAGGCCGCCGCCCGGGGCGCCACCCACGTGTTCCTGGAGGTGCGCTCGGACAACCCGCGCGCCCAGGACCTGTACAAGAGGTTCGGCTTCGTGCAGATCGGTGTCCGCCGGGGCTACTACAACGGGGCCGACGCGTTCGTCATGCGACGCGTCGTGGAGAAGGGGACCCATGAGTGACCTGCCGCTGATCCTGGGGATCGAGTCGTCCTGCGACGAGACCGGCGTGGCCCTCGTCCGCGGCTGTGAGCTGCTCGGCGACTCGGTCGCCTCCAGCGTCGACCAGCACGTTCGCTTCGGCGGGGTGGTGCCCGAGGTGGCCAGCCGCGCGCACCTGGAGGCGATGACGCCGACCGTCCGGCGGGCGCTGGACAACGCCGGGGTCAAGCTGTCCGACGTGGACGCGATCGCGGTCACCGCCGGCCCCGGCCTGGCCGGAGCCCTGCTCGTGGGCGTGTCCGCCGCCAAGGCGTACTCGATGGCGCTCGGCAAACCGCTCTACGGCGTCAACCACCTGGTCGGCCACGTGGCCGTGGACCAGCTGGAGCACGGCCCGCTGCCCAAGCCGTCGATCGCCCTGCTCGTCTCCGGCGGCCACACCTCGCTGCTGCTGGTCAACGACCTGGCCACCGACGTGGTGTCCCTCGGCGACACCGTGGACGACGCCGCGGGCGAGGCCTACGACAAGGTCGCGCGGCTCCTCGAACTGCCCTACCCCGGCGGTCCGCCCATCGACCAGGCGGCCCAGCGCGGCAACCCGAAGACCATCCGGTTCCCGCGCGGCAAGTGGGGCGACGGCACCTACGACTTCTCGTTCTCCGGTCTCAAGACCGCCGTGGCCCGCCACGTCGAGGACGCCGACCGGCAGGGCGAGCCCCTGGTGGTCGCGGACATCGCCGCCGCCTTCCAGGAGTCGGTGGTGGACGTGCTGACCCGCAAGGCCGTGGACGCCTGTGTCGAGCACGGGGTGAGCACCCTGGTCATCAGCGGCGGCGTGGCGGCGAACTCGGCCCTGCGCGCACTCGCCGCACAGCGCTGCCAGGAGGCCGGGATCGAACTGCGCGTCCCGCGCCCCCGCCTGTGCACGGACAACGGCGCGATGATCGCCGCCCTGGGCGCCGAGGTGGTCGCCGCCGGTCTGCCGCCGTCGGCGCTGGACCTGGCCACGGACACGTCCCTGCCGGTGGAGTCCCCGCTGGCGACGTAAGCGGCCGGTCGCACCGACCGCGACGGACACGCCGAGGGGCGGGACGCACACGCGTTCCGCCCCTCGCGTGTTCCTGCGGGGAGCACCGGATCGGTCCGGTGGTGCTCGTCGACGCGGTGGACCGGAGAGGCGGGGGACCTGAGGCGCGGTGTTCCGCCGTCGGGTCGACAGGGCTCGATATGGTGTTCGATACCTTATGGGTGCGGCTTCCGGGCGCACGGCAGCCCGGAGGAGACGAGCCCGACGACGGCCCCGCCGCCACTCACGCGGACGCCACCACCCCGCCGGTACAGCGAGCGATTCAGGAGAACCGCAGTGACCCGTTCCAGCACCATCCTCATCACAGGCGCCACCGACGGACTCGGTCTGGGCCTGGCCGAGGCCCTGGCGGCCGACGGCGCCGACCTCATCCTGCACGGCCGTAGCCAGGACAAACTCGACCGGGTCGCCGACCGGATCGGGGCCGACGGCGCGGCCAGGCCGCGCACGGTGGTCGCGGACCTGGCCGACCTCGACCAGGTCCGCCGCATGGCCGCCGACATCCGGGCCTCGGAGAGCCGCCTCGACGTCCTGGTGAGCAACGCCGGTATCGGGGCCGGGGAGCCCGACGGGCGTACCCGCCGCACCAGCGCCGACGGGTACGAACTGCGCTTCGCCGTCAACCACCTCGCCGGATTCCTGCTCACCCTCGAACTCCTGCCGCTGCTGCGCGCCTCGGCCCCGGCCCGCGTGGTCAACGTGGCCTCCCTCGGCCAGACCGCGCTCGACTTCGACGACCTGATGCTGGAGCGCGACTACGACGGCACCCGGGCGTACCGGCAGAGCAAGCTCGCCCAGATCATGGCCGGGTTCGAGCTCGCCGCGCGGTTGCCCGCCGACGAGGTCGCGGTCAACAGCCTGCACCCCGCCACCTTCATGCCGACCAAGATCATCCGGGACATGACCGACCACAGTGTCGACACCCTGGAGCAGGGGGTCGAGGCGACCCGCCGGCTCGTCTCAGCCCCGGAGCTGGCCGGTACCACCGGGCGCTTCTTCAACGGGACGACCGAGAGGCGCGCCAACGACCAGGCGTACGACGGCCAGGCGGTCGAGGCCCTGTGGAACGCGAGCCTGGAGCTCACCGGGGCCAAGAGCCCCTTCTAGAGCGCCGATCGGCCTTTTCCGGACGGCCGACCGGCCTTTTCTGAAGGGCAGACCGGACCCGTTGCCGGTGTGGCGTGAGGGCCTCTGCGCCGGATGATCTTGTACTTATAGCCGATCTCGACGCTCCAGAGGGGCTATAAGTACAAGATCACGGTGATGGGGGTGGGGTCATGCGGCCACGTCCTTCCTGGTCTGCTGGTCGAGCCAGACGCGGGTCAGGCGGGTGAAGGCACGCCAGTCGTCGGGGTCGTCGCAGCTGGGGGAGGGTGCGCGCGGGGCGGGGACCGTGATCGGAACCGGACTCGCGGCGCGGGGGTCGGCCGCACGGGGTTCGGCGGTGCGGGGCTCGGCGGCGCGGGGGTCGGCGGTGCGGGGCTCGGCGGCGAGAAGGTCACCGGGAGGCGGGATCGCCCTCGCCGACCAGCGGTGGATGCGTGCGGTCGCCTCGGCCTGGATCCGGTCGAGTTCGCGTTCGTGGGCCTCGAAGTAGGGCCGGACGAAGGCGGGGTCGTCGGAGGGGAGCCACGCGCGCTGGACCACGGGGCGGGGCGCGGGGAGGAGAGGTGTCGGACGCCCGGCGGCCGGTTCGACCTGCGGGGGAGGCGTGGTGGCCTCGACCGGTGCCGGAACGGGGGCGTAGCGGCGCACACGGGTGGACCTGCGGCGACGGAGTCCTGCGGGGGAGGCGTGGCGTCCGCGCGGCGGCGCGAGGAGGGCCGTGAGCGGGCGGAGGGCACGGCTCAGAAGGGCAGCGCTAAACTGGCGCATGCTGGCAATCCTTGTCTGTAAAGGGTGGTAGTTGCTGGCCACGGCCCCGGGCGGTTCTATCCGTCGCGGGGCCATTTGTGGGTTGAGTTGTGTGTTCGAGGCCAGAGTAGGGGGAGGGGGTGGGGAGAGGGCGGGGTTTCGGTGAAGTGGTGGGGAAAAATTCTGCGCGGACCCGCTTTTCCCAGGTGAGGGCGGGGGTCGGAACTTTTTTCGCGAAAGTGGCGAATGGTTCTCCTGGGACGAGGAACGCGAAACGGCCCCCGTTCCCAGGTACTGGGACGAAGGCCGTCGTGGAGCGAAGGCGGTTAGCGGTCGCCCTTGAGGGTCGCGAGGAAGCCGGACCAGACGGGGCTACCGAAACTGAGGTGCCCGAGGTCGCGGTTCTGGGTGTCGCGGACCAGCGTGCTGGCCGGGCCCTCGGCGACCTCGACGCAGTCCTGGTGCGAAGCCCCGCTGTAGCTGCTCTTGTGCCACTGGACGTCACTCATAGCGGAAATCCCTCTATCGTCTCTTCGACCAGCCGCAGCGACTGTCCCGGAGTCATGGCCGCTGCCTGCAGGCGGTGGAACCTCAGTTTGAACTCTCCCACGGCGTCGGCGTCGTGCACGAACTGGCCCTTGTAGGCCGACTCCGCGTACACGATCTCCCGGTCGGGGGAGGGATCGAGCACCTTGAACGGTCCTACCAGCCCGGGATGCAGGGGTTCGCCCGTGATCTGCAAGGTTATCCGCTCACTCTCGGCGAGACCATGGATGTGCCGGAGCTGCTCCCGCATGATCGGCCCGGAATCGATGGGATCCATCAGAACCGCACGGCCGATCACCACCATCATCACGGGGGTCTCCGCGTTCTGGAAGCGCTCACCGCGGGCGATGCGTTCTCCCGCGCTCGCCTCGGTTTTGGCATGCGGTTCCCACGGAGTGCCCGCGCGCATGACCGCCATCGCGTAGCGCGACGTCTGGAGCAGCGAGGGCACCAGGAACGGATGGAACTCCAGGATGGAGGCGGCCTTCTTCTCCAGATCCTCCATCTGCCCCAGCCAGGGGATCTTGCCCGCCCTGGACAGGTCGTCCCACAGCCTCGCCAGTTCGTCACCGGTGCCGAGGACATCGTCCAGGGTCGCGAGGACGTCATCGGTCGGGGAGGTCCGGCCGCACTCCAGGTTGGACACCGCCGAACCCTTCACCCCCAGGGCCCGGCCCAACGTCTCCTGGGTCAGTCTGGCGGCGTCCCTGCGCTCCTTGAGAATCGCGCCCCACCGCTCACGGATATCTGTGCTCGCCTTCGTCATGCCTGATGTTTGCACATCCGAAATGGACAAAACGGTACTACCGTTCTTTCTTTTCGCCCGATGGAATTTCGCGAGAACTCCATCCGGGCGAATGGACTTTCACGGAAACACCATGGGGTGAGGCGGAGCCCCCGACCCGTTGCCAAGCTGACGAACGACGGCGAAGCGCAGGTCGAGGGAGTGGCAGCGATGAACGACGGTCAGGGGAACGGCGGGGCGTTGAGGCGGGCGGAACTCCCCAGGAGGATTCCGCCGCGCCTTCCAGGAGTCCGCATGGTGAGCTGGGGGTCGCTGCCCGAACAGGTCGCCTCCGCACGGCACTGGTGCTGGAACGGGACCAGGCTCAGCTACGACCGCGCCTACCCGCTCATCGCCGTCCTGTCGGAACTCCACACGAACGCCCTGCGCCACAGCGCCTCGGGGCGGCCGTGCGGGCGGGTGCGCATGGAGATGGAGGAGGACCGAGGGCTCTTCCGGGTCGCCGTGACCGACGACGGCGCCCCCGCGGACGCACCCCACGGCATCCCCGAAGTGGGGGACGGTATCGGCCTGCGCCTCGTGGAACGGTTGGCCGCCGAGTGGGGCTGGTCCGGCGCCCCCGGGCACCCGCTCACCGTGTGGGCGGTCATCGACCCCCGCACCACCGGGTGACATCCCCCAGACCCGGCGGGAGCCAGGGGGAGGGGAGCGCTGCGCCGAAGGCCCTCCCCTCCACCGTTGCACGCGCTTCCGCTGCCGTCCTCGCCATCCCTCTGACCACTTCCGGTCACCTCGGGCGTCTTGCCCCAGGTCAGGGGGAGTGACTGCCCGACCTGCCCCCGTGCCTGGATATCTTGGATGCCGGTAATCGGCTGAATACGACTGGGTCTTCCGGTTGTGCCGGAACGTATTCGCAGTCCAGAAGAGAGAAGTGGGTGAGCCTGTGTCCGGCGGCACTGGTGTGAACGCGGACGACGCCTATGCGGGCGGTTCGGCCTCGGCAGATGCGGCGGCCCGGCTCCGGGATCTACCGACCGACTTCGACGAGGCGGTCCAGGCTGCCAAGAGCGCGGTGAGCCCCGCTCCGGGCGTCACGGGATGGGGCTCCTTCGGGGCGGACCACACGCAGCACATGGTCGACGTCAAGGAGCACGCGAGGACCCTCGCGGAGAACATCCAGGACGGCTCCTACGAAGCCGCAGTGACGGACATCGAAGCGGCGGAGGAGTACCACATCCCCATCAACGGCCCCCAGCCCTTCTAGGCGTATCCCGCACGCGATCCCCTATGCCCCCAGCTTTTGGAGTACTCCTTGGCCACGCTCACCTATACCGAATGCGACATCGACCGAGGTGCTGTCGCAACTGCCAGAACCACTTTCGACGAGTTGCATGCCACGATCAGTGGCCGATCAGGTGAGTACAACACCATTACCCAGCCGGTGGGGTTCGAGTTCACGGATTTGATCGGGGAAGGCCTGAGGAGTGCCGCCGAGGAGAACCACTCCTCCTGGAGCAGCGCGATGATGGCGTGTACTCATGCCTCCGGCGTCCTCGACAAGGTCAGTACGGACGTCCAGTGGTACGAGGACAGGATCGAGGCACTCAAAGAAAGCCTCGAAACCGAAGTGGCGAACTCCAGCGATCCGGATGCAGCGAACGTCATCAACCCGATCGTCACCTACCACAACGAGAAGGCCGCAGAAGCGTGGCGGGAGCTGGAGACCCGATGTGACGTGTCCGAGGAGAATCTGCGAGGAGGCCCGACACCCGAGAACATCCGTGCCCTGGCCGAGGGCGGGCATCTGGGGGAGTACGGCCTCATCGGCTTCTACACCACCAATGACCTGGACTACTTCTACGTCGACGAGAGCCAGGCCGAGACGATCGCGATCCACATCCAGAACGCGGTCCTCCACGGTTACGACGGAAGCATCGAGGCGTTGGAGGACCACCCCGAGTACCTTGCCCTCATCGGGAACATCGTCTCACGCGCACAGACCGCCCAGCAGAACGGCGACCAGCTCCTGGACGGTGAGATCGAGTTCCTGGAGACGCTCTTCGGTGATCTGAGTGCCGTCAACAGTGACGACCCCGGCTTCCTTGCCTTCATGGACCAGGTGAACTCCAGCGAGCACATCAGCGACTCGCTCCGTGAGGACCTCAACCGAAATCTGGCGAACTCCATGCTCGTGCTCTCCGACGAGAACATCGGCGGCGGCATGGACCGGCTTCCGCAGGACGTCGTCGACGTCATGGACGTGCCCGACTTCCCCGATGTGAACTCCATCCACCACGACTCGGACGCCTACGGCTTCATGGACGCCTACAGCGACTGGGGCGAGCCTTTCACGACGTTGAGCAACTTCCTCGACAGCGCCGGGCCCGGAATGCAGGGCGGAACGGAGTTCTCCACCACGCTGATGGGGACCGTGGCCGCCACGCTCGACATCCCCTACTTCGCCGCCGGCGAGCCCGGGGACGAGCACTTCCAGAACGTCATCGAGGTCGCCTCGCGCAACGACGAGGCGAACTACATCATCCTGACGGGCGAGGACTTCGAGGGGAACGAGTTCGAGCACCACGAGAGCCACGGGAACCTCACCCCGGAGAAGATCCTGGAGACCTTCTACACCCACGACTGGCAAGACGACGGTGCTGCAGTGAGTGGCATCACCGACTGGATCGGCCAGAGTAGGGGCGTGGACGTCGGTGAGGTCACCGACGAGATCCGGGGGACCGCTCTGGCGAGCCTGATGGCGACGATGGAGACCCCTGAGTTCCAGGAGGCCATTTTTGCGACCGGCCATAATATCAATGAACAAGTGGGCAGTGGGGATTCGGAAGAGGAAGTTCTCTGGATGGACGTGTCGGCTGGCTACCTGAACGGGCAGCTGGCCGATGGCTTCGGAGATATCTTTATTTCCTACATGGACGAGTTCTCGGACTCGGACGGGCTTCCGGGAAACAAGGATGTTGGCCACGGTTGGAATGAAGAACTCGGTCGCGTTGAGCTCTCGGCAGAGAGTCGTTTGGCATTCACCCAGTTCATTATGGGAGACCCGGATGCTGCTGCGCGGGTGTACGGGGAGGTGTCCATGCACACGGCGGAGGGTATGGAAAATTATGCGAACAGTAGCGGTGAAAGGGATCATACTCCCACGGTCCTTTCGGGGAGTCTGCAGGGGCTCGTCGATAATGCGCTGTTGAATGAAAGTGCGATTCGTTCGCATGTGCATAACGATGCTGCCGCGTACCATAACAAGGTGACGGGTGCGGCTGTGGATGTGATCGGTGGCTTGGCTGGGGATAGGAATGTGTCCGGCTTCGTCGTCGAGATGGCAAAGTTTGCTGCCAAGGAATCCCTGTCGATTCCCGAGAATCCCGAGGAGACCCGGGTTCCCGTTATCGAGGATTGGGCTCACGATGAGAAGCTGATGGGATTTGCTATCTCTGCTGCGGCGAATGCAGATCCTGATCTTATGGATGATCTCGTGGAGTTGGGGGCGGTGCGGGAAGACGATGGAGGGGGTCGGTATGTCCCTGTGGATCATGCTCAATGGGATGGGAAGAATTCGGACGGCACCTTCCAGACGGTATTCGACAGCTTGGATGAGAGGCCATGGCTGGACGGTGAGGGGAGTATGGCGAATGCGGTTCACAACTACTTGAGTGCGTTTGACAGGACCGGGGATAAATGGGAGTCGGTTTCCGTGTGGAGGCCTGAGAACTGAGTGGAACACGACATGGTTTGGCTCGATCGATCTGGAAGATCCGTGCGAATTCGATTCTCTATTTTCTTTCTCCCGATTTTCATCGTCGGGTGTTCTTCCCAAGGGCACGAGGTCACGGAATCCGTCGTGGAGCTGGAACACCGGTCGGCCGTGAGTGAGATCGCGTGGGACTGGGCTGCGCCAGACAGTTCACGGTCTGCGGTGTTCCCGGTACCCGGCGGCGTGGCGGTCCTCCAAGCAGCCGGAGTCGTCGTCCTGTCAGGGGAGACCGGTGAGGAGCTCTGGCAGTACCGGATCTCCGAGGGGGAGGTCTCGGGAAACGTCTCCGACGACGGCCGTCACGTCGTGCTCCGGTCGGAAGGCGACACCGGGGAGGGCACGGGAGGGACGGAGCTGACCGTTCTCGACTCGGGCACCGGCGAGATCGTGCGCGAGTTCGACTCCAGCGATGTCGAGGCTGTTGAACGTGTCGGCTTCGCCCCGCAGATCGGAGAGTCTCTCAGCGGCGTCACGGGCGACATCTGGGTCGTCCAGGACGAGGCGGGGGTGACCGCCCACCAGTTGGAGGACGGCGAGGTCCTGTGGTCGTCGGCCACGGCCGACCTGGCCGCGTGTGCGGCTGTCGGATCCGTCGATGACCTCGCGGTCCTCGAAGACGTCGTGGTCGCCGCCTTCACCTGTTACGAGCAGCCGGAAGGCGAAGATCCGGTCGACATGACGGAGGGACGGGAGTTCGTCTCAGGGCTGGCGGGGATCGATCCCACCACTGGTGAGGAGCTGTGGCGGTCCGAGGGCCAGGCCGGATTGTTCCCAGCAGACTCCCACAGCAGGGTGCTGACAGTTCAGGGCAGTGGTTTGATCGTCGTCGAGTACCCCTACGAAGAGGTCCGTCAGCTGGCCGACCCCTCCACTGGTGACGTGACGGATCTCGGACGGAACAACGTCCTGTGGTCGAATTCCGACGGCTCCGAACTGGGGGTCTGGCACGCCGAGTCCAGGGACTACCGACACGAAGGACGTTCCGGTGAGGTTCTCGCGAGTTTCACGGAGGAGGCCGGTGCCGCGCCCGCGCCCACCGTCAGCGGCGGTGGGTTCCTCGGTCTGGAGGACGGAGTCCTCTACCTGGCGGAGGAGGTCGAAGGAGGGGAGGATGCGCCGGTGCTGGCCTACTTCGCCGGTTTTCAGGGGGCTTCCGAGATCACAGCCGACTGGGATGCGCAGAGGACGGAGGTCCACGACGTTGTGTCCGTGCCCGGTGCTGTTGCGGTCTCCTATACCGACGGCGAAGGACGGAGCGGTGTCATCGGACTGCGCTAGAGGATGTCCGGGGCGCCTGCACCCCTGGGCGTATGCGGCTGCCGGGATCGCCGTGGTGGTACTGGGGGCCGGGTGCGCGGCTCAGGGGGAGACGGTGGCGGATCCCGAGGTCGCTGACGAGGCACGTGGCGCGTTCACCATGGCTGAGGTGGGGGCGGTGGAGGAGTTCCTGGCGGACCACCCGCGGGGGCCGGCAACGGAGTTGCTGGCCACCGGTTCCGGGGTGCTCGCCCTGTTCGACGACCAGGTCGGCTCCTTCGGCGTGGATCCGGTAGCGGAGGCCTGGTGTCACGAGATCTCGGAGCCTGTGCGTGACGTGTCCGTGGCGAGCACCGGAGAGTCTGTACTGCTGCGGTACGGAGCCGATGTGGGGCCCGTGTCAGGTGAGCGGGTCACGGTGCTGGACGCAGACCGGGGCCGAACCCTGGAGTCCTACATCGACAGGGGTGAGCCGGTTCCGGGGGAGGGCCAGTTGCTTGGCGACGTATGGGTGACGGCTGAATCCTGGGACGTGCTGAGGGCCCGGCAGATCTCTGACGGTGACATCGCATGGGAACACAGCCTTGCCGGGATGTGCTCCGCCGGGGAGACAGAGGACATCGATTTCGCGGCTGCCGGGATCCAGTTGCTGATCGCCTACGCCTGCGAGGAGGACGGCACGGCTCACGCCGCGATGCTCGACGGTGGTACGGGAGAACCGTTCTGGGAGCAGACCTGGACGGGCGCTGAAGCGCCCCGAGTCAACGTGGTGCATGAGCACACGGTTCCGGGAGGCACGGACGACCCGGTCTCCCGGATGCTCGCCGAGGATTTGAGCGGTGAGTTCCTCTTCGTGTACGGGAGCGAGACGAATGGAGTGGAACCGTTCGTCCCCGAGCCTTGGCGGAGCGCGCCGGGGGTGGGCGAGTACGCGGCCGAGCTCCTGGAGGACTTCGAGGTGGCACCCCGTGAGCTCGTCCTGCACTCAGTTCCCCGAGCGCATATGCACGACCACGTTCTCCTGAGCGCCGTCCGGTGGTTGGTCGAGGAGGACGGTGTCCCCTTCTCCATGGATGACATCGATGAATCGTTGTTGATCGACGGTGAGGTCGTGCAGAATCCCCGTCAGTGGACGGTGGGAGCACCCGGTGACGTCTCGGCTCTTCTGGTCGAAGTCGAGGAGACCTTCTCCTAGCCCGACCTTGTTCCAGTGGGCCGTGCAAAGAGGTGCCCTTCGGGGAGAAAGGATGATCGGTGTCCGGTGGAGGGAATGCGGTGTCCGCAGGCAGAAGGCTCTTTTGCGTCTCGGCCGCTGTTCCTGTGGTGATGTCCTTCTCCCTGCTCGTCACCTCCTGCTCGCTCCCCGGCGGGGACGCCGATCCGGAAGGCGCGGAAGAGGTCCCGGAGCCGTCGGCCGTCGCGTCGGTGAGCGGTATCGGATGGGAGTGGGAGGCACCCGAAGGCCGCACGATCGAGAGGGTGGAGCCCGTTCCGGCCGGGGCGGCGGTCGTGTTGGACACCGGGGTCGTGGTCCTGCACGGGCAGACCGGCGATGAGGTCTGGAGCCACCTGGCCCCGACCGGGGCGAGGTTCACTGCGACCCGCACTGTCGACGGCTCGGCCTTCCTGGTCGCCCACGGCGCCGAGGATGTCGCTGTTCCTGAGGAGAGCGTGGTGCTCGACGCCGCCACGGGGGCGGAAGAGGGAGAGTTCCGGGTCCTGGAGGACACGGCGCCCTGGGGCCTGTGGCGGGTCAGCCGCGATGAGCGGGTGTCCCGTCCGGCCGGCGTGTCAGAGGAGTTCCGTCCGATCTCGGTTGCTGAGGTGGGGACCGGTGAGTTGCGGTGGGAGCAGGAGGAATCACTGGAGTGCGAGGCCGCACCAGGGCTTCCAGCCCAGCAGGTCGACGCGCTGCTGCACGAGTCAGTGCTCGCGGTCCTGGTCACGTGCAGCCCTGAGCAGCAAGAGGAGTCCATGGAGGTGACCACTGCGGTCGTCGGCCTGGACCTTGGGGACGGTGGCGAGCTCTGGCGGGAGGAGTTCACCTACGAGGCGGCGGGCCCCTTCCCCGTGACCTCGATCTCCCTTGAGGGAGACGCGGTCGTCCTCCAGGGGGTGCAGCTCCCTGAGGCACACGTCATCGATGCCTCTGCCGGGGAGATCGTTGCCAGCACTCCGCAAGACGTGGTGGGGATGTTCGGTGGCGACATCCTGGCGTGGGACGGAAGTTCCGGGGCCGGCGGTCGGTACGACCTGCTCGGGTCGGATCTGGAAACGGTGGAGTCCGTCGAACTCTCCCGTTCGGGCGGGTCCCTCGTGAGCGAGGAGGACGTCCTCCCTCTCGGTGACGGTCTGGTCAGTGTGGAGTTCCTGGAGGAGGGCGGTGCCTCGTCCGGGCTCACCCTCGGTTTCACTCCGTGGGGCGCCGCTGAGACCGAGGTGCTCGACGCCGGTTTCCCGATCGGCGCCGACGACTATTTCGACAGGTTCACGGGGCAGGTGGTCGAGGTTCCCGGCGCTGTTGTGCTGGTGGACGGAAGGTCGTCGGAGCCCACGCAGTTGGTCGCCTACCAGTGAGTGCCCCCGCTCCTGAGCGTGTCAGGGACCGGTGTCCCGGGTTCGGGCCTGCTGCTGGTACATCGCGATTCCGAAAGGGAACTCCTTGATGAGACACGGGGTAGCCGTCGCTGCGGCGGCCGCTTTTCTACTCACATCCTGCGCATCGACCGGTGGTCAGGGCCAGGACGGATCGGGTGGCTCGTCGGGGTCGCCCGAGGAGATCGCGGACCTCGAACGGCCGGGCTCCGTCAGCGGCGTCGCGTGGACGTGGGAGGCGCCCGAGGGTGTCGCCGACCTCGCCGGTGTCCATGCCGTTCCCGGCGGTGTCGCCGCTGTGGTGGACGACGGGGTGATCGGTCTCTCGGGGGAGAACGGCGGCGTCATGTGGGAGCACCGGGTACCTGGAAGCGAGGTGTTCGGTGCGGTGGCGGGCCAGGGGCGGTACTTCGTGCTCCAGGTCCTGGACCCCGATGCCCCGCAGACGCAGCCGAGGATGATCGTCGTCGACCTTTCCACGGGTGAGTCCGTCCACGACTACGAACTGCGGGACGGGGACAGCGCGTCCGGGCTCGTGAGGGGCGGACTGTCCGGCGTCGCAGGTGATCACTGGATCACCGTGGAGGAGGACGAGACCCTGGTGGCCCATGAGTTGGGCAGCGACTCGCCCGCCTGGACTGTTCCGAACGTGGCCGGATGCGATGACGTCGGCAGCGTCGACCGGACCGCTGCGACGGACGCCGTCCTGGTGGCGGCATTCACGTGCTACGAGCAGCCGGAGGACGAGGCCCCTGTCGAGATGACCGAGGGGCAGGAGTTCGCGTCGGGGTTCGCGGGGTTCGATCCGGCGACGGGCGACGAACTGTGGCGGACCGAGGCACCGATGGGCATGTTCCCCGGGGACGCACACGAACGTGATCTCACAGTCCACGAGAGCGGGATGGTCACGGCCTACTACCCCTACGAACAGGTCGGGCAGGTCATCGACGCCGACACGGGTGACGTCGAGGCCCTGGACGGGGGAGAAGTCCTCTGGTCCAGCGACGACGGCTCCCTCGTGGGGATGTGGGACGGGCGTACGCGCGGCTACCGGATCCAGGAGTCCGGCGGAGAGGTGCGGGAGAGCCTGGGCGACAGCCGGGCCGGTGCGGGCACGGCGATCATCAACGCACTTCAGGGCGATATCGAGACAGTCGGGCTGGAGGGCGGGGTGCTCCACATGGGAGACCTCTTCGAGGGTGGGGCGGGCGAGACGGAACTGGCCGCCTTCGAGGGCTTCGAGGAGACCGTGCCGGTCACGTTCTCGTGGGACTCCGAGGCCTCCATGGAGGTGGATGAGACCGTCGTCGTGCCGGGCGCCGTCGCCGTCTCCTACATCGACCACTCCGGAAGCAGTGGGGTCATGGGCCTGCAGTAGGCCGACCGGAGCGGACGGCACGAGGGCACCGTTGCCAAGTACCGGCCGTCCGGGGCGCGGGGCTGGTCCCCGCGCCCGGGACCGGAGGCCCCTACCCCTCGGAGCCGAAGAGGTCGAGGAACTCGGCGGCGAAGGCCGCCGCGTGGGCGGCGGCGATCGGCTGCCACAGGGTGTCCGAGGCCTCGTCCTTACCGCTGAGCAGATCCGAGACGCCCCGGATGACCAGGGAGTGCGTCCCCGACGACAGGTAGGCGCTGCGCAGGAACCCGTAGCCCTCCATCTCCACCGCGACCGCGTCGCCGCAGTGCTTCCGCAGCCGCTCCGCGGTGAGCGCGTCCCGGTGCGCCACGACCTTGTTCCCCGAGGCCACCGGCTTGACGAAGGCCCTGGGCGGTTCCGGCAGGCGGCTCGTCAGCGCACGCCGGTTCCACTCCTGTCGGAACACCACGTCCATGGCCCGCTGCACGGCGGCGTGGGACGGGGCCGCCGTCTTGGCCCGCGAACGGAAGTCCCCGTCGTCCTCCTTGCCGGTCTCGTAGTCGTAGATGGCGTCGGCCACCACCACGTCGCCCAGCCGGACGTCCTTGACGCCGCCGGCCACCCCGACGAACAGGATGACCTCGGGGGCGAAGGCCGTGCGGGCCCTCTCCAGGGACACCCCCGCGTCCACGTTGCCCGGTCCGACCTGCACCAGCGCGACCCTGCGGGACCGGCGGTCCCCGCTGAGCGTGCCGATCCGGTACAGGGTCCCGTTCTCGCCGTGCTCCTCGAACGGGCCGGTCAGGTGCGCGGCCACCGCCGCGTACTCACTGTCGATCGCGGTGACCACGACCGCGTCCGCCACCGGGCCGCGTCGGGCGTGCCGTCCGCCGGACGCCGCCGCCGAGGGCTCGGGCGCGGCCGGCCCCTTGTTGACGGTGGTGCTGCCGGAGCCGAAGTTCATGCCGTCGGCGTTCTGCGTCCCGTAGACCTGGTTGCCGTGGTTGATGTCGCCCATGTTCCTGTCTCCACACCTTCATCCGTGACTCTGCCTGCGTGTGTGCCCGCGTCCGGGGCCGCACCCGTGCACGGGTGCGGCCCCGGGAACGGAGGGCCTACCTCGGGGCGGGGCGGCCGGAGCCTCCCCTGCCCGCCCCGGAACCCCGGCCGGAGACGGCGGGCCCGGAGGCGGGTGCGGCGCCCCTGCCGCCGCCGGGCCCCTGCCCGGCCCCCTTGTTGACGGTGGTGCTGCCGGAGCCGAAGTTCATGCCGTCGGCGTTCTGCGTGCCGAAGACCTGGTTTCCGAAGTTGTTGTTGATGTTCTGGAGGATCTGGGCGACCTGTTCGGTGCTGTAGCCCGTCTCCCGCAGCACGTCCCGGACGCAGACGAGTACCTTCTCCGGAACGGCCGCGGTGACGCGCCTGATGTCGTGGGCCTGGAAGAGCTGGTCCAGCCGGGTCGTGGCAGACCGCTCCCGGACGCCCATCCGGGGGGAGTAGTCGAAGAAGTCCTGGTTGACCCGGGCCCAGGAGTACAGCCGGTTGTTCGCGTCGGTGGCTGCCCGGGACCTGTTCCAGGCGAAAGCCTCGGCCGGCAGGGCCCAGAGGTCCTCGGGGACACCGCGGACCGAGGCCCAGAGCAGCCGTCCCACGTCGGCCGGGTCCGAGCCGAGGGGGAGGGGACCGTAGGGGACCTGGTGGTCGGGGGAGATCGGCGGCATCACCACGGTCTCGCCCTCGATGTGCAGAAGCCCGCCCTGGGTGGTCAGCCTGACGAACACGGTGACCACGACCTGGCTCTCCCACATGCTGACGCCGATCTCCAGGAAGTGCCGGGCGCGCTCGTGGAAGGCCTCGACGAATCCGCTGACCCACGCCTCCCGCAGTGCCCATCGGTCCGTGTCGATCAGGACCGGGGCCAGAACCGAGACGTCGTCCTGCCGTACCCCGGGGAGGAACACGCAGTCGGCCACCTCGACCTCGCGCCGGGTGGTGGTCCGGGTGCCCTCGGTACCGGAGAGCAGGGGCATCTCGACGCGCAGCCTGCCGTAGAGGCGCTCGATCAGCGCGGAGCCCACCACCGTGGGACCGGTCCCGTCCGCGTCCCGCGCGTCCTCGCCCGCCTCCCCGGTGTCCGAGCCGTAGGGGGCGCCCGCGGCACCAGCGGCCCCGGCCGGTCCGCCATGCCCCCGTGGCGGCGCCGTGCGCTCGTCGACGGTCGCGGCGGGGAGGAGCTTGAGCGTCACCGGCCAGGAATCGTAGGACACCCCGGCGCCGACGAAGGGCGTGAACTCGCTGTAGAAGGCCACCGGAACGGTACCGACACCGCTGCCCTTCCACGGGCGTCCCGCCCCTGTCCGGATGGCCTGGAGCGCGGTGTTGGTCCTCAGCCGCACCCAGTAGCCGAGGCCGACCACGGCGGAGAGCAGCAGGAGGAAGGCGAGCCAGGTCGGGATCAGGCCGCCGAGCCCCACGTCGCCCGCATCCTGGGAGAGCCCGCCGGAGGAGCCGAAAGGATCGTCGGAGCCGGTGAACGGTTCCAGCAGTGCGCCGAGGAGCGCGAACACCGCGACGGAGCCGACCACCACGATGAGCACCCAGGCCACGCAGCCCAACCGCGCCGTCGACCCCCGGCGGGCGCGGTGGCGTGCCACGCCGCCCAGGACCGCGGACAGGACGAGGGCGGTCGCCCCGGCGAGGAAGTTGAAGAGGAGGAGGCCGACCGCGAGGCCGAGGAACCAGGCGCCCGCCGCGGCCCGGACGTTGCGCGCCCTCCGGCACTCCTCGGTGACCCGTCCGGCGTCCAGCCCGGGCTCCCGGGCCAGGGTGCGGTGGGGGTTCTCCTGCCGCTCCCGGAGGACGTCGGCGCGGAAGGCCGCGTCCGTCCAGGCGGCGCAGCTCAGGCGGGTGGTCGAGTCGTACTGGGGAGGTCCGGCCGCGGCCTCCACGCTCGACACGGGCTCGGGCACGGGCCCGGTTCGACCGTCGGGACCGTGGGGGTGGTGTCCGCCGGGAGGTCCGGCCTCCTGCCGGGCGGAGTGCCCGTTGTGCTCTGCTCTTGGTTCGGTCACGACTGGCTCCTTCTGATTCCGGAGCGCCTCACGGCGCCCGGTCTCGGACGGATGGGGGACAAGGGGGTCGCGGGGCGACCCGGGCGGGGGCCCTGCTGCCGTCGCAGCCGCGGACCCCGGTCGCGGGTCCGTCAGGCGCCGGGTGCGGACGCGGCGTCGGGGATCCTGCCGGACTCCCACGCGGTGTCGAAGATCCGGAGCGCGAAGTCGTACAGGGACCCGGATCGGTGCGCGACGATACACGGGGAGTTACGCCCGTGTGCCCCGTTCTGGTACAGCGTGAGGAAGACGAGATTGTCGGTGGCGATGATCCGGTACAGGTGCGGCAGCTCGTAGAACCTGATCTCGGTGTTCGCCAGGTCCCGGGTGGCCTCGGACAGGTAGTGGAAGTTGGCGAGCACCTGCTCGGCGAGCAGGCCGCGGCCGAAACCGGGGTCGAGCGAGATCAGCTCCGCCTCCCGCCGGTCCAGCCAGGACGCCGGGCCCCCGTCGCGGAGGGCGGCGGCGGAGCCCTGCCGCTCCACCGGGCCCTCCCCTGCGGCCTCGGGCGAGGCAGAGGGGTCGGACCCGGTGGAGACCGGGTCGGGCAGGAGCACCCGGACGTGGTCCGGCGGCCGTCCTCCGCCGCTCCACAACGGCGCGAAGCCGTCCCGGGTGAGCTCGTTTCCCCGCCCGACCATGACGCGGAGCCAGCGCGCCCGGCGGATCTCGCCGGACAGCTCGGCCCTCGCGTCGTCCTGGTGCCGGTGGACCCGCAGTACTCCGAGCCCGCTGAGGCGGGCGACCGCGGCCAGGAGCCACCGGCGCAGACGCCGGGACAGCAGACCCCCGAGTCCGACGGTGACGGCCGTGGCGGCCAGCGAACTGGTGACACCGAGCATGAACTCCGTCAACGTGGGCTCCTCGCGTGGGTTCCGACTGTCCTCGATCGGTAGGGAATTTTTCTGGTCATCTTGACCATAATGGCAGTCCGAGTTTTGGTCAAGGAGACCTTGAGTAGGTTGGCAGAATGACGCACAGCGCCCCACCCGCAGTTCCCCGGTTCCCGGTCTCCGTCACGGTCGACCTGGTCATCTTCACCGTCCGCGACGACGCCCTCCACGTGCTCCTCGTCGAACGGGGCAAGCAGCCTTTCCTGGGCGGCAGCGCGCTCCCCGGCGGCTACGTGCGCCCCGACGAGGGCCTGGACGAGGCCGCGCTCCGCGAACTCCGGGAGGAGACCGGCCTGGACGGCAACCGGCTCCACCTGGAGCAGCTGCGCTCCTACGGGACCCCCGGCCGCGATCCGAGAGGCCGCGTCATCACCGTCGCCTACCTGGCGCTCGGTCCGGACCTCCCCGTCCCGGTGGCGGGAACCGACGCCGCCCACGCCTTCTGGGCCCCCGTGGAGGACGCCCTGGGCGCGGGCTTCGGCCTCTCCTTCGACCACGCGACGATCCTGGCCGACGCGGTCGAGCGCGCCCGCTCCAAACTGGAGTACACGACCGTGGCCACGAGCTTCTGCCGCGAGCCCTTCACGGTCAGCGACCTGCGGCACGTGTACGAGGTGATCTGGGGGATCTCCCTGGACCCCAGCAACTTCCGGCGCAAGGTCACGAAGACGGCGGGCTTCCTCGAACCGACGGGCGAGCGCCGCACCGCCGAGGCGGGCCGACCCGCCGCCCTGTACCGGTTCGGCGGGGCCGAGGTGATGTACCCGCCGCTCCTGCGCTCCGGGGACATCGCCCGGAAGGCACGGGGAACCGGGAGCGAGCCCGGCGGCGGGTGACACCGGCGGGAGACCGCACGTGCGCCCGCGCGCAGGGCGGACGGCGGGGGAGCGGGGCCCGAGCGGCCCGGGAACGGGCGGGAAGCCCGGGACGACGCACCGGGACCCGCCGGGCCCCGGGGGTAGAACCCGGTTCGGGCGGCGTGGTTGGCTACCGTCATGTTCGCCATCACCGCAGCACGCATCGCGCCCGAGGACCCGCTCTCCGGACTGGAGGCGGGCGAACGCCCCGACCCCGAACCCCGTGAGGGGTGGACGGTGGTCGACGTCAGGGCGGCGGCCCTCAACCACCACGACCTGTGGAGCCTGCGCGGCGCGGCGCTCAGCGAGAAGAACCTGCCGATGGTCCTGGGCACCGACGCGGCCGGCGTCGACGAGGACGGCAACGAGGTCATCGTGCACGGCGTCATCGGCGACCCCGCGGCCGGAGGCGGCGACGAGACCCTCGACCCCCGCAGGTCGCTGCTCTCGGAGGTGTACGACGGCGGCCTCGCCGAGAGGATCGCCGTGCCCCGCCGCAACCTGGTGCCCAAACCGCCGGAGCTGAGCTTCGAGGAGGCCGCCTGCCTGCCCACCGCGTGGCTCACCGCCTACAGCATGCTCTTCGGCAAGGCCGGCCTGCGGCCCGGCTCGACCGTGCTGGTGCAGGGCGCCGGGGGCGGGGTGGCGGCGGCCCTCATCCGACTGGCGTCGCACGTCGGACACCGCGTGTACGCCACCAGTCGCAGCGAGACCAAGAGGGAGAGGGCCGTCGCCCTGGGCGCCCACGCGGCGCTGCCCACGGGCGAGAGGCTGCCGGAGAAGGTCGACGCCGTCTTCGACTCGGTCGGACAGGCCACCTGGGGCCACTCCCTGCGCTCCCTCACACCGGGCGGCGCGATCATCACCTGCGGCGCCACCAGCGGCGACGCCCCCTCGGCCGAACTCAACCGGGTGTACTTCCTCCAGTTGCGGGTCATCGGCTCCACCATGGGCACCAGGGAGGAACTGGACGCCCTGGCGCGGATGTGCGCCCGGACCGGGGTGCGCCCAGAGATCGACCGGGTGCTCCCCCTGGCCCGGGCCAGGGAGGGCTTCCAGGCGATGCTCGACGGCGACCTCTTCGGCAAGGTCGTCTTCACCGTCTGATCCTGCCCGCGCAGCCCGCACAACCCCCGCTCAACCCGGTGGAACCCCGCGCCCGCCACCGGCGCCCGGACGCGAGCGTCCCGCCCGTGGGAGCCGGCCCCGCCCCGCCGGGCGGCCCGGTTCCCCGCCCCGTCCACGCCGCGCAGGCGGGACGGTCCGGGCCCGGGCACACGGGAGGGCCGGGACGCGGTCGGCGTCCCGGCCCTCCCCGCGGCGGTCAGCGGGGGGACGGCCTGCCTGCCGCCCTCGCCCCGCCCGGCCCGCTCGCTACTCGTCGTCCTCGTCGTCGTCGCGACGGCGCTTCTTCTTGCCGTCCCGGCCAGGACGCAGCAGCGCCTCGGCCAGGGCGAGCACCGTCTCCTCCAGGGAGGAGAACCGCTTGGTGATGTCGTCGTGCGAGTTCTCGACCGCCTCGGTGACGGTCTCCTCCAGCTCGTGGCGGTCCGGGCGCTGCTTCAGCTCGCGCAGCACCGGGGCCACCGCCGAGGTGACGTGCTCGTCGATCTCGTCCAGCTTGCCGGAGTGGTCCAGCTGCGGCCGGTCGACCAGGTCGGTCAGACGGCGGTGCAGCTCGCTGACCTCCATGGTCTGCGGCAGCTGGTTGAGCCGCTGGTTGAGCGCCTCCAGCCGGTCGTCGATGGCCTCCATGCGGCCGTCCACGCCGTCGAAGTGCCCGCTGACACCCTCGAACTGGCCCTCGACGCCGTTGATCCGGCCGTCCACGCCGTCCAGGCGGCCGTTGACACCGTCCATCCGGCCGTCGATGCGGTCGATCTTGCCCTCGACGGACTCGAAGCTTCCCTCGAAGTGCCCCTCGAAGGTGTCGAACCTGTCGGTGAGGCGGCCCAGCTCGTGGTCCACCTTGCCGGTGATCTGCGAGAGGTGGTTGTCGACCTTGCCCGTCAGCGCCTCGCGCTGGCGCTCCAGACGCTCGTCCAGCGCGCTGCGGTGCCCCTCGACCTGCTCGGTGAGCGCCGCGGTCAGCGAACGGTGCCGGTCCTCGGACTCCGTGGACAGCGTGGCGCCGGACTCCCGCACGAACTCGCGCAGCTGCGCGAACCCGGCGGTGACCCGCTCGGAGTCCTCGGAGATCCGCGTGCCCAGGGCGTCGGTGCGCTCGGCGAGCGCCTCGCGCAGCCGCTCGGACGTGGACTCGGCGTGCTCCCGGGTCTCGGTCCGGCCCAGCTCCATCTCCTCGTTGAGCTCGGCCAGGCGCTGGCGCAGGTGGGTGCGCAGCTCGGCGAGCGACGACTCGTGGTTCTCCCGCAGCTTGGAGAGCGAACCCGTGACGTCGGCGACGGCGGCGGTCGCCTCCGCGTGGTTCTCCTCGGCCTGCGTGCTGAGGTAGCCGATGCTCTCGGTGACCTTGGCGGTCAGCGCCTCGTGCTTCCCGGTGAGGGCCTCGTGGCGCTCGCCGGACGCGGTCGCCAGGGCGGTGAGCTCCCCGGCCAGGGCGGTGGTGCGCTCGCCCAGCTCGCCGGTGTTCTCCTGGAGGCGGGACAGCAGAGTCTCGTGCTGCTCGGCGGTGCGCTCCTCCACGGAGGCGCGCAGCTCGGCCGTGCGCTCCGCGATGGCGGTGCGGAGCTCGGCGGCCTGCTCCTCCGCGGAGGAGCGGAGGTCGCCGGTACGCTCCTCCACGAACGAGCGCAGCTCGTCGGAGGTCTCCGCGACCTTGGCGGTGACGGTCTCGCCCAGGCGGGTGTCGGCGGCGACGAGGGCCTCGCGGCTCTCGGTGACGGCGTCCGCCAGGCTCTCGCGCCCGGCCTCGACGGCCGCGGTGATCTCGGTCCGTCCGGCGGCCAGCGCCTCGGCCAGCTCGGTACGGCTCTCGGCCAGGGAGCCGGAGAGCTCGGTGCGGCTCTCGGCCAGAACGGTGACGACGGCCTCGTGCCTCTCGCCGGAGACCTCGGACAGCGCGGCCAGCGAGGCCTCGACGGCCTCGGTCTTGGCGGTGAGGGCGGCGAGGGCGGTGTCGAGGGAGTCCAGGCGCGTGCCCACGGTCTCGCTCAGCCCGTTCAGGCGCTCGCCGAGCTCGGTGACCTGCTCGGCGGTCCGGTTCCCGGTCTCGGCCATCCGCTGGAGGCGGGTGAGCGCGGTGTCCAGGTGGCCGGCGATGCGCTGGGTGTCGGCCCGCAGGGACGGCATGTCGGACAGCGGCTTGACCTGCTGCCCGACGACCTCGATGTGCTCGGCGAGGGTCTCGGCCCATTCCGGGGGGCGGGCCAGGAAGTCGTCGATGCGTCCGTTGACCGTGGTGACGGCCTCGGCGAGGGAGGTGAGCTCGCGCTCGCGCAGTTCGCGGAGCAGCCACTCCATCCCTTCGAGGCGCTGGCGCATCTCCTCGCTGACCGCGCCCTGCGACTTCTGCTCGGAGACGTGCTCCTGGGCGGCCTGGGAGAGCAGGTCGCGCATCCGGTCGGAGACACCGGACTGACCTCCCCCGTTGAGGAAGTTGTGGTTGGTCTGTTCCACCGAGGTGCTCCTTTGGTTCTGGCGCTCCCGTGCCCATACGGGGGAGTGGACGGTTCCGGACGGGTCGGGTTCCCGATGGTCCCCGGGCGGGCGGCGCTCCCGCGACGGTTACCGCCTCATCGTGACTGGAGTGTGACTGTCCGTATATGCCCGGGGCAGGGTCCAGGATCCGACCGAACCTCGGGGCGGGCCACTCACATGAGCCTTCCGGGTGAATCCATGAGAAGGGAAAGACTTCAGCGGTCGTCAGTTTAACGACCGGGGCACCTCCGCCCCCAGGGGACGGCGAAAGATCTGGGTGAGAGAGGTAACGATATGGGGTCCTTGCGCCTCTCATCGGGCAGGGAGGGACTGCGGCCGCCTCCGCGGGATCACGCGGGGGAGGGCGACCCCGCCTCGCGGCACAGCAGGCAGAAGGGCCGGTCACCGATCCTCGTGAGGACGACCGTCACCGACGCCGGGCCGGACGCCCTCAGGTCGCGGCGCAGTTTCTCCGTGTCCACCGCCGATCCGCGTTTCTTGATCGTTACCGTTCCGGCGTCCAGCGCACGCACCGCAGACCTCAGGCGCTTCAACGAGAACGGCAGCACCTCCACCACCTCCAGCACCCGCCACAGCGGTGACACGGCCGCGGTGTCCGCCGTGAAGTACGCGATCCGCTCGTCCAGCAGCGCCCCGTCCACCCGGGCGGCGGCCTCCGCCACCAGGTGCGACCGCACCACGGCCGGATCGGGGTCGTACAGGTAGCGCCGTGCCGGGGCCACCGGAGCCGGCCCCAGGTCGGGATCCGCGTCCAGGTGGGCGACCGCCCCCTCGCGGGCCAGGAGCCCCTCGCGCTCGTGCAGGACCGTCGCCCGCCGCCGCACGCCCGATGCGGGGGCCCCTCCGCCCGTGCCGTCCCCGGCCAGGGCGCCGAACCACAGCGCCGTCTCCTTCAGCTCGCCGTCCACCGAGATCCACTCGGCGGTCGCACCGGCGGGCAGCACCTCGTGCGGGATGCCGGGCGCCGCCTTCAGGCAGGCGGCCTCCGCGCCCTCCGCCAGCTCCGTCGCCACGTCCCACGGAGGGGAGTAGGCGGCGGGGTCGAACACCCGGCCGCGCCCGCCCCGTCTCGCCGGGTCGCAGAACAGCAGCGGGTAGCGGCCCACCGCCCCCGCGTCGACCTCGCCCTCGCGGACCCGGGCCGTCCCGGACAGTCCCAGGGCCTCGATGTTGGCGCGGGCCACCGCCACCGTCAGCGGATCGGAGTCCACACCCTCCACCGGGACGCCACGCCCGGCCAGCGCCAGCAGATCGGCGCCGATCCCGCAGCACAGGTCGCCCGCGACGCCGCCCTCCGGCACCGCCCCGGCCACCGCCGCCGTCCGCTCCGCCCGGTAGTCCGCCACCACGCGCCGGGTGGACTGTTCGAGGCCGTTCGGAGTGAAGAACATCCGCCGCGCGCGGTCGCCGAACTTGGCCCGCCCGCGCTCGCGGAGGGAGACCTGCGTCAGGAGCGCGTTCACGAGCTCCGAGACGGGTAGGTCCGGGTCGAGGGCGGCCACACGCGGGTCGGCGCGCAACAGGGACGCCGTCCCCAGCTGGTCCCGGACGGCACTCCCCGGATCGACGTCCGCCAGAACCTCCCGGCCCGCGTCGGTCAGCAGCGCCTCGAAGGCGGGCACGCGCATGGGTTCCCCTCAAGCGTCGAAGAGCGGTGGGCGGGAAGCGGCTCCAGCCCCACCGGTCCCGTGGGACGCCACGGGGCGGTCGGCGGAGCGGGGCGTCCTGCGCCCGGCGGAAGTCCCTGACCGGGGGTCACGGTCTCATTTCCATTCTGGCACTCTCGGGGGTAGAGTGCTAATCGCGACGACGCCGGTCTGGCACCCGCGACGACAGGCCGCCTCTGTCGCCCCTTTTTCGCAGTCGGTCCGCGTACAAGCGCGGGCCGGAGCCAGTACACCGAAACCTTGAAGGGGGAGGTCACACCGTGTCGACCGCCACCAAGACCGTGCTGAAGCCGCTCGAGGACCGCGTCGTGGTCAAGACGCTGGAGGCCGAGCAGACCACCGCTTCCGGTCTGGTCATCCCGGACACCGCCAAGGAGAAGCCCCAGGAGGGCGAGATCCTCGCCGTGGGTCCCGGCCGTTGGGACGACGAGGGCGACAAGCGCATCCCGCTCGACGTGAAGGTCGGCGACGTCGTCCTCTACAGCAAGTACGGCGGCACCGAGGTCAAGTACGACGGCCAGGAGTACCTGGTCCTCTCCGCCCGCGACCTGCTCGCGGTCGTCGAGAAGTAGGTCTCGACGGGGCCCGGTCCGCCGGGCTCGGAGCCAGGCATCCCGCACCGGTCGGCACTTCGCCGGGCGGGGCGGGATGCTCGTTTTCGACCAGCCTCAAGAGGAAGCACCCACATGCCGAAGATCCTGGAGTTCGAGGACGACGCCCGTCGCGCCCTCGAGCGGGGCGTCGACCGCCTCGCCAACGCCGTCAAGGTGACGCTCGGCCCGCGCGGCCGCAACGTCGTCATCGACAAGAAGTTCGGCGCCCCCACCATCACGAACGACGGCGTGACCGTCGCCCGTGAGATCGAGTTGGACGACCCGTACGAGAACCTGGGCGCCCAGCTGGTCAAGGAGGTCGCCACCAAGACCAACGACGCCGCCGGTGACGGCACCACCACCGCGACCGTCCTCGCCCAGGCCCTCGTCCGCGAGGGGCTGCGCAGCGTCACCTCCGGCGCGTCCCCGCTCTCCCTCAAGAGGGGCATCGACGCCGCGGCCGCCCGCGTCTCCGAGATCCTCCTGGAGCGCGCCCGCCCCGTCGAGGAGCGCGAGGACATCGCCTACGTGGCGACCAACTCCGCCCAGGACGCCCAGATCGGCGACCTGATCGCCGAGGCGTTCGACAAGGTCGGCAAGGACGGCGTCATCACGGTGGAGGAGGCCCCCACCTTCGGGATGGACCTCGACTTCACCGAGGGGCTCCAGTTCGACAAGGGTTACGTCTCGCCCTACTTCGTCACCGACGGCGACCGCCAGGAGGCGGTGCTCGAGGACGCCCTCATCCTGATCAACCAGGGGAAGATCAGCAGCCTCAACGAGCTGCTGCCCCTGCTGGAGAAGGTCGTCCAGAGCAAGAAGCCGCTCCTGATCATCGCCGAGGACATCGACGGCGACGCGCTGGGCGCCCTGGTGCTCAACAAGATCCGCGGCACGCTCAACGTCGCCGCCGTCAAGGCGCCCGGCTTCGGTGAGCGCCGCAAGGCCATGCTCCAGGACATCGCCGTCCTCACCGGCGGCCAGGTCATCGCCGAGGAGGTCGGCCTGACCCTGGAGAACGCCGACCTCGACGCGCTGGGCAGCGCCCGGCGCACCGTCATCACCAAGGACGCGACCACGGTCGTGGACGGTGCGGGCGAGCAGTCCGAGATCGACGACCGCGTCCGCCAGATCCGCAAGGAGATCGAGGCGAGCGACTCCGACTGGGACCGCGAGAAGCTCCAGGAGCGCCTGGCCAAGCTCGCGGGCGGCGTGTCCGTCCTGCGCGTGGGCGCCGCCACCGAGGTGGAGCTCAAGGAGAAGAAGCACCGCCTCGAGGACGCCATCTCGGCGACCCGCGCGGCCATCGAGGAGGGCATCGTCGCCGGCGGCGGCGCCTCCCTGGTGCACGCGGCGTCCGCCCTGGACGACCTCGGGCTGACCGGCGACGAGGCCACCGGTGTGGCGATCGTGCGCCGCGCCCTGGTCGAGCCCGCCCGGTGGATCGCGGAGAACGCGGGCGCCGAGGGCTACGTCGTGACCCACCGCATCTCCGAGCTGGAGGTCGGCCACGGTTACAACGCGGCCAAGGGCACCTACGGCGACCTGACCGCCGAGGGCATCCTCGACCCGGTCAAGGTCTCCCGTTCGGCCGTCCAGAACGCCGCGTCCATCGCGGGCATGCTCCTGACCACCGAGGTCCTGGTGGCGGACAAGCCCGAGGAGGAGGCGGACGACCACGGCCACGGCCACGGTCACTGACCACACGCCTCAGGCCCGGTGACGGGCCCGGTGTGAGCTCGGCCCGGGGGCGGGACACGACAGTGTCCCGCCCCCGCGCACTACCACGCGCATCCCACTTTTCACTCTGGAGTGTGTGGCGTTTTCGGGCGATTTTCCCAAAACGTGATCATTCCGTAGCTGGTGATTGGAGCGGTTGGGTCCCGCAGTGGGGGCATCATTCCTAACGTGACGGATGCAGGCGCCCGGGGGGGCGCTACCGCGCAGCGGCCAAGAACGCACGGGCAGGCGGACTCCGCCGCCCGCGAGACAGGGTTGAACCATCTGGGGTCGCTCGCGGTCCGGGGGGACGACGGGGCCATGGACTCGCTGTTGCGCGCTGTCCGGCCCATGGTGGTGAGGTACTGCCACGCGCGCCTCGCCCGGGTCTCGGGCCTGGCCCACCACTCCGACGACGTGGCACAGGAAGTGTGCATCGCGCTGCTCTCCGCGGTACCGCGCTACCAGGACCGGGGCCGGCCCTTCGCGGCCTTCGTGTTCGGGATCGCCGCCCACAAGGTCGCCGACACCCTGCGCGTCGCGGGCAGGGTGGAGACGGTGCCCACCGACACGGTGCCCGAGCAGCCGGACGACGACCCGGGGCCGGAGGAGTCGGCGGTGCGGGTGATCGAGGCCCAGCGCGCGAGGGAGCTTCTGGACGAGCTGCCGGAGCAGCAGCGCAAGCTCCTGGTCATGAGGGTGATCGCAGGACTGACAGCGGATGAGACGGGACATGTACTGGGAATGTCGGCGGGCGCGGTACGGGTCGCCCAGCACCGAGCTATTGCTCGGCTTCGGCAGGTGGCCGTGGCGAACCGCCTCCTCCCCTGAACGCGGCGGGCGCCCCCGCCCCGGGCGCCGTGTGTGCCCCGACCGGCCGAGTGCCCACGGCCACTGCCGCTACCCCGGTCCTGCCGTGCGCCGCCGCTCCAGCTGGCACTGAGCCCCGCTCCGCCGCACGGCCCGGCCGACCGGCGGGGACGCGCCCTTCGGCGCACGCCGTGGAAGCCCCCGGCCCGGGCCGTCGCACGACGGCGAGGACAGCGCAGCCGCCCTCCCACACGCCGGACCCAAACCGTGATACCGATCACTTTCGGGCCGGGGTGACGGGTCAAACACCTCATTGCACCTGGGCCGCACGGGGTGACGACCTAGGATGAGACGACACGCGGGGGCGAAACCGCGCAGGTGTGCCGGGAAAGCGGAGGTTGTGTCATGGGCCAGGAGTACAGCGACTACGGGGACAAACTGCTGCCGCCGGGGTTGACCTACGACGACGTGCTCCTCGTACCGGCCTACTCCGACCTGCAGCCCGGCGATGTGGACACCACCACGCAGCTGTCCCGCAACATCACCCTGAGCATCCCCCTGCTCTCCGCGGCGATGGACACCGTCACCGAGGCCCGGATGGCCGTGTCCATGGCACGCCAGGGCGGCGCGGGCGTCCTGCACCGCAACCTCTCCGCCGAGGACCAGGCCAGCCAGATCGACCTGGTCAAGCGCTCCGAGGCCGGTATGGTCACCGACCCCGTCACCTGTAAGCCGGAGGACGACCTCGCCGAGGTCGAGCGCCTGTGCGCCCACTACCGGATCTCCGGCGTCCCCGTCACCGACGCCGTCGGCTCCCTCGTCGGCATCGTCACCAACAGGGACATGCGCTTCGAGAGCGACCGCACCCGGCTGGTCCGCGACGTCATGACCACCGAGAACCTGGTCACCGCCCCCGTCGGCGTCAGCCGCGCGCAGGCCTTCGAGCTGCTCCGCAAGCACAAGGTCGAGAAGCTGCCCCTGGTCGACGGCCAGAACCGCCTGCGCGGCCTGATCACCGTCAAGGACTTCATCAAGAGCGAGCAGTTCCCCGACGCCACCAAGGACGCCGACGGGCGCCTGGTCGTCGGCGGCGCCGTCGGCGTCGGTCCCGAGGCCGAGGAGCGCGCCAAGCTGCTCGTCGAGGCCGGGGTCGACTTCGTCGTCGTGGACACCGCGCACGGCCACTCCGCCGGGCTCGCCGACATGATCGCCAAGCTCAAGGCCAACTCCCGTGCCGACATCGTCGCGGGCAACATCGCCACGCGGGCCGGGGCACAGCTGCTCGTCGACGCCGGAGCCGACGCCGTCAAGGTCGGCGTGGGCCCCGGCTCCATCTGCACCACCCGCGTCGTCGCCGGTGTCGGCGCACCCCAGCTCACCGCCATCCTGGAGGCCTCCAAGGCCTGCGGCCCGGCGGGCGTCCCGCTCATCGCGGACGGCGGGCTCCAGTACTCCGGCGAGATCGCCAAGGCCATCGCCGCGGGAGCCAGCACGGTCATGCTCGGCAGCCTGCTCGCGGGGGTCGAGGAGAGCCCGGGCGAACTCATCTTCATCAACGGCAAGCAGTTCAAGGCCTACCGGGGCATGGGCTCGCTCGGAGCCATGCGCGGCCGGTCCTTCTCCAAGGACCGCTACGCCCAGGCCGACGTCGCCTCCGAGGACAAGCTCGTCCCCGAGGGCATCGAGGGCCAGGTGCCGTTCCGCGGCCCGCTCCGCGCGGTCGCCCACCAGCTCGTCGGAGGCCTCCACCAGTCCATGTGGTACGCGGGCACCCGGACCGTGGCTGAGCTCCGCGAGCGCGGCCAGCTGATGCGGATCACCAGCGCGGGCCTGCGAGAGAGCCACCCGCACGACATCAAGATGACCGTCGAGGCGCCCAACTACAACGCGCGCTGACCGGGCCCGGCCCGGTCGGCCGGGTCGGCGTCACGGCGGTACGGGCCGCCCGGGAGGACTCCTCCCGGGCGGCCCGTACCGCTTTTTGCCCCCCTGGCCCTTTCGGTGGTCCGGTGGCAGTCTGAGCGGTGCTGGAAAGCGCTTGCCCAAGTTCTGGAGGCCCGCAGTGAAGCGCACGACCCCCCTGGCCCTCGCCGCCTGCCTGGCGGCGGGGCTGCTCCTCACTCCCCCCGCCGCGACCGCCGACACCGACACCGATACCGACACCGATGCCGAGCCGACGCTCGTCGTCGCCACCGACGGGGACGACTCCGCGCCCGGCACCCTGGCGGAACCCCTCGCCACGGTCCAGCGCGCCGTCGACCTCGCCGGACCCGGCGACGTGATCGCGGTCCGCGGCGGAACCTACGCCCTCGACGACGACAACATCACCATCACGGTGAGCGGGACCGCCGACGCCCCGATCACCCTCGCCGCCCACGAGGGGGAGAGGGTGATCATCGACGGGGCCGCGCTCCCCGCCAGTTCCACCCCCGTCGGCGGCTCCATCCCGCGGGACGAGCGCGGCACCATCCACCAGGAGGCCTCGCACTGGATCGTGCGCGGGCTGGAGCTGGTCAACGGCCCGTACGGGTACTACTGCGCCGGGTGCGACTCCAACGTTTTCGAAGGGCTCGTGACCAGGGAGAACTTCGAAAGCGGTTTCCAGTTGCAGGGGGAGTCGTCCGACAACCTCATCCTGAACCTGGACAGCCACGGCAACCGGGACCCCCGCAAGAACGGCGAGAGCGCCGACGGCCTCGCGATCAAGGAGGGCTCGGGAACCGGCAACGTCGTCCGCGGAGCCCGGCTGTGGAACAACGTGGACGACGGGTTCGACGCCTGGCTGTTCGAGGACCCCGTGACCATCGAGGACTCGGTCGCCTACGGGAACGGGTTCAACCGGTGGGACCTGCCCGACTTCGCGGGCGACGGCAACGGCTTCAAGCTCGGCGGCGGAAACCCGGCCCCGGCCGTGGACCACACCGTCACCAACACGATGTCCTGGGGCAACGCCGCCGACGGCTACGACGACAACGGCAACCCCGGGGCCATGCGCCTCGCGAACAACACGGCCTACGGCAACGACGGGGACGGGTTCGACCTGGACCGCTCCTCCTCCGTGCCGACCGCCAACCTCGCCGTGGGCAACGGCACGGACGCGCGCCCGGGCTCCTCGACGGGCTCCGGCAACTCCTGGGACCTGCCCGGCCCGTGGGGGGACGACGACCTGGCCGACACGGACCCGTCCGTCCTGACGGGGCCGCGCGCGCCCGACGGCTCCCTTCCGTCCTCCGACTACCTGGTCCCCGTCGACCACCCGTCCATGGGCGCCCGCTTCTGACAGCCGCCCCGGCCGGACCGACGGGCGCCACCGGCGACCGGCGCCCGTCGGGCCCGCGGGGGGCGTGCGGACCGCCCCCGCACGGGGTCAGGCCTGGCCGGTCTCGATGCGCGAGATCCGGTCGCCCTCAACCTCGAAGGCCCACCGGGTGGACATCTCCCCCCACGTGTCGTTGCGGAAGCGGGCGAGCAGGCGCCGGCCGTCGGCCTCCTCGCGGCGCACCTCGATGCGCCCGTTGGAGTCGAAGACCTCCTTGTCGATCCACTCCTCCAGGTTCCGCTCCGTGCCGTCGTCGGAGAGGACGGCACCCGGTGTGAGCAGGGCGAGGAAGCCCGCACGGTCCCCGCTGTTCACGGCCTCCAGCAGCGCCCGCACGGTCGGGTCCTTCAGCTTGTCCACCGCGGTCATGGTCCCTCCGGTGCTCTCTTCGGTGCGAAGTCACCGGCCAGTCAACGACAGGCCGCGCCGCGCGGGGGTGCGGAGCGGGTCAAACCCGGTCCAACTTTTGGGCGGATAGACTCTCGGCGGCAGGAAAGACGCCGGTAGACGAGCCGGTACCGCACGTCAGAGGGGATCGAAACGTTGGCGCAGGTGGAGATCGGGCTGGGCAAGAACGGGCGCCGGGCCTATGAGCTCGACGAGATCGGGATCGTGCCTGCCCGACGCACGAGGGACCCGGAGGAGGTGTCGATCGCCTGGCAGATCGACGCCTACCGGTTCGAGACGCCGCTGGTGGTCAGCCCCATGGACAGCGTCGCCTCACCCCAGACGGTCGTGGCCGTCGGGGAGCAGGGCGGCCTCGGCGTGCTCGACCTGGAAGGACTCTGGACCCGCTACGAGGACCCGGAGCCGCTGCTCCAGGAGATCCGCGAGCTGGACGACGTCGCGGCCACCAAGCGGCTCCAGGAGATCTACGCGGCCCCCATCCAGGAGGAGCTGATCGGACGCCGGATCGAGGAGATCCGGGACGCGGGCCTGGTCACGGCCGCGCGGCTGTCGCCGCAGCGCACCGCCCAGTACCACAAGGCGGTCGTCGACGCCGGGGTGGACATCTTCGTGATCCGCGGCACCACGGTGTCCGCCGAGCACGTGTCCGGGCGCGCCGAGCCGCTCAACCTCAAGCAGTTCATCTACGACCTGGACGTCCCGGTCGTGGTGGGCGGGTGCGCCACCTACACCGCCGCCCTGCACCTGATGCGCACCGGCGCGGCCGGTGTGCTGGTCGGCTTCGGGGGCGGCTCGGGGCACACCACCCGCTCCGTGCTCGGTGTGGCCGTGCCGATGGCGAGCGCCATCGGCGACGTGGCCGCCGCGCGCCGCGACTACCTGGACGAGTCCGGTGGCCGCTACGTGCACGTCATCGCGGACGGCGGCATGACCGGCAGCGGTGACATCGCCAAGGCCCTGGCCTGCGGCGCCGACGCCGTCATGGTGGGCTCGCCGCTGGCACGGGCCACCGAGGCGCCCGGTCGCGGCTACCACTGGGGCAGCGAGGCCCACCACGAGGAGCTGCCGCGCGGTGAGCGGGTCAAGGTGGGGACGATCGGCGACCTGAAGTCGATCCTTCACGGCCCGGCCGACACCAGCGACGGGTCCATGAACCTCATGGGAGCCCTGCGCCGCACGATGGCCACCTCCGGCTACACGGACCTCAAGGAGTTCCAGCGGGTCGAGGTCGTCGTCAACCCGCACCGCTAGGCGCACGCGTCCCGCCCGGCGGGGGAGGGGCGCGGCGGTCGTGCCGCCCGGCACGGCCGCCACGCCGCCCCCGTCGGTCCGGGCACGGACCGGGCGGCCTGCGCGGCCAACCCGTGTCCAGGGTCACGAAGCCTGTGACCTCGCAGAAGAGGACCGGACCCGTACGTGGTGAGCACGCGCTGCCCCCTGTCGCGTACTTTGGTGTCGCATGATGTGAACTTGACCTTTTCTTGACGATCGGGGTGCCAGATGGGCAGGCGACGGGCCACCGGTACCGGGAGGCGTCGAAGTCGGGGTCCTGTGATCGCCGTGTGCTTGGCGCTCTCACTGTGCCTGCTGGTGACAGGGGGCGTGTTCTTCCTGGTCGGCAGGGTGTCCGACGCCCTCAACGACTGGTCCCCGCCCAGCGGGCCGACCACCGAGCCGCAGGCCGGAACCATCGAGACGCCACCGCACGACCAGCTCACCGGCCCGCCGGACCGGTCCGAGGTGACGGCCGCCGAGACCGACCCCGAGGCGTCCGAGGACCCGGGCGCCGACGAGCAGCACACGCCGCAGCCGTCGGCCCTGCGCGCCGACGGTGACTGGGTGGAGCAGGTGGCCGAGGCGACGACCATCCCGAGCCGCGCCATGGAGGGGTACGCCAGCGCGCAGCTGGTGATGGCCGAGCAGCAGCCCTCCTGCCAGCTGTCCTGGCCGACCCTGGCCGGGATCGGCATGGTGGAGTCGCGCCACGGCACCTACGCCGGAGGCGAGCTGGGACCGGACGGCACCACGACCGTGGACGTCATCGGCATCCCCCTGGACGGCACCAACAACACCCAGGCCATCCCGGACACCGACGGCGGCGAGTACGACGGCGACACCCAGTGGGACCGGGCGATCGGCCCGATGCAGTTCATCCCGGGAACGTGGGCGCGCTGGGGCGTCTCGCTGGAGGGCGGCGACTCCGACCCGCACAACATCGACGACGCGGCCCTGTCCGCCGCCCGGTACCTGTGCGCGGAGGGGCGCGACCTGACGGACGCGGCCGACTGGGAGTCCGCGATCCTCGAGTACAACCGGTCCAGGGAGTACGTCAACGACGTCCTCGCCTACGCGCACGCCTACGCCGACGCGTCGGCTTGATCCGTCGGCTTGACGTGTTCGCCTGACCCGTCGGGCTGACTCGCCGGGCTGACCCGTCCGTCCACAGGGGGAGACGGGGTCTCCCGCGGCGCGGTTCCTCGTGGTTGTCTGGAATCGGGGGGTCCCCAGGGCCGCTCCGCGCAGCCGTGCCCGACCCCGGTCGGGGGCCCGCCGTGTGCCGCCCGCAGCCCACCGGGCCGACCGGGCCCACCTGCCCGACCGGCGCCCCGGCCGCACGGGCGCAGAGGGCTCACCTGTCCGCCCCGGCCGCACGGGCGCACCGGCCTCGAACTGGGCGAAATCCCTTACGGGTAGGGCGATCCGGGGTTCCGTCGAGGGCGCCCTAGTGTCTGTGTCGTGGACATCTCCCAGGTGCTGCTGCGCCGAATCCGTATCTGGATCGCCCTGTTCGTCGTCGGCCTCGTGATCAGCGGGGTCACCGCGTTCCCCCTGCCCGCCGAGTTGCGACTGCTGGACACGCTGCTGTCCGGCCCCCTGGCACCGGTGGCCGAGGCGCTGCCGGGCCTGGCCGAGTGGATCACCCGCGTGCGGGAGGGTCTGGACGCGACCGAGGCCGCCTACCCCTTCGTCCTGTACGGGACCGACTGGCTGGCCTTCGCCCACCTGGTCATCGCGGTCGCCTTCGTGGGGCCGTACCGCGATCCCGTGCGCAACGTGTGGGTCATCCAGTTCGGGATGATCGCCTGCGCCATGATCGTGCCGCTGGCCCTGATCTGCGGCCCGATCCGGGGCATCCCGTTCCCGTGGCAGCTCGTCGACATCTCGTTCGGCGTGTTCGGCGTGATCCCGCTGTACATCGTCCACCGGATGATCCGCCGCCTGGAGGCGCTGGGCGCGGAGGGGACCCGGCCGGAGGTGACCCGGCCGGCCGAGGCTGCGGGGGCCGGGAGCGAGGGAACCGCCTCCTGAGGGACTGCCCCGTCCACAGGAGGTGGACGGGGTCTCCCGCGGCGCGGTTCCTCGTGGTTGTCTGGAATCGGGGGGTCCCCGGGGCCGCTCCGCGCCGCCGTGCCCGCCCTCAGCCGAGGACCCCGGACTCCTTCGGCGTGCCGGTCCCCGCGGTCCCGCCTGTCTCCGCCGTTCCTCCGGCCTCCGCCGTCCTGCCGACTGCCGCCGTTCCTCCGGCCTCCGCCGTCCCGCCGACTGCCGCCGTTCCTCCGGCCTCCGCCGTCCCGCCGACTGCCGCCGTTCCTCCGGCCTCCGCCGTCCCGCCGGACCGCGCGAGGGCGTTGCTCTCCTCGCGGGTGGGGATCCCCTCCCGGGCGAGGGCGCTCTCGGGCGCGAGCCGGGCGAGCAGCGTGCGGCTGATGTCGAGCAGCTGGTCGCGCTGCTCGGCGCTCAGCACGTCGAGCAGGTTCTCCCTCATGCTGACCACGTGCCGGGCCCCCGCCTCCCGCAGGACCCCGCGGGCCTTGTCGGTGAGGACGGCGAACCAGCTGCGGCGGTCCTCCTCGCAGTGCACGCGGTCGACGAGGCCCGCCTCGGCCAGCTTCTTCACCGCGTGCGAGATCCGGCTGGCCCTGGTGTGGGTCAGCTCGGCGAGGTCGCTCATCCGCAGTGACCCGTGTTCGTCCTTCGAGAGCAGGACGAGCAGTTCGTAGTAGGTCAGGGGCAGGTCCACCTCCTGCTGGACGTCGCGCTCCACACGCTGGTCCAACAGGCGGAAGGCCAGTGTGGCGGCGTCCCAGGTCCGCTCCTCGGCCGTGCTGATCCCGCAGTGCTCACTCATGGGCAGATGCTATCACTCTGGAATGTTGCGCACTGAAGCATTCTGATTTACTCTCGTGCCGAATAGTTCAGTGCTGGATAAAAAGCGCAGCCCCTCGGAGAGCCCGACCATGAACCCCACCCAACCCGCACAGCCCACAGGACCCGCGGGCACCGCGCCCGCAGAACCCGGAACCACCGGAACCGAGCCCCCGGCCTCCGCCGGTTCCTCCACCGCCCGCCCCGCACCCCGGGGCGGGACGGGAGTCCCCGAGCGCCCCCGCCGCGCCCTCCCCGCACTCGCGGTCCTGGCCCTGGCCCACTTCACGATCTCGGTCGACTTCAACATCGTCTACATCGCGCTGCCGCAGATCGGCACCGCCCTCGGCTTCGGCCAGGCCTCGCTCCAGTGGGTGGTGATCGCCTTCTCGCTCGGCTACGGCGGCTTCCTGCTCCTCGGCGGCCGGGCCGCCGACCGGCTCGGCGCCCGCCGCATGCTCGTGTCCGGCGCCGTCCTCATGGGAGCGGCCTCCGTCGTCGGAGCGCTCGCCGGGAACCCCGGTGTCCTGGTCGGCGCCCGCTTCCTCCAGGGGCTCGGGGCGGCCGCGCTCTTCCCCGCGACCCTCTCCCTGCTCAACACGGCCTTCCTGGCGGGGCCCGAGCGCACCCGCGCCATGGCGGTGTGGGGTACCGCGGGAGCCTTCGGCGCGCTGGCGGGAGGAGCCGTCGGAGGTATCCTCACCAGCGCGTTCGGCTGGACCTCGGTGTTCTGGGCGCTCGTCCCGGCCACCCTCGCCGTCGTGCTCGCGGCCCCCGGCGTCCTGCCCCCCGACGGGCGGCGGACCGGCCCGGCCGGGTTCGACCTTCCCGGGGCGGCGACGGTCACCGCCGGGTCCCTCCTGGTGGTGCTCGGGATCTCCCTGGGCCAGAGCGTCGGATGGGCCTCCTGGCAGAGCACCGGGGCGATCCTCCTCGGCCTGCTGACCCTGGGCGCCCTGCTCCTGGTCGAGCGCCGGGCCGCCGACCCCCTGCTGCCGGCCCGCCTGCTCACCAACCGGCCCCTGCTGGTCACGATGGTGCTGGTCTTCGTGCTCATGGGATCGGTGAACACGCTGCACTACGTGTACACCACGCACGTCCAGGGCACCCTCGGCCTCGGCCCGCTCGCGGCCGGGCTCGGCTTCCTGCCGCAGGGGCTGGCCGCCATGCTCGGCTCGGCCCTGCTCCTGCCCCCTCTGCTGGACCGGTGGGGCGTGCGCCGCTCGCTCTTCGCCGGCATGGCCGCGTCGGGCCTCACCGCCGCGCTCTTCGCCCTGGCCGTCGCAGCCGACTCCTACTGGGCGATGCTCCCGGCGGTCGTCCTGCTCGGAGTGACCGCCGGCACCACCTACCCGGTGGTGTTCGCCGCGGCGGCGTCGGGCGTCGCCGACGACGAGCAGGGGGTCGGGTCGGCGATGGTCTCCACCACGCAGCAGATCGGCGCGGCCGTGGGTCTGGCGTCTCTGGTCGCCGTCGCCGTCGCCGACGCCGCCGCGGGCCCCGCCTCCTCCGGGCTCGGCGCGGTCTCCCTCACCGGAGGGGCGGTCACCGTCGCCGCGGCCTTCCTCGCCCTGGCGCTGCGCAAGCCCCCGGCGCCGTGAGCGGGGCGGCGCCCGCCCCCGGAGCCGCCCGGAAACGCGAGACACGCCGGTCCGACTGCGGGCGCACGGCGCGCCCCCGGTCGGACGGCTAGCCTGGTTCCCTCTGATCGCCCCGATGGACACGGGCCCCTGGTGGGTATGCGCCTGGGAGTAACACCATCGAGACGGAGGACGACGGATGGCTACGACCTGGCTGGGACCGAAGGGGCGCACCGAGGCGCTCGCATCGATGAAGGACGAGGAACTCGACGTCCTCGTGGTCGGGGGAGGCATCGTCGGGGCGGGTATCGCCCTGGACGCGGTCTCGCGCGGGTTGTCCACGGGCCTCGTCGAGGCACGCGACTTCGCCTCGGGCACATCGAGCAGATCCAGCAAACTCATCCACGGCGGGCTGCGCTACCTGGAGCAGTTCGACTTCGAGCTCGTCCGCGAGGCACTGCACGAACGCGGACTGCTCCTCACCACCATCGCGCCGCACCTGGTCCGACCGGTGCCGTTCCTCTTCCCGTTCGCCCGCCAGTGGGAGCGCGCCTACATCGGCGCGGGCGTCACCCTGTACGACGCCCTGGCCATGACCTCGCGCAACAACCGGGGACTGCCCTCGCACCGGCACCTGACCCGGTCCGGCGCGCTGAGGGTCTTCCCGGCGCTCAAGCGCAGCGCCCTGGCCGGGGCCATCCAGTACTGGGACTGCCAGGTGGACGACGCCCGGTTCGTCACCAGCGTGCTGCGCACGGCCGCCGGTCTGGGCGCCAGGATCGCGTCCCGGGTCCAGGCGGTCGGGTTCCTGCGCGAGGGCGAGCACGTCGTCGGCGCCCACGTCTCCGACCTGGAGACCGGCGAGGAGCTGAACATCCGCGCCCGCCAGGTCGTCAACGCCGCCGGTGTGTGGACCGACGACATCCAGGAGATGGTCGGAGGCCGCGGGCAGATCCACGTCAGCGCCTCCAAGGGCGTCCACCTGGTCGTGCCGCGCGACCGAATCCAGGCCTCCTCCGGCATGATCCTGCGCACGGAGAAGAGCGTCCTGTTCGTCATCCCGTGGGGCCGCCACTGGATCATCGGCACCACCGACACCGCCTGGGACCTTGACAAGGAGAACCCGGCGGCGAGCCGCGCCGACATCGACTACGTCCTGGACCACGTCAACCAGGTCCTGCGCACGCCCCTGGGCAGGGACGACGTCGAGGGCGTGTACGCGGGGCTGAGGCCCCTGCTCTCGGGTGAGTCGGAGGAGACGTCCAAGCTCTCCCGCGAGCACACGGTCGCCCACCCCGTGCCCGGCCTGGTCCTCATCGCGGGAGGCAAGTACACGACCTACCGAGTGATGGCCAAGGACGCGGTGGACGCGGTCGCGCACGGCCTGGGCAGCAGCGTTCCGCCCTCGGTCACCGACCGCCTGCCCCTGGTGGGCGCGGACGGCTACGCGGCGCTCTACAACCAGCGCCACCGGCTCGCCCGCGACTCGGGCCTTCACGTCTCGCGTGTCACCCACCTGCTGCGCCGCTACGGTTCCTCCGTGTACGACCTGCTCGACCTGGTCAAGGAGCGGTCCGACCTGGGGCGCCCGCTCGCGGCGGCCGACGACTACCTGCGCGCCGAGATCGTGTACGCGGCCGAGGCCGAGGGCGCGCGCCACCTGGAGGACGTCCTGTCCAGGCGGACCCGGATCTCCTTCGAGACCTGGGACCGCGGGATCGCCGCGGCCGAGGAAGCCGCCGAACTCCTCTCCGGTCCGCTGGGCTGGAGCGGGGAGCAGGTCCAACGCGAGGTGGAGTACTACCGCAAGGGGATCGAGGCGGAGCGCGCCGCGCAGGAGCAGGACACCGACCAGGAGGCCGACGCCATCCAGCACGGAGCCCCCGAGATCGTCCCGGAGGCGCGCATCACCCGGCGCTGAGCACGTTCGGAGCGCGGCGGGGGGCGCCCGCGCCGGCCCCGTCGCACGAGGCCACGAGGGCCCGCCGTCCACGGACGGCGGGCCCTCGGGTGTGGTCCGGAGCACACTCTCCGGCTAGGGTGCGGTAGCGACCCCCCGCCGTCTCCCCCCTGAAGGACGCGAACCCCATGATCAAGGTGCTCCTCGTCGAGGACGACGTCCGGCTCGCCGACGCCCTCGCCGGCGCACTGGAGGCCAACGGCTACTCGGTCGACCAGGTCCGCACCGCGGAGGGCGCGCTGGCGGCGGCGCCCGCCGACCTCGTCCTCCTCGACCTCGGGCTGCCCGACATGGACGGCATCGAGCTGTGCGGCCGCCTGCGCGAACGCCACGACGCCGGCGACACGGGCGTCATCATGGTCACCGCCCGCGGCCGGCAGCGCGAACGCGTCCGCGGCCTGCGCGCGGGGGCCGACGACTACGTCGTCAAACCCCTCGCCGTCGACGAGCTCTGCGCGCGGATGGAGGCGGTCCTGCGCCGCACGCGCACGCGGGTGGAGGGGCCCCTGGCCGTCGGCCCCCTGCGGGTCGACCGGGCGACGCGCGCCGTCACCTGCGACGGCGAACCCGTCGACCTCACCCGCAAGGAGTTCGACCTCCTCCTCGCCCTGGTGCGGGAGGCGGGCGCGGTCGTGCCCCGTGAACACCTGCTGCTGCGCGTGTGGCAGACGACCTGGCCGGGGACGCTGCGCACACTGGAGGTGCACATCGGCACCCTGCGCTCCAAACTCGGCCTGCCCGGGCTGATCGAGACCGTGCGCGGTGTCGGCTACCGGCTGGTGGAGGACGGACACGGCTCCGCCGCGTCCCGTCGCGCACCGTCCCCCGACCGAGCCCCGGCCGCGGCCGCCGCCCCGGCCCGGCGGCCCTGACCGGGGCCCGCCCCCACCCGGAGCGCCTCCATGCGCCGACGTGTGCTGACCGTGTACGCGACCCTCCTGGTCGCGGCCTGCCTCGGACTGGCCCTGCCCCTGTGCGGGAGCATCGCCGCCCGGGGCACCTCCGACATGCTCCTGGACCGCATCAACGACACGGCCCGGTTCGCGGGGCTCGCCGAGCCCAGCGTGCTCACCGGGTCGGCGACGAGCCTGACCGGTGAGCTGACCGCCTACGACCAGCTGTACGGCATCACCGCCGTCATCGTCGACCGGGACGGCGTCGTCGTCGCCTCCTCCCGCGAGGGCTCCGAGCTGGCGGACCTGGGGCCCGCACACGGGTGGGACCACGACGGCGAACTGCCCGAGGCGGTCCGGACCGCGCTCGCGGGCAACCGCATGGGCGCCGACCGGGTCGTCTACCCCTGGCAGCGGGGGCCGCTCGTCGTCGCCGAACCCATCGGCCGCTCGGGCGAGGTCGTCGGCGCGGCAGTCACGGCCTCTCCCACCGGCTCCCTGCGCCGCTCCACCCTCGTGCAGTGGTGCGTGGCCTGGGCGGCGGTCGCGGTCCTCATGGGGGCCGGGTTCGCCGCCGCGGGCCCCCTCACGCGCTGGGTGCTGCGGCCCATCGACGACCTCGACGAGGCGACCCGGGCCGTCAGCGGGGGCAGCCTGGACACCAGGGTGCGCGCGGAGGCCGGACCCGTGGAGCTGCGCCGCCTGGGGGAGTCGTTCAACCAGATGGCGGACACCATCACCTCCATGCTGGAGAGCCAGCGCACCTTCGTCTCCTACGCGGGCCACCAGGTCCGCAACCCCCTGGCGGCCCTGAGGCTGAGGGTGGACTCCCTGTCCAGGCACCTCACCCCGGAGGGCGTGCGCGACCACAGGATGGCACTGGACGAGGTGGACCGGCTCGCCCGGATCTGCGACAGCCTGCTCACCCTCGCCCGGACCGAGGACACCGAACACTCCCTGGTGTGGGAGGACGTCGTGGAGGTCGTCGAGGACCGGCTGTCGTCCTGGGCGCCGATCGCCGAGCGGGCGGGCGCGGTGCTCGTGTGCGAGGGGGACGCGGGAGTGCGCGTCCGCTGCGTGGAGGGCACCCTGGACCAGGCGCTGGACGCACTCATCGACAACGCCCTGAAGTTCGGCGGGGCCGGAGTGCGGATCACGGTGCGGGTGGGCCGTACGGAGGCGGGCCCCGACGGGCCCGGCCACGTGGACGTGCACGTGGTGGACGACGGCCCGGGCCTCCCCCAGCCCCGGTTGGAGCAGGCGGCCCGGCCGTTCTGGCGGGACGGGCACGACGGTGTGGGCGGCTCCGGGCTGGGGCTGTCCATCGTCGTCACCCTGCTGGAACTCCAGGGGGCGCACCTGTCGCTGCGGCCGGCCTCCCCGCACGGGATCGACGCGCGGATCCGGCTGCCGGTCTGAGCGCGTCCCCCGTCCCGCCGCGCTCGGGCCCGTCGTAGGCGTACTTGACCTCGCGGTAGTACTCGGCGGCGCCGGGGTGCAGGGGGATCGGCAGGGTCGCGATCGCCGACCGGGTGTGCAGGTGCAGCGCGACCGGGTGGATCCGGACCAGCTGTTCCCGCCACTCGAACAGCAGCCGGGTCAGGTCCTCCGCGGAGTCGTCCGGCATGGCGGCGCCGGCGACCAGGAGGCTCGGCACCCCGATGGTGCGCACCGAGGGCACACCCGGGTAGGTGCCCGCGGGCACGGGCAGCTCCGAGAAGTACTCCCCGTACGCGCCCACCAGGGCGGGAACGTGGTCCGCGAGGTCGACGAGCCGGATCGGCGTGCGCTCCGACAGGTCGGTGACCGCCTGGGTGGGCAGGCCGCCGGACCAGAAGAACGCGTCGACGTCCCCGTTCTCCAGGGCGTGCGCCGACGCCCCGATGCTCAGCTGGAGCCGGACGGCCCCGTCCTCCGGAGGGGAGGCGCCGGTCCCGGCGGGCGCCGCACGGAGACCGGCCAGGTCCAGGAGCCGGTCGGCCATCATCTCCGTGCCGGAGCCCCTGGCCCCCACGGACACGGTGGCGCCGGCCAGGTCGGCCACCTTCTCGTAGGGGGAGTCCGCCCGCACCACCAGGTGCGTGTGGTTGTCGTAGAGGCGGGCGATCGCCGTGATGGGCAGGGGCTCCTCGAAGGGAGGGTCGCCCGCGACCGCGAGCGCCGCGACGTCGGCCAGCGTGAAGGCGGCGTCGAGGGAGCCGGAGGCGACCAGCAGGTTGTTCTCCACGCTCGCGGCGGTGGTGAGCGCCGTGATCTCGGTGTCCGGGCGGGCGGTCGCGATCTGGGCGAGCCCCGAGCCGTAGACGTGGTAGACGCCCCCCTCGCCGCCCGTGCCGATGGACAGGCGGAGCGGATCGGACACCCATGTCTGCGACCAGGTGAGGAGCGGAGCGGTGACCGCGACCGCGAGGAGGAGCCCGGCGGCCGTGGAAAGCCACTGGGCGGGGGATCGCGCCATGGGCCAAACACTAGCAAGGCCCGTGAAACCTCAGGAGAGGCTCAAATCCCGTTCCGCCGGCTACAGGTTGCGCGCGCGTGACGGCTACGTTTCAGGTCCGTGGAGTGGCGTGTGCCACATTCTTCCTGTTCGGGGTGCGTTTCGCGGCCCCGGTCGGGGCCGCTCCACGACAGCCCCCGCCTTCCCCCGAGAGGACACCCCCGACCATGCGACGCTCGATGCTGTCACTGGCCGCGCTCCCCGCCGGCGCACTGCTGCTGGCCGGCTGCGCCCAGCCCGCCGAGTCCGGGGACGAGGCGGTCGCGCTCGGAGCCGGCCCCGTCCACGAGCGCCTCAGTATCGTCACCGGCGGCACCGCGGGCGTCTACTACCCGATCGGCGGCGCCCTGAGCACCATCATCGGCGACAACGTCGACGGTCAGACCGGCTCGGTCGAGGCCACGGGCGCGTCCGTGGAGAACATCCGCCTGCTCGGCTCCGGTGAGGGCCACCTCGGCATCGTCCAGGGCGACGCGGCCGACCAGGCAGCCCAGGGCAGCGCCGACTTCGAGGGCGACCCCGTCCAGACCTACTCGCTGGCCGTGCTCTACCCCAACGTCTTCCACGCGGTGACCCTGGCGTCCATCGCGCAGGCCAAGGGCTTCGAGTGCTTCGGCGATGTGATCGGCAACCGCTACTCCGTCGGCGACGTCGGCAGCGGCAACGAGGCCACCACCAACCAGGTTTTCGAGTCGCTGGAGATCGCCCTCACCGAGATCGAGATCGACCAGCTCGGCTACGCCGAGACAGCCAGCGCGCTCCAGAACAACCAGCTCGACGCGGGCTCCTGGGTGGTCGGCGAGGGCCACGCCGGGATCACCGAGCTCGGCACCACCGACGACATCTCCATCATCCCGCTGTGCGACGACGAGCGCTCCGCCGTCGTCAACGGGTACGGCGGCTACACCGAGCACGTCATCGAGGGCGGCACCTACCCGGGTGTGGACGAGGACGTCGAGACCATCGCGGTCTGGAACGCCCTCGTCGTGTCCGGCGAGTTCAACGAGCAGCAGGCCTACGACATCACCTCGGCCATGTTCGAGAACATCCACCAGGTCCTCAACGTGTACGCCCCCGGCGAGGAGTACCTGGTCCCCGAGACCATCGTCAACAGCCCGGTGCCGGTGCACCCCGGGGCCGTGCGCTTCTACGAGGAGCAGGGCGTCGAGATCCCCGAGGACCTGCTCCCGTAGGGGGCGCACCGCGATGGGGACCACGTCCGCGCCGAACGTGAGGCGGTCCGCGGGCGCCGGGGCCGCCCGGCGCCCGCGGACCGCCGCGCTCGCGTGGGCGGGCGCCGCACTCACAGCCGCCCTGCTGCTTCCCGTCTGGCCCGCGCTCAGGATCAGCGACGGCGGCGACACCATGGGCTACCTGGACCTGGCCGAGGGCGAGCCCCTCACGATCTCCTACGTCCACTCCATCGACCACCTGCCGATCGAGGAGAACCTCGTCGTCCGGGACGGCCGCCTGGTCGTGGACTCCACCCGCCTCCGCCAGTTCGGCGCGGGCATGGGACAGATCCCCGGTGAGGGGACCGGCCGCGCCGACGGCGAGTGGTGGGTCGTCGAGAACATGGGGCGCGACATCGGCACGGAGCTGACCATCAGGGTCGGCGCCCCCGCCGTCGACCACCGGATCCGCACCCCGGGAGCCGAGGTGCGGCTGTCCCCGTGCCTCGCCGCCCACCGGGTGCACGTCCGACCGGTCCGGCTGCCCACCCTGCTGCTGCCCTTCTCCGGCGTCCCCGCACCGGAGTGCTGACCCCGCCCACCGCCGCGCCGGCACCCGCGACCGGCCGCACCACGCCCCAGCCCAGAGAACACCGAGGAAGAACCATGGCCGAGACACCCCCACCGGAACGGGACGACACCCCGCCCGCCGACCCCGCCCCCGCGGGCACCGCCGTCGGGCACACCGGACCGTCCACCAGGCCCCGGCCCGAGGGCCCCGCGGCCCCCGGTCCGGCCGGTCGCGGGGAGGACCCCGGGCCCGCGACCGGCAGGGGGAAGCGGAGGACCGGCACGTCCGCCGACGCCCTGCCCGACGTGGACGGCGAGGACGGGCACACCGAACCCGCCTGGCGCCGTGTCGCCTCGGCCCGCTGGGGAGAGGGCCCCCTCGCCACCGCCGTCGGCGTCACGGTCCTGGCCCTGGCCGCCGCACTGACCCTCTTCCAGCTCTACATCGCCCTGCGCGCCGGCTTCGACGCGCGCCAGCAGCGACTCATCCACCTGATGTTCGTCATGGTGCTGGTGTTCCTGGTCAAACCGCCCCTCAAGGGGAAGGCCGGGCGCTCCGTCCCGGCCCTGGTGCTCGACCTCGCACTGATCGCGGGCACCGTGGCGGTCAGCTTCTACCCCATGGTCCTCCAGGCGGAACTGGCGTCCCGCGCCGGCGCCTACACCGAGACCGACTGGATCATGGGACTGGTCGCGATGCTCCTCCTGCTGGAGGCCACCCGGCGGACGGTCGGCATGATCATGGTCGTGATGGTCGCGGTCTTCGTGTTCTACGCCTGGATCGGCCCGCTCATCCCCGGCCAGTTCGGGCACTCCGGGGCGACCATCCAGCGCATCGCCACCCACAGCTACCTCGGCGACGGCATCTACGGCATGACCCTCGGCGTGGTCGTCACCTTCGTCTTCGTGTTCATCCTGTTCGGCGCCCTCCTGTCCAAGACCGGCGGCGGCAGCTTCTTCGTCGGACTGGCCTACGTGCTCACCGGCCGCATGGTCGGCGGCCCCGCCAAGGGGGCGGTCCTGGGCAGCGCCCTCATGGGCTCCGTCTCCGGCAGCGCCATCGCCAACGTCGTCAGCACCGGCCCGTTCACGATCCCGCTGATGAAGAAGGTCGGCTACAGGAAGCACGACGCGGCGGGCGTCGAGGCCGCGGCGTCCACGGGCGGGCAGATCCTGCCTCCCATCATGGGCGCGGGCGCGTTCATCATGGCCGAACGCACCGGAATCCCCTACGCGGACATCGTCAAGGTCGCGATCATCCCGGCGCTGATGTACTTCGGCGTCATGTTCCTGTTCGTGGACATCCTGGCGCGCAAGTACGGCATCGGTCTCGCGAAGGACTCGGACCTGCCCACCCTGGGCGCGGTGATGAAGGCGGGCTGGCACTTCCTCGCCCCGCTGATCCTGCTCGTCGTCCTGCTGCTCCAGTACGTGCCGCCGACCCAGGCGGGCCTGTACGCCTGCGGGGCGCTCCTGGTGGTGGCGATGCTCCGGGCCGGGAGCCGCCTGTCGGTCAAGGACTTCCTGGAGGTGTTCGTCCTCGCCGCGAACAGCACCCTGTCCGTCTCCGTCGCCTGCGCGGTGGCGGGCATCATCGTCGGCATGGTCGGCCTGACCGGACTCGGGCTCGTCTTCTCCGACGTCCTGGTGACGGCCTTCGCGGGCAGCCTGCTCCTCACCCTGCTGATGGTGGCGCTGGCGTCCCTGGTCATGGGCATCGGCCTGCCGGTCACCGCTTCCTACGTGGTGCTGGCGGTACTGGCTGTCCCGGCGCTGGAGGAGCTGGGGCTGGCCGTGATCGTCGCCCACATGATCGTGTACTGGTACAGCCAGGACTCCAACGTGACGCCCCCCGTGGCGTTCGCGGCGTTCGCGGCCGCGGGCATCGCCAACGCCAGCCCGATGCGCTCGGGCCTGTCCGCGTGGAAGTTCGCCAAGGGCCTGTACCTGATCCCCGTCCTCATGGCCTACTCGGCCCTGATGGCCGTCGAGGGCCCGGTGTCGAACCTGGCCGTCGCCGTGATCAGCGGCTGCATCGCCCTGGCGGTCGCCGCGATGGCCCTGGAGGGCCACTTCCTGCGGCCCACCATGCTGGTCGAGCGCCTCGCCCTCATCCTGGCGGCCGCGCTCGTCATGATCGCCCCCGAGTGGAGCGCCCTCTTCCGCGCCGCCCTGTCGATGTCCGTCGACCCGAACTGGTTCGTGTTCGCGGGTTCCGTCCTCGGCGTCGTGCTCATCGTCCTCCAGGTCGTCAACCACCGCAGGGACAAGGCCCGCGGCGCGGCCCCCGGCCCGGTGGCGGAGGCACCCGGCGGGACCGCGGCCCCGGAGGCCGGGACGGCCGCCGGCGCCGACCCGGCGGAGCGGGACGGGGTGCACGCCTCCAGGCAGCCGTAGCCTGACCTCGCCGGATCCCTCGCGGGCCCGTCGTCCCCGGGACGACGGGCCCGCTACGCTCGCACACATGTGGCGATTTGCACGGAACCCGGCAAGGGTGCCTCGCGGCACCGACATCGAGGCGCGCCTGGTGTCCGCGTCCCTGGGAGCCGACCCCCTGCTCCGGGCCGGGTGCGAGGCCGTGCGCGAGGGCGAGGCCGAGGCCGGACTGCCGTTGCTCGCCGAGTCCCGGGAGGACCCCGAGACCCGCGTGGTCCAGGCGGAGGCACTCGGCAGGGCCGCCGCCGAACGGCCCGAGACCGTCGTCGAACTCGTCGGGAACGGCGCGGACCGGGCCGACGTCATGCTCTGGCTGGGGCACACCCTCCTGGCCCGCGCCCTGCGCCGGCCCGCCGGGGGCGCCGCCACCCGCCAGGCCGACCGCAAGGCCTTCGCCGCCGCCCTGGACGAGGCCCGCATCCCCCTGGAGGCCGCCGCGCGACTGCGTACCGACGACGCCGCCCCCTGGGCGGGCCTCCAGACCATCGCGATGGGGCTGGGCGCGGACCGCGAGGAGAAGGACCGGCTCTGGCGGGAGCTCACCGAACGGGCGCCGCACCTGTTCCCCGCGCACATGATCCGGACGCGCTCCCTGTCCGCGACCAGGGGAGGTTCCACCGAGGAGATGTTCGCCTTCGCCGGGGCCACCGCCGACACCGCGCCCGAGGGGAACCCGCTCCCGTCCGTGCTGGCGCTCGCCCACGCCGAGCACGTGCGCGCCGAGCAGAAGAGGCTCGGCGCCGAGGGCAACACCCCCCTGGTCGTGCACAACGCCCTGGGCCGCCTGCACGGCGAGTCGGCGCGGGAGCTGTTCGACCTCGCGCAGGGGTGGGCGACGGCGTCCGTGCCGCACCCCCGCGACGTCCAGGCGCACCACCTGTTCGGGTGGGCGTTCCACCGGGCGGGCATGGCCGAGGCGGCCCACTGGCACCTCTCCGCCGTCGGCAACGTCTACTGCGACCAGCCGTGGTCGTTCTTCGGGAACGCCCGCGCCGGGGTCGCCCTGGCGATGGAGGAACTCGGCGTCGATCCGGCGCGGACGGCGGGCGGAGAGCTCCCGTCCTGACCGGCCGGATCCGGCTCGACCCGGGACGGGAACGCACCCGGGAGCGCCGCCCCGCCGGGCGAGGGCGTGCGGGGCGGGACACCCGCGCCGGGGCCGGTATGAGTAGCCCTACTCATGCGGGAGAGGCGGAACCGGGGCAGGCTGGGGGCATGACCTACCGCCCCCTCACCCCCGTCTCCGCGCCCCGCGCGATCCTCCTCGCCGCGGTGGCCGCCCTGATCGCGTCCGTGCTGCTGCTCCTGGCCGCCTGGGGCCTGCGGGCCTACATCGCGGCCTACCACCCCACCCCCGACGCCAACATCGGCGCGGGCATGCTCCTGACGGCCCTGCCCGTCGTGCTCGCCCCCCTCCTGGCCTGGCCACTCCTGCGCCTCGTCCGGCTGCCGTACCCGGGGCTCACCGCGCTGATCTCCGTGCCCCCGCTCCTGGTCCTGTCCTTCGCGGGCATGATGCTGTGGGTGGAGGTCGACCTCCGCATGCCCGTCGACTCCGCGTACACGGCCATCGACCCGCTGCTGACCTCGGGCGCCGTCGACGCGGTGGTCCTCGCGGCCTCCCTCGCGATCGCCGCCCTGGTCACCTCCCGCATGCACGCCGCCAGGCACGCCCGGGAGCACGGCGCCGCCGGCTGACCCCCGACCGTCCCCGGCGGCCCGCCCGGGTGGCCCCCGGGAGCCACGTCGGGGGCGCCGCTCCGGCCGGCCGCGGACGGAAAATCCCTGGCACCGCGCCACGGCGAGCGGACACAATGCACGGGTGCTACTGACGATCACGACCACGGCGAACCCGGCGACGGACCTCGGTTTCCTGCTGCACAAGCACCCCGACAGGGCGCAGGGCTTCGAGCAGTCCTTCGGTACCGCCCACGTCTTCTACCCCGAGGCGACAGAGGAGCGCTGCACCGCGGCGCTCCTCCTGGACGTCGACGCGCAGGCCCTCCTGCGCGCCCGCACCTCGGTGAGTTCGCCCGACTTCTCGCTCGCCCAGTACGTCAACGACCGCCCCTACGCCACGTCGTCACTGTTCACGGTCGCACTGGGGAGGGTCTTCCGCTCCGCCCTCCGGGGCGTGTGCGCGCCCCGGCCCGCACTGGCGAGCACCCCCCTCCCCCTGGAACTGCGGATGCCCGCCGTCCCCTGCCGGGCCGGTGCGGAACGGGCCCGCGCGCTCTTCGAGCCCCTCGGGTGGGCGGTCGACGCCGCACCGGTCCCGCTCGACCCCGGGCTGCCGGGCTGGGGCGACTCCCACTACCTGACCCTCGCCCTCACCGGGACCATGCGCCTGTCCGAGGCCCTCAGCCACCTGTACGTGCTGCTCCCCGCGATGGACGGCAGCAAGCACTACTGGGTCGACCGGAGCGAGGTCGACAAGCTCCTCCGCGCCGGAGGGCTGCCCGGCGCCGCGCCTCGGACGGACGCGGACGGACCTCCCCCTGCCGGGGAGGCGGACGGGGCGGCCGTGCCCCCGGCCGAAGCGCCCGCGACCGGGGGCGGAGACGGGCCCGTCGCGGACGTCGGCTGGCTCGCCGGACACCCCGAACGGGACTGGATCACCCGCCGCTACCTCAACCGGCGCGACGCCTACGTGCGGACCGCGATGGCCCGGTTCGCCGAGGCCGAGGACACGGCCGAGGACGCGGACGACCCCGTCGTGGAGGAAGTCGCCGCGGACCCCGCGGCCGGGGCGGGCGGCGAGCGCGCCCCCCGTCTGGCCGACCAGCGGGCCGGTGCGGTCATGGCGGTGCTGGACGCGGAGAACGCCACCAGCGTCATCGACCTCGGATGCGGCTCCGGCCGCCTGCTGGAGCGGCTGGCCGGAGACCGCTCCCTCACACGCCTGACCGGCGTGGACGTCAGCGCCGTCACCCTCGAACACGCCCACCGCAGATTCTGCCGGGGCTGCGACCCGAGCGGGAGCAGGCGCCACCGCCCGCTGTCCTCCACCGCCCCCGGGGCCGCGGGCGGGGGCCGGACACCGTCGCGGCCCGCACTCCTGGTCGGCTCCGTCGTCTACCGCGACCGGCGGTTCTCCGGGTACGACGCCGCCGTCCTGATGGAGGTGGTCGAGCACCTGGACCCGTCGCGGCTGCCGGCGATGGAGCAGAGCGTGTTCGGCGCGGCCCGGCCCCGGGTCGTCGTGGTGACCACGCCCAACGTCGAGTACAACACGCACTACGAGGGGCTGGAGGACGGCGCCCTCCGGCACGGCGACCACCGTTTCGAGTGGACGCGCGCCGAGTTCACCCTGTGGACGGACCGGGTCGCCGAGAAGCACGGCTACACCGTCCGCCGCCTGCCGGTCGGGCCCGAGGACCCGCGGACCGGCGCCCCGACCCAGATGGGAGTCTTCACCCGGTGAGTACGACAGAGGGGGCCCGAGCCCCCGAGCCGCGTGTGCTCGGCGTGCCCAGGATGGGCCTCGTCGTGCTGATCGGGGTGTCCGGCTCCGGCAAGTCCACCTTCGCCGCCAGGCACTTCGCGCGCACGCAGGTGATCAGCTCCGACTACTGCCGCGGCATGGTCAGCGACGACGAGAACGACCAGTCCGCCGGCGCGGACGCGTTCGCCCTGCTGCACACCATCGTGGACATCCGCCTGCGCAGGGGCCTCCTCACCGTCGTGGACGCCACCAACGTGCAGAGCAGGGCACGCGGGGAACTGGTGCGCATCGCCAAGGACAACAACGTCCTGTCCACCGCGATCGTGCTCGACGTCCCCGAGGCGCTGGCCAGGGAGCGCAACCGCGAACGGCCCGACCGGGACTTCGGCGACCACGTCATCCGGCGGCAGCGGCGCGACCTCCGACAGGGGCTGAAGCGGCTGTCCCGCGAGGGCTTCCGCAGGACCCACGTCCTGCACGGACCCGAGGAGATCGACGGCGCCACCGTCGCGCTGGAACGGGCCTGGACCGACCGGACCGAGCTCACCGGCCCGTTCGACATCGTCGGCGACGTGCACGGCTGCCGGGAGGAGCTGGAGGAACTCCTCGGAGGGCTGGGCTACGAACTGTCCCGTGACGGCGGGGGGCGCCCCGTGGGAGCCCGCCACCCCGACGGGCGCACCGCGGTGTTCGTCGGCGACCTCGTGGACCGTGGACCCGACAGCCCCGGCGTGCTGCGCCTGGTCATGGGCATGGTCGCCGACGGCGACGCCCTGTGCGTGCCGGGCAACCACGAGAACAAGCTGATCCGGGTGCTCAAGGGCGCCAAGGCCCAGCTCACCCACGGCCTCGCCGAGACCGTGGAGCAGCTGGGCCGGGAGAGCGAGGAGTTCCGTGCGAGGGTGCTCGCGTTCTGCGACGGCCTGGTCAGCCACCTCGTCCTCGACGGGGGACGGCTCGTCGTCGCCCACGCCGGGCTGAAGGAGGAGTACCACGGCCGGGCCTCCGGCCGCGTGCGCTCCTTCGCCCTGTACGGCGAGACCACAGGGGAGACCGACGAGTACGGCCTCCCGGTACGTCTGCCGTGGGCCCGCGAGTACCGGGGCAGGGCGGCCGTGGTCTACGGCCACGTCCCCACCGTCAAGGCCGAGTGGCTCAACAACACCATCTGCCTGGACACGGGCTGCGTGTTCGGCGGCAAGCTCACCGCGCTGCGCTACCCGGAGCGCGAACTGGTCGAGGTGCAGGCCCACCGCACCTGGTACGAGCCGGCCCGGCCGCTGTCGGCCACGCCCGCGGAGGACGCGGACCGGCGCACCGACGACACCATCGACATCACCGACGTCGGGATCGGCGCCGCGGACACGGCCCCCGGCCTGTTCGTGGAGACCGCCGACGGCGCCGTGCGCACCGACAGCGGCGGCACGCTCGCCGCGCTGGAGGTGATGAGCCGGTTCGCCGTCGACCCGCGCTGGCTGCTGTACCTGCCGCCGACCATGGCCCCGGCGCCCACCGCCGCGGACCCCCGGTTCCTGGAGCACCCGAACGAGGCGTTCGCGTACTTCAGGGGCGCCGGGGTCGGCGAGGTCGTGTGCCAGGAGAAGCACATGGGCTCGCGCGCCGTCGCCGTGCTGTGCAGGGACGGGGCCGCGGCCGAACGGCGTTTCGTGCCCGGCGAACTCGGCGTGGTCCACACCCGGACCGGCCGCCCGTTCTTCCAGGACCCCGCGCTCCAGGCGGAGGTCGTCGACCGGCTGCGCCGCGCCGTGACCGACGCCGGCCTGTGGGACCGCCTCGGCACCGACTGGGTGGCCCTGGACGGGGAGCTGCTGCCGTGGTCGGCCAAGGCCCGGTCGCTGATCCGCGAGCAGTACGCGTCGGTGGGCGCCGCAGCCCGCGCCTCCCTGCCCGCCGCCGCGGACGCGCTCCGCGCGGCGGCCGCACGCGGCGTGCCCGTGGACGGCCTGGTCGACAAGGTGGACCGGCGGGCCGAGCAGACCGAGGCGTTCAGCCGGGTCTACCGGCGCTACTCGTGGGACACCGACGGCGCGGCGGGGCTCCGGTACGCGCCGTTCACGGTCCTGGCCTCCGAGGGCAGGGAGTACTCCGACGCCGACCACCTGTGGCACATGGCGGTCGCCGAACGGCTCGCGGAGACCGGCGGCATGGTGCACCCCACCCGCTACCGGGTGGTCGACACCACCGACCCGGCCGCCTGCGGCTCCGCCGCCGACTGGTGGACCGACATGGTCGGCACGGGCGGTGAGGGCATGGTGGTCAAGCCGGTCCTGGGTGCCCGGGCCAGGGGCCGCAAGGGCCTGACCCAGCCGGGACTGAAGGTACGCGGACCCGAGTACCTGCGCATCGTCTACGGCCCCGACTACACCGACCCCGAGAGGCTGGCCGTCCTCAAGGACCGCAACCTCGGCCGCAAGAGCAGCCTGGCCATGCGGCAGCACAAACTGGGGCTGGAGGCCCTGGCGCGGCACGCGCGCCGCGAACCGCTGTGGCGCGTGCACGAACCCGTGTTCGCGATCCTGGGACTGGCCTCGGAGCCGGTCGACCCGCGGCTGTAGCCCGCGGGCCGGGCACGGCGGCCGAGGCCCCGGGCACGCCGGGCCCGGCCGGGAGGGGCCCGCGCGCCGCACCGGTGCGGGCCGGTCCCGTCCGGACGGGACCGGCCCGGCCCTCTGAGGACCGCTGCCGCCCGCGTGCCCGGACTCGGACGTTCGCACCGGGCGGGGCGGGCGCGACGGTGGGCGGATCGCACCAACCGCCGGTCGCGTCGCCTCCATTTCATGCGATCTCTTTCGATCGGACATCCGCACGGGTCATGATGTCCAGGCCCCCGAACCCCCAGCGAACCCCGGAGCAGATGTGTCCCCCACCCCACCCGGACGCCTGATCGCGTCCACGTCCGCCGCCGCCGCGGTCCTCCTGGGCGTCGGCCTCGGAGCGGTGCCCGCCGCCCTCGCCGACGCCGTCGCCCCGGTGATCAGCGAGGTGTACGGCGGGGGCGGCAACAGCGGCGCCCACCTGCGCCACGACTTCGTCGAGCTGGGAAACCCGACGGGCGAGGCCGCCGACCTCGACGGGTGGAGTGTCCAGTACCTCCCCGCCAGCCCGGGACCGGCCACCCGGGTGCAGGTCACGGCCCTGACCGGTGAGATCCCCGCGGGAGGCCACCACCTGGTCCGCCAGGCGGTGGGAGCCGGGGGCAGCACCGAGCTCCCCGCCCCCGACACCGCGGGGAGCACCAACATGTCCGCGACGGCGGGCACGGTCCTGCTCGTGTCCGGCACCGACCCCGTCGCCTGCCGGACCGCGGCGGCGTGCGCGGAGGACGGCGCCGTCGTCGACGTGGTCGGTTACGGCAACGCCGTCGTCCACGCCGGGTCGCCCGTCACGGGGCTCTCCAACACCGCCTCCGCCTCACGCGACGCCGCTTTCACCGACACCGGCGACAACGCGGCCGACCTCACCGCCGGAGACCCCACCCCCACCAACGCGGCGGGGGAGACCGTCGGCGACGGCGGCGGCCCGGAGGAGCCCGTCGAGCCCGGCGACCTGCGCGTCCACGACGTCCAGGGCACCACCCGCACCTCCCCCTACGCCGGCCGCCAGGTCACCGGCCTGCCCGGAGTGGTGACGGCGGTCAACGCCTTCGGCAGCGCCCGGGGATTCTGGTTCCAGGACACCGAGGGCGACGGCGACCCCCGCACGAGCGAGGCGCTGTTCGTCTTCACCGGCTCCACCACACCCCCCGTCGCCGCGGGCGACGAGGTCCTGGTCGCCGGAAGGGTCGGCGAGTACCGGTCCGCGTCCGGCCAGCAGACCGTCACCCAGCTCGACCAGGCCCGCTGGACGGTCCTGTCGACCGGCAACGACCTCCCCGGGGCCGTCCTCCTCGACGCCGACGCCCTGCCCGAGGCGTACGCCCCCGACCACGGAGGCGACGTGTCCGGGCTGGAACTGGAGCCCGACGAGTACGCCCTCGACTTCTGGGCCGCCCACGAGCACATGACGGTCCGCGTCGAGGACGCCCCCGTCGTGGCCGCCACCGACGGCTACCACGCCCTGTGGGTGACCACCAAGCCCGACCAGAACCCCACCGTCAACGGCGGCACCGCCTACGGCTCCTACGGCGGCCCCAACTCGGGACGGGTCAAGGTCGAGTCCCTGCTCGACCGCGCCGAGCACCCCTTCCCGACGGCGAACGTGGGCGACACCCTCGCCGGGGTCACCGAGGGTCCCGTCGGCCACAGCCAGTTCGGCGGCTACCTCATCCGCGCCACGACCCTGGGCGAGCACGTCCCGGGCGACCTGGAGCGCACCGCGGTCCGCGACACGGAACGGTACGAGGTCAGTATCGCCACCTACAACGTCGAGAACCTCGGCGGCCGGGACGACCAGGCCAGGTTCGACGCCCTCGCGACCGGCATCGTCGACCACCTGGACACGCCCGACATCATCGGACTGGAGGAGATCCAGGACGACAGCGGCCCCGAGGACGACGGCACCGTCGACGCGGGCCTCACCCTCGACCGGCTCGTGGAGGCCGTCGCCGCGCAGGGCGGCCCCGCCTACGAGTGGCGGCAGATCAGCCCCGAGGACAAGCAGGACGGCGGGCAGCCGGGCGGCAACATCCGCAACGCCTTCCTGTTCGACCCCGAGCGCGTCCGGTTCGTGGACCGGGCCGGCGGTGACGCCACGACCGCCGTCGAGATCGTGGAGGGCGAGCGGGGAGCCGAGCTGTCGGTCTCCCCGGGCCGTATCAGCCCGACCGACGAGGCGTGGGAGTCCAGCCGCAAGCCGCTGGTCGGCCACTTCCGCGCCCTGAACCGGGACATCTACGTGGTCACCAACCACTTCAACTCCAAGGGCGGCGACCAGCCGCTGCACGGCGTCCACCAGCCGCCGAACCGCACCAGCGAGGTCCAGCGCCACGCCCAGGCCGCACTGGTCGGAGCGTTCGCCGACGAGCTGCTCGCGGCGGACCCGGAGGCCGCCCTGGTCGTCATGGGCGACCTGAACGACTTCCAGTTCTCACGGACCCTGGAGATCCTCACCGGTGACGGCCGGCTGCACAACCCCATGACGGACCTGCCGGAGGGGGAGCGCTACAACTACGTGTTCGACGGCAACTCCCAGGCCCTGGACCACATCCTCGTGAACCGGGCCCTCGCCGGCCGGGTCGACTACGAGGTCGCGCGACTCAACTCCGAGTTCCACGACCAGGTCAGCGACCACGACCCGCAGGTCCTGTGGTTGGACACCCGCCGCAGCACCCCGCCGGGGCGCGGCTGACCCGCACGGGGCGGGAGGGGCCGGGGCCGACGGCGCCCGCCCCTTCCGCGGACCGGCGGGTTCCGGGACGGAACCCGGTGGCGCGTGTCACAGGCTTCCGGCCGGGCCGCCCCCTATCCTGGGGAGCGTCCGCGACGCGGCGGGCGCTCCTCCAGCCAGGGAAGCGAGAGATGAACGTACTGCTCACCGGTGGGGCCGGGTACATCGGCTCGCACACCGCCGTCGAACTGCTCCAGGCCGGGCACGGCGTCGTCGTGGTCGACTCCCTCGTCAACAGCAGCGAGGAGGCCGTCCGCCGGGTCGAGCGCATCACCGGGCGGACCGTCGCCTTCCACCGGGAGGACTGCACCGACCCCGCCGCGCTGCGCCGGGTCTTCGACGCCCACGACGTCGACGCGGTCATCCACCTGGCCGGGCTCAAGGCCGTGGGCGAGTCCGTCGCCCAGCCGCTGCGCTACTACCGCAACAACCTCGACGCGCTGCTCGCCCTCGCCGAGGTGATGGACGAACGCGACGTCCGCGACCTGGTGTTCAGCTCGTCGGCGACGGTCTACGGAGACCCCGAGCGGCTGCCCCTCACCGAGGACAGCCCCCTCTCCGTGACCAACCCCTACGGCGCCACCAAGCTGTTCATCGAACGCGTCCTGGAGGACCTGGCCGTCGCCGACCCGCGCTGGCGCATCATCACCCTGCGCTACTTCAACCCGATCGGCGCCCACTCCAGCGGCCTGATCGGGGAGGACCCCCGGGGAGTCCCCAACAACCTGTTCCCGTTCATCGCGCAGGTCGCGGCCGGGCGCCGTGAGCGGCTCAACGTGTACGGCGACGACTACGACACCCCCGACGGCACCGGCGTCCGCGACTACCTGCACGTGGTCGACCTCGCCCAGGGCCACCTGGCCGCCGTCGACCACCTGGGCGACTCCGCCGGCTGCCGCGTGTACAACCTGGGGACGGGCCACGGCACCTCCGTCCTGGAGGGCCTGCGCGCGTACGAGCGGGCCACCGGGGCGCCGATCCCGTACACGGTGGCCGCCCGGCGCCCCGGCGACATCGCCTCGTGCTTCGCCGACCCGTCCGCCGCCGCCCGCGACCTGGGGTGGAAGGCCGCCCGCAGCGTGGACGACGCCTGCCGTGACTCGTGGCGGTGGCAGTCGGCCAACCCCGACGGCTTCGGGGGCTGAGCCCCACCGCACACGGCGGGGGAGCGGTTGAGCACGGGGAACGCCCTAGACTGGGTGCCTATCCCTGTACTCCCTGCGGAAGGTCCTCCGTCGTGTCCGTTGGTGCTGAGAGCACGTTCGACACCGTTCTCGTCGTGGACTTCGGCGCGCAGTACGCGCAGCTGATCGCACGACGCGTCCGCGAATGCCATGTGCACAGCGAGATCGTGCCCTCGACCATGCCCGTCGAGGACATGCTCGCCAAGAAACCCAAGGCCATCATCCTCTCCGGCGGCCCGTCGTCGGTCTATGCCGAGGGCGCCCCCCACGTCGGCGCCGAGCTGTTCGAGACCGGGGTTCCGACCTTCGGTATCTGCTACGGCTTCCAGGCCATGACCCGGGCCCTGGGAGGAACCGTCGACCGGACCGACCTGAGCGAGTTCGGCCGCACCGAACTGTCGGCCGTCACCGACTCCCTGCTGTTCACGGGGATCCCCGCCGACCTGTCGGTGTGGATGTCGCACGGCGACTCCGTGGTGCGGGCCCCCGAGGGCTTCACCACGACCGCGAGCACCGCGGGCGCCCCGGTCGCCGCGTTCGAGGACACCGACCGCCGCCTGTTCGGCGTGCAGTTCCACCCCGAGGTCATGCACACCGAGCACGGCCAGGAGGTGCTGCGCCGGTTCCTGTACGAGGGCGCCGGGTGCCGTCCCACCTGGACGATGGTGAACATCGTCGAGGAGCAGCTGGAGCGCATCCGCGAGCAGATCGGCGACAAGAGCGTCATCTGCGCGCTGAGCGGCGGCGTCGACTCCGCCGTGGCCGGAGCCCTCGTGCAGCGCGCCGTCGGCGACCAGCTGACCTGCGTGTTCGTCGACCACGGCCTGCTCCGCAAGGGTGAGGCCGAGCAGGTCGAGAAGGACTTCGTCGCGATCACCGGAGCCAAGCTCAAGGTCGTGGACGCCGAGGAGCGGTTCCTGTCGGCGCTGGCCGGGGTGACCGACCCCGAGGAGAAGCGCAAGATCATCGGCCGCGAGTTCATCCGCGTGTTCGAGCAGGCGGCCCGCGAGGTCGTCTCCGAGGGCGGCGAGGGCGGGGCCGAGGTCGAGTTCCTGGTGCAGGGCACCCTGTACCCGGACGTGGTCGAGTCCGGCGGCGGCACCGGCACCGCCAACATCAAGTCGCACCACAACGTGGGCGGTCTCCCCGACGACCTCCAGTTCACCCTGGTGGAGCCCCTCCGCGAGCTGTTCAAGGACGAGGTGCGCAAGGTCGGCGAGGAGCTGGGCCTGCCCGCCGAGATGGTGTGGCGCCAGCCCTTCCCGGGACCGGGTCTGGGCATCCGCATCATCGGCGAGGTGACCCGCGACCGCCTGGAGATCCTGCGCGAGGCCGACGCGATCGCCCGTGAGGAACTGTCCCGCGCCGGCCTGGACCGTGAGATCTGGCAGTGCCCGGTGGTGCTCCTCGCCGACGTGCGCTCGGTGGGCGTGCAGGGCGACGGCCGCACCTACGGCCACCCGGTCGTCCTGCGCCCGGTCAGCAGCGAGGACGCCATGACCGCGGACTGGTCGCGGGTGCCCTACGACGTGCTGGCGAAGATCTCGAACCGGATCACCAACGAGGTCCGCGAGATCAACAGGGTGACGCTGGACGTGACCAGCAAGCCCCCGGGCACCATCGAGTGGGAGTAGGGGAGCGGACCTCCCCGCACCACGGACGGGCCCGGCACACCGCGTGTGTGCCGGGCCCGTCCGTGTCGTGTGGGGCCGATCGTGGCCCGGGCCCTAGTTCACCATGTGCCGGATGTCGATCTCGGTCGGTGCGCCGTCGACGGTGTTGTTGAGCAGGAGCTGGACCGGGGACTGCTCCGGGGTGAGGATGAACACCAGCTCACCCGTGGCCGTGTTGCCCGGGGCGAGGCCGTCGACGTCCCACAGCGGCCTCTCCTGTTCGCTCCTGGACGGGGTCGCCGCGACGATCTCCGACTCGGTGTCGGTGACCAGGTACTGCGCCTTGCTGTCGAAGGCGAAGGGTGCGCCGTTGAGGAGGTTGGTGACCTCCAGGTCCACGACGCAGTACTCGCCCCTGCGCAGGCCGGAGCGGCCCGCCACCTCCTCCAACCCGCAGGTGACGGAGGTGACCTGGTACTCGACCGTGCCGTCCGCCGACATCGCGGGCAGGCCTCCAGGAACGCCCGGGGAGTCGGAGTCGTCGGCCCCGTCGTCCGCGGGCGGGGTCTCCTCCGGTTGCGAGTCCGCCGCGGGAGGGGCGTCGTCCGCGTCGGAGAACGGTGAACGGTCCATGTTCATCAGCAGGGTCACCAGGATGACCACGAGCACCAGGAGTGCCGTGGCGCCCACCGCCACCATGACGATGAGCCCCCGCCGCCGGTTCGGCGCCGCGGGCTGGTGCGGGGGCGGTGGCACCGGCGGCACGTACGGCTGGGGTCCCGGACGGTTCGCCTGCTGGTCGGCGGGGGGCACCATCGGGATGGGCCCGGTCGAGGCGGGGTGCTGTACCGGGGGCGGACCCGCCTGCCGGGGCTGCTGCGCCTGCGCGCCCGGCGGAGGGCCGGACTGGTGGCCTGTCGCCGGGTAGCCGGGGGGCGGCCCCGCGGGGGGCTGCGGGTGCTGGAAGTTGCCCGTCTGGTGCGCGGGCGGGGGCATGGGCGGGCCCGCCTGGTACTGGCCGGGCGCCTGGTGGCGCATGCCCGTCATGGTCTGGTGCCCTGGCGCGCCCTGCTGGGGGTGCATCCCCGGGGGCGGACCGGGCGGCATCGGCGGCAGGTTGGGCCGCCACGACTGGTGCAGCGCGTGCGACACCATGTCGTTGGGGTTGGTGCTGTCCTCGCCGCCCGCCAGCTCCAGCAGGAGGTCCTGCGCGGTGGGGCGGCGGTTCGGCTCCTTGGCCAGCGCGCGCGTCACCAGGCGGTCCAGCGGGCTGTCCAGGTTGCCGATCTGGGGTTCGGCGAACAGCACCCGCTTGCCCAGCGTCATGGCGTCGCCGTTGCCGAAGGGGTGCGTGCCGTTGCCGGCGAACGCCACCAGGCACCCCCAGGCGAAGATGTCCGCCGAGGTGGTGACCTGCTCCTCCAACAGCTGCTCGGGCGCCATCCACCCGGGGCTGCCCATGACGATGCCGGTCTGGGTGTGGTTCGTGGCGGTGTTCATCGCGCGCGCGATGCCGAAGTCGATCACCCGGGGGCCGGACAGCGACAGCAGCACGTTCGCGGGCTTGAGGTCGCGGTGGACCAGCCCGGTGCGGTGGATGGCCGCCAGCGCGGCGGCCACGCCCAGGGCGAAGCCGTGCAGGGTGGAGGAGTCCAGCGGGCCGTTCTCGGCTATGTGCTCGGCCAGGGCGGTGCCCGCGATGTACTCGGTGACCATGTAGGGACGGTTCTCGAACGTCCCGTGGTCGAGCACCTTGGCGGTGCAGAAGGAGGCGACCTTGCGGGCGTTCTCCATCTCATCGCGGAAACGCGCCCGCGTCGCCTCGTCGAAGGCGAGTTCCGGGCGGATGACCTTGATGGCTACCTGGTTGTTCCTCTCCGACAAACTGCCCAGGTAGACGGTACCCATGCCACCGCTGCCCAGCTTCCCGGACAGCACATAGGGACCGATGGTGGCCGGATCTCCGGCGGCCAGCGGTTCCAGGTTCTTCGGGAGCCCATCCGACGGCAAGCGACCCTCCCCGACGGTGTCCAAACCCCGCCTTGCCCCAAGGTAGCGGTGTTTGTGCCCTGATTCCCACTCAGCGGCCTGATCGGGCCGTTCTGGGGACAGGCGGTGACTGACATGACAGTGGTGACGATCCCCGGATCGTGATCTTGGTTCCCGATTCCTTCCGGCGATGACGTTCGCGCCGGTGGGAGGGGGTGAACACACCAGCGCCCCTGGCGGGGTACGTGTTCACGCAAGGTGGGGGTTCCTTTACGATTGGGGACTCGTGACCGTAAATACCACCGTAACCGTGCGGGTCCCCGCGAAGGTGAACCTCCAGTTGGCGGTGGGGCCCGGACGCGAGGACGGGTTCCACGACCTCGTCAACGTGTTCCACGCCGTCTCACTGTTCGATGAGGTTACCGTCCGGGAGGCCCGGTCGCGTCGGCCGAGTCCCCCTGACGGAGGCGCTTCCGTCGTCGCGGGGCTGACCGCCGACGGCGGCCTGGGGTCCCACCTGTCCCGCGTGCCCCTGGACGCGAGCAACCTCGCCGCGCGCGCGGTCGCCCTCGTGGCGGAGCGGACCGGGAAGGGCTTCCCCGTCACCGTCCACCTGGACAAGAACATCCCCGTGGCGGGCGGCATGGCCGGGGGAAGCGCGGACGCGGCCGCCGCCCTGGTCGCCTGTGACCGGCTGTGGGGGACCGGCCTGTCGCGCGAGGAGCTCCTCGACTGCGCGGCCGAACTCGGCAGTGACGTCCCCTTCGCCGTGGTGGGCGCCACGGCCGTGGGGACGGGGCGCGGGGAGGTCCTCGCCCCGATGGCCAGTCCGGGCCGTTTCCGCTGGGTCTTCGCCCTGTCGCCGCACGGCCTGTCCACGGCGCGGGTCTTCGGCGAGTACGACCGGATCCGCCCCGACGCCCCGCAGCCCCGCCTGGACCCGGCCCTGGCCGGCGCGCTCGCGCTCGGGGACCCCGCGGCCGTCGGCGCGGCGCTCACCAACGACCTCCAGGGGGCCGCGCTGTCGCTCCTGCCGGAGCTGGAGCGGACCCTCGGGATCGGCCGGGGTGCGGGGGCCCTGGGCGCCCTGGTGTCCGGCTCGGGGCCGACCTGTGCCTTCCTGGTGGGCGGAGGCCCCGAGGACGGTGCTGTGGTGGCCGAGCGCGAGGCCTCCGTCGTCGCGGCGCTGGAGGGAAGCGGACTGTGCGAGCAGGTGGTGACGGCCCACGGGGATGTGCCCGGTGCCGTTGTTCTGTGATGTAAATCACTGATGATTCTCCTGTTTTGTGGGGGTTCCTGCCAGTTGACCTGAACCACGGTTGAGGTCGAACACTGGTGGGCATGACGATCGCTCCCGCCTTGTCGCGCTACGCCGACCTGCCGGCTCTCATCGGCCTCATGGAGGGTGATGAGAAGCACAAGGGTGCCGCCCACTCCACCCTCGACGTCGTGTGGGTCCTCTACGACCGCGTCCTGGCCGTCACCCCCGAGACGGCCGAGGACCCCGCCCGCGACCGCTTCCTGCTGTCCAAGGGGCACGGACCCGCCGCGTTCTACGCCGTGCTCGCCGCCAAGGGGTTCGTGGACGTGTCCGCGCTGCGCGGCTGGACCGCCTTCGGCTCCCGGCTGGGCCACCACCCCGACCGCGTCCTCGTGCCCGGCGCCGAGATCGGCAGCGGCTCCCTCGGCCACGGACTCCCCCTCGGCCTGGGCAGCGCCCTCGGGCTGCGGGCCCAGGGCGTCCGCCGCCCCGACGGCTCCGTTCCCCGCGTGGTCGTGCTCATCGGCGACGGCGAACTCGACGAGGGCAGCAACCACGAGGCCGTCGCCGTCGCCGGGAGGCTCGGCGCGGACAACCTCACCGTCGTCGTCGTGGACAACGCCTCCAGTAGCCACGGCTGGCCCGGCGGCATCGGCGCCCGGTTCGCCACGGAGGGGTGGGCGGCGCGGGAGGTCCCCGGGCGCGACCACGACGCCCTCCACGAGGCCCTCACCCGGCCCCACACGGGACGGCCGCTGGTCGTCGTCGCCCGCGTCCGGACCAGTTGAGTGACAGGAGACACGGCCATGCGCGAGACCTTCGCCGCCACAGTCATCGAGGCCATGGACCGCGATCCGCGTGTCGCGGTCGTCCTCGCCGCCATCTCCGCGGGCATGTTCCGCTCCACGGCGATCCGCCACCCGGGGCGGGTGATCGACGTGGGCATCCGGGAACAGGCCATGATCGGCGTGGCCGGGGGCCTCGCCCTCACGGGCATGCGGCCGATCGTGCACAGCTACGCGCCGTTCCTGGTCGAGCGCCCGTTCGAGCAGGTCAAGCTCGACTTCGCCCACCAGGACGTGGGCGCGGTCCTGGTCAGTATCGGCGGCTCCTACGACGCCTCGGAGGAGGGGCGCACCCACCAGGCGCCCGGCGACGTTGCGCTGCTGGACACCCTCCCCGGGTGGACCGTGCACGTGCCGGGCCACCCGGACGAGGTGCGCGGCGCCCTGGAGGCCGCGATCCCAGGGGAGGACCGCGTGTACGTCCGGCTCTCCGGCACCTCGAACCGGGCGTCCCTGCCGGTGGGCGGCCGGCTGTCGGTGGTGCGCGCGGGGACGCCCCGCTCCGCGGGCGTGGTGGTCGCGGTCGGGCCGATGCTGGACCGCGTCCTGGAGGCCACCGCCGACCTCGACGTGACCGTGGCCTACACCTCCACCGTGCGACCGTTCGACCGCACGGGGCTCAGCGCCCTGGTCGGCGCGGCGGGCAACGCCGACGTGCTCGTGGTCGAGCCCTACCTGGCCGGAACCTCCGCGCACGAGGTCGCGGCGGCGCTCGCCGACCGGCGCCACCGCCAGCTCGGGCTGGGCGTCTCCCGCGACCGGGAGCTGCGCGCCTACGGCACGCCCGAGCAGCACGCCCGGGCGCACGGGGTGGACGCGGAGGGCGTCGCCAAGGCCGCCAGGGACTTCTTCCTGGTGTAGACCGGGCGCCGGGAGCCCGGCGCCCGGGAACGCGTCCGGGGCCCTGCGTGGTGCGGCCCCGGGCGCGGTCCGGCGCGCACGCAGCCCGGCGCGGGCCCCTCACTCTCCCGAGGGGCCGGGCGGCCAGGGCACTGGGTCGGACCCCGGACAATGGAAGGTGATGACGAATCTGGTCAACCTTCAGGACGTGTCCCTGGCCTACGGGCCGCTCGTACTCCTCGACAAGGTGTCGCTCGGTGTGGACGAGGGCGAACGCATCGGCGTGGTCGGCCGCAACGGCGGCGGTAAGTCCACGCTGATCTCCGTGCTCTCCGCCATCACCGAACCCGACTCCGGTCGTGTCGTGCACAACCGCGGGCTGCGCATCGGCTTCCTGCACCAGCGCGACACCTTCCCCGACACCACCGTGGGCGGGTTCGTGCTGGACGGCCGAGCCGAGCACGAGTGGGCGGGGGACTCCCGCATCCGCGACGTCCTGCGCGGACTCCTCGGCGGCTGGGACCTGGACACCCCCATGTCCGGGCTCTCGGGAGGCGAGCGCCGCCGATCCGGCCTGGCGCGGCTGCTGATCGGCGACCACGACCTCATCGTGCTGGACGAGCCCACCAACCACCTGGACATCGAGGGCATCGCCTGGCTCGCCGAGCACCTGCGCGGACGTCCCGAGGCGCTCGTGGTCGTCACACACGACCGCTGGTTCCTCGACGCCGTCACCACCCGTACCTGGGAGGTCGGGCGCGGCACCGTCGAGCGCTACGAGGGCGGCTACGCCGCCTACGTCCTGGCCAAGGCCGAACGCGACCGCCAGGCCGCCGCCTCCGAGGAGCGCCGCCAGAACCTCATGCGCAAGGAGCTGGCCTGGCTGCGCCGCGGCGCCCCGGCCCGCACCTCCAAGCCCAAGTTCCGCATCGAGGCGGCCAACCAGCTCATCGCCGACGAGCCGCCGCCCCGCGACAGCGTCGAACTGGTGCGGTTCGCCAGCTCCCGGCTCGGCAAGACCGTCATCGACCTCAAGAACGTGTCGGTGGCCATCCCGGACCGCACCCTCCTGGACCACCTCACCTGGCAGCTGGGCCCCGGCGACCGGGTCGGCCTGGTGGGGGTGAACGGCGCCGGCAAGTCCACGCTCCTCAAGATCCTCGCCGAGGAGCGCGAACCCGATTCGGGAAGCGTGCGCACCGGCCGCACCGTCAAGCTCGCCCACCTGTCGCAGAACGTCGCCGAACTCGACCCCGGGGCGCGCCCGCTCCAGGCCGTCATGGAGATCCGCGAGCACATCACCATCGGCAAGCGCGACTACACCGCGAGCCAGATGCTGGAGCGCTTCGGCTTCCGGGGCGACCGGCAGTGGACGCCGATCGGCGACCTGTCCGGCGGTGAGCGCCGCCGCCTCCAGCTCCTGCGCCTGCTCATGGGCGAGCCCAACGTGCTGCTGCTGGACGAGCCCACCAACGACCTGGACATCGAGACCCTCACCGAGCTGGAGGACCTCCTCGACGGCTGGCCGGGCTCGCTCGTACTGGTCAGCCACGACCGCTACTTCCTTGAGCGCATCACCGACCGGGTGCTCGCCCTCATGGGCGACGGCGGTCTCGCGTGGCTGCCCGGCGGGGTCGACGAGTACCTGGAGCGCCGCGCCGCGACCGCGGGGGAGGCCACCGTGCCCCTCGGCGCCTCCGAAACCGCGGCCGTCGAGGCCGCGCCGGAGCAGCCCGCGGTGTCCGCGGCCGAACGGCGCGCGGCCCAGAAGGAGCTCCAGCGCGTCGAACGGCGCATGGACCGCATCGCCAAGCGCGAGTCCGAACTGCACGAGCTGATGGCCGCCGCCGCCAACGACTACGCCAGGCTCGCCGAACTCGACGCCGAGGCCAAGGCCCTGGCGACCGAGCGCGGCGAACTGGAGGAGGTCTGGCTGGAGCAGGCGGAGGTCGTCGGCGACTGACGGCCCACGCGGCACCGGGACGACGGGGAGGGGTCGGCATGCGCCGGCCCCTCCCCGTGTGCTCCCGCCCTGCTCGGCTCTGTCCGGCGCAGCGCCCGGCGCCCGGCCACCCCTCCCGGCGGCCGAGGGACCGCGCGGACCGGCCCGGCGCCGCGGTCCACCGTCGAGTAACCTCCGAGGTCCTGGGACCGCCCCGGCCGAACGTGCGCCGGGCGCCGGATCCCCGGAGGACAGGAGCCAACACGCATGACCGCTGTCGACGAGATCCCGGTGACGTTGATCGACGGACGCGAGACGACGTTCGGTGAGTGGGCCGGGAAGGTCCGGCTGGTGGTGAACGTCGCCTCCCGGTGCGGTTTCACGCCGCAGTACGAGCAGCTGGAGAAGCTCCAGCACCAGTACGCCGACCGGGGCTTCACCGTGCTGGGATTCCCCAGCAACCAGTTCCTCCAGGAGTTCGGCGACGACGGGAAGATCGCCGAGTACTGCTCAGCCACGTGGGGGGTGACCTTCCCGATGATGAGCAAGGTGAAGGTCAACGGCCGCCACCGCCACCCCCTCTACGCCGAACTGGCCGAGGCCGCCGACGAGGACGGCGCCGCCGGGAACGTGAAGTGGAACTTCGAGAAGTTCCTGGTCCTCCCGGACGGCGCCGTGCACCGCTTCCGCAGCAGGACGAGCCCGGACGACCCGGCCATCGTCGCGCTCATCGAGGAGTCACTGCCCGGCCGGACCGCGTAGCCCCGCACCCGGAGCGCCGCGGCCCCCGACGGCCCGGCGCCCCGCACCGGTCCCGCCAGGGAGGGGGCCGGGTCGCGGCCCCTCCCGCCACCGGCGGCTGCTCCTCAGCGCACCTCCTCGGCGAAGACGGAGGCGATCTCCCGGGCGCCCTCCTCGTTCGGGTGGATGTCCGGCCCCCGCTCCGCGTCGCACATCCAGGTCAGGTCGCACACGTTCTGGAGGTTCGCGGGCATGCCCGTCTCGCTGCCCTCGGGAACCTCCTGGTTGGTGGCCTGGAAGACGGAGTCCACGTCGGCGACGTCGATGCCCTGGGCCTCGTAGGCGTCGGTGAGCGTCCCGTTGACCTCGGTGAGGATCTCGACCGCCTCCTCGGCGAGCCCGCCCCTGGCCTCCTGCTCCGGGAAGACCTCCTCGGCCTCCTCCGCGGACGCGGACGCCTGACCGGCGGGGTCGTCGTCCAGGAGGAAGAACGCGAGGAACGGGTTGTAGTAGGTCATCGCGACGATCTGCGTGTCCGGCCCGGCCGCGGTGCGCAGCCGCTCCGCGATCTCGGGGACGTCCTCCTCCAGCCGCTCCAGGCCGTCGGCCACGCACTCCGCGTCGATGTCGATGTCCTCGGAGCCGTCGGCCCGGCCGTCCGGCGCGTTCACCCCCCGCACGCAGCGGGTGAAGTTGTTCGCCCCGATGGTGAGGGTCACCAGGTCCACCTCCCCCTCGTGGTCCGCGAGGAAGTCCTCTGCGGCCTGGAGCTGCTCGCCGTCGTCGTAGCGCTCCTCGCAGCGGGGCAGGCCGCCCTCCAGGAACGTGGTCGTGTCCTCGCCCGCGCAGCCCATCCGCTCGTGTTCGAGGCCGGGGTCCTCCTCGAGCAGGGTGCGGTACAGGATGTCCGTGTACCCCTGCTCGGTCTCGCCGGGCATCCCGTTCCCGTCGGGCTGCACGCCCACGGCCAGCGAGTCGCCCAGCGACAGGTAGTGGCCCCCGTCGGCCCCGGAGGGCTCCTGGTCCGAAGCCCCTCCTCCGTCGGCGCCCGAGCATCCCGCGGTCAGCACCACTGCGGCCGCGGCCGCGATCCAGCGGATTCGCACTGTCTTCTCCCACCCGGGTCGGCTACAGGTACGTGCCCGGGGGTCGTGCGGGGAGCCGGCGCGACCCGCCGAGCTCCCCGGGACCCGCCGGGCCCTTCACGTGGGGGAACCGGAAGGCGTCCGGGCCACCATGCCAGCAGCCACGGGTCCCGGTCGAGTCCGGGGTGGGGGACCGCGCCGGAAGGCCGCCGGGAGAGCCGGGCCCGCCCGGGGCGCGCACCCCTCCCGCCGCACCCCGGACAGCGGGCGGCGGACCGGGGTGCGGCGGACCGGGACCGTCCCGGGGACGCCCCGGCGGGGCCCGCGTCAGCGCGCGCGGACCCCTCGGGGACGGGCCCGGGCCCGGGTCAGCGGACCAGTTCCTCGAAGGCGGTCGCGATCACCTGTGCGCCCGCCCGGTTGGTGTGGATGTCCGGTCCCCGGTCCGCGTCGCACATCCAGGTGAGGTCGCAGACGGACCGGAGGTTCGCGGGCATGCCCGTGGAGCTGTCCGCGGGGACCCCGCCGTCCAGGGAGTCGAAGGCCGACTCCACGTCGGCGACGGCGATGTCCTCGGCGGCGAAGCCCGAGCGCAGCGACTCGTTCAGCTGCTCCAGGACGTCGGTGGCGTAGCCGGCCAGGCTCGCGTCGAAGGGCAGCTCGCCCTCGGCCTCCCCCAGGCGCGGGCCGTCCCCGGGGGCGGCCGGGCCGTCGGGGTCCTCGGCCCCGCCGCCGAGCAGCTGCGCCGCCAGGAACGGGTTGTAGTACGTCATGGCGACGATCCTGGTGTCCGGGCCCGCGGCCGTCCGCAGCCGGTTCGCGATCTCGGGGATCTCCGACTCGACGCGCTCCAGCCCGTCGTCCACGCACGCGGTGTCGACCGTCGGTCCCGTACCGCCGTCCAGTCCCGCGACGCAGCCGGTGAAGTTGTTCCCGCCGATGGTGAGGGTGACCAGGTCGACCCGGCCCGCGTGCTCGGACAGGAAGTCCTCGGCGGCCTCGATCTGCGACGTGTCCCCGTACTGCTCGTCGCAGTGGGGGACGCCGCCTTCGAGGAAGCTCGTGGTGTCCTCCCCGCCGCAGCCCATGCGCTCGTGCCGCAGCGTCGAGTCGGAGTCGTAGAGGGCGCGGTACAGGATGTCCGTGTACCCGTCCGGAGTCTCCTGGGGCGTCCCGTTCCCGTCGGGCTGTACGCCCACGGTCAGGGAGTCGCCCAGGGACAGGTAGTAGCTCTGCGCGGTCGTCGGTTCGGCGCCGTCGCCGCCGACGCACCCCGTGGCCAACGCGGTCGCGGCGGCCGCGGCCATCCACCGGATTCTCACTCTGTGTTCTCCCACCGAAGCCCGGAATGTGGTTCGCGCCCGGCAGCGGTCCCGGTGAGAGGCGGACACCGCTGGGTGACTAGCTCTGCGGCCGCGCCGGGTCCCTGTCGAGGGGGGCCAGAAGGCATCTCAGTAACGATGCCAGCTGTTCCCGGTCGCCGGCGGGCATGGGGGCGAGAAGGGTCTCCTCGTAGCTGAGGAGCGATTCCAGGGCCGTGTCGATGCGTTCGGCGCCGCGTTCGGTGAGCCGGACCAGCACCCCGCGCTTGTCGTCGGGGTCGGGGCGCCGCTTGACCAGTCCGGCGGCGGCCAGCCGGTCCACCCGGTTGGTCATGGTCCCCGACGTCACCAGTGTGGCGCGCAGCAGTCGGCCGGGGCTCAGCTCGTACGGGGGGCCCGAGCGGCGCAGCTCGGCGAGCACGTCGAACTCCCAGGGTTCCAGTGCGTGCTCGGTGAAGACCGTGCGCCGGGCACGGTCCAGGTGGCGTGCGAGCCTGGACACACGGCTGAACACCTCCAGGGGTGTCACGTCCACGTCCGGGCGTTCGGAGCGCCACGCCTCGATCAGCCCATCCACCTCATCGCGCATGGGGACAGCCTATCTCTTGACATCAAGATAGTGGGGGCGGTATGTCGAACATCCCTGTCGCCCAGGGGCCGCCGCCGTCCGGAGGCCGTCGCGCGGTGCGCGGAACGCGGTGGACCCACCCCGTGCGAGGGGTGGGTCCGGACATCAGGTCGATCCGCGCCGCTTCGTCTGCAGCCTCGGTTTGGGCTCCAGGCTCGCGAGCCCGTTCCACGCGAGGTTGACCAGGTGCGCCGCGACCACCTCGCGCCTGGGCCTGCGCACCTCCAGCCACCACTGCCCGGTCAGCGCCCACATGCCCACCAGGGCCTGCGCGTACATGGGGGCGAGCGCCGGGTCGTAGCCGCGTTCGGCGAACTCGTCCACCATGATGTGCTCGACCTGGCTGGCGATGTCGTTGATCAGGCTGGCGAAGCTCCCGGTGCCGGAGGCCACGTGGGAGTCACGGGTCAGGACCCGGAACCCCACCGTGTTCTCCTCCACGTAGCGCAACAGGGCCAGCGCCGCCTTCTCGATCTTGCCCCGGGCGCTGTCGGCGGTGAGGGCCTCGCCCATCATGTCGAGGAGCGTGCGCATCTCACGGTCGACCACGACCGCGTAGATGCCCTCCTTGCCACCGAAGTGCTCGTACACGACGGGCTTGGACACCCCGGCCCGCGCGGCGATCTCCTCGACGGAGGTCGCATCGAACCCGCGTTCGGCGAACAGCTCCCGGCCGATCTCCACCAGCTGTTGCCGACGCTCCTTGCCCGTCATGCGTTTGCGGCGTACGCGGGCCTTCTGCTCGCTGTCGGCTGCTCCCATGATGGCTACTGATCCTAGACCTTGACCCGCTTGGCAGCGAGCCGTTCGTTGTTGGGCCAGCGGACCTTCGTGGCCCAGCCGAACTTCTCGAACGCCCAGATCACGCGGGCGGAGATGTCGATCTGGCCCTTGAGCACGCCGTGGCGCGCGCAGGTCGGGTCGGCGTGGTGCAGGTTGTGCCAGGACTCGCCGAACGAGGGGATGGCCAGCCACCACACGTTGCGGGAGCGGTCGCGCACCTCGAAGTTCTCCTCGCCGATGGTGTGGCAGATGGAGTTGATGGACCAGGTGACGTGGTGCAGCAGAGCCACGCGGACCAGGCTCGCCCAGAAGAACGCGGTGAGCGCGCCCCACCAGGACATGGTCACGAGGCCGCCGATGAGGGCGGGGGCGCCGAGGGAGAAGATCACGATCGGCAGGAACAGCTTGTCGACGAGGACGATGTCCTTGTCCTTGAGCAGGTCCGGGGTGAAGCGGCGCGGCGAGGTCCTCTTCTCGTCCAGGTACATCCACGCCATGTGGGCGTAGTACAGGCCCTTGGCGACGGACTTCCAGTCGTCGCCGAAGCGCCACGGCGAGTGCGGGTCGCCCTCGGCGTCGGCGTACTTGTGGTGGCGGCGGTGGTCGGCCACCCACTTGATGACGCTGCCCTCGATGGCCATCGAGCCGGCGATCGCGAGCGCGATGCGCAGGGGGCGGTTGGCCTTGAAGGAGCCGTGCGTGAAGTGGCGGTGGAAGCCGACCGTGATGCCCAGGCCGCTGATGAGGTAGAAGACCGACGCGATGGCGATGTCGGTGAGGCTCAGGCCCCAGCCCCAGAAGAACGGGACGGACGCGAGCAGCGCGATCAGCGGGATGAAGACGAACGCGAAGACCGTGAAGCGTTCGGCCCGGCCTCGTAGTTCCGGCTCGTACTCGGGAATCGCCTCGCGTTTCTTGTCGGCGTTCTCGGTCGGCAGCTCGGGAGCAGCGGTCATGGTCGTACACACCTCGTCGTCACGGCAACGTCGTCGCGGTCGGGACGGTGTCCGAAAGGCGCGGAGCACCCGTCGCGACGGCCCAACCTATTCCTACGTAACCGTAACCTACGACCCCGTAGGTTTGGCAAGCCCTCCACCGGAGGCGCTATGTTGGTGCCTGGCGTACGGGTGCGACGCGTTCGCGCCCGCTGCCTTCCCGGATGATGTAATCGGCAGCATGTGGGGTTTTGGTCCCCATCGTCCAGGTTCGAGCCCTGGTCCGGGAGCCGGCTGCCCGTCTCCGGGGCCGCAGCCCGCGAGGCCCCGCGCCCCTGTGGGCGAGCCGCAGGCAGCCCCGTCCGTACCGGAACCGGCCTTCGCGCGCGCACGCGCGAGGACCTGCGGTGCAGGACCGGGTCCGCCGCTCCGTACGAAGCCCGTGCGCCCGCACGCCCCGGTGAGCTTCCCGGGGCCGCCGCCGCACGACGCCCCCGCTCACGTGCTCCGACCACCCGTGGCGCGCCCGTGCCGGGCCCGGCCGCGCGGCGCGGCGCATCTCACAGAACACCCCGGAACCCAACGCCACAGGCGTGCCCCGGGTGCGGCCCCTCACTCCGGCGTCACGCCCCCGTTGGGAGGCTGTGACGCGCATGTATCCTTCCCATGTCGGCCGCTGGTCATCCGACGGCCGCCCGCGCGGCACGCGGGTCGAGCCGCCGAAGGGTGAGCCGACAGTTCAATGCCAGCTATCACGAGGGGTCTCCTTCAGTGAGCGTGAACCGTCCGGCTGCCGTCATCGTCCTTGCGGCGGGCGAGGGCACCCGAATGAAGTCGAAGCTTCCCAAGGTCCTCCACGAACTCAACGGCCGCAGCATGCTCGGCCACGTTCTCGCGGCCGCGGGCGAACTGGACCCTCACCACGCGGTCGTGGTCGTCGGCCACGCCCGGGACCAGGTGAGAGCCCACCTGGCCGAGGTCGCCCCCGAGGCCGCCACGGCCGTCCAGGAAGAACAGAACGGCACGGGCCACGCGGTGCGCATGGCCGTCGAGGACCTGGCCGCCAAGGGCACCGAGCTCTCCGGCACCGTGGTCCTGACGTGCGGTGACACCCCGCTCCTGCGCGGCTCCACGCTCTCCGAGCTGGTCGCCGCCCACGACAAGGAGGGCAACGCCGTCACGGTGCTGTCCGCCCGGGTCCCCGACCCCCACGGCTACGGGCGCATCGTCCGCGACGACGGCGGTGACTTCACCGGGATCGTCGAGCACGCCGACGCCACGCCCGGACAGCACGCGATCGACGAGATCAACTCGGGCATGTACGCGTTCGACGGCGCGCTCCTGTCCGAGGTCGTACAGCGCCTGTCCACGGACAACGCCAAGGGCGAGGAGTACATCACCGACGCGGTCGCGCTGCTGCGCGGCGACGGACACCGGGTCGGCGCCTGGATCGCCGAGGACTGGCACGAGGTGCAGGGCGTCAACAACCGCGTCCAGCTCTCCGAGGCCCGCCGCGTCCTCAACGACCGCCTCCTCACCGGGCACATGCTCGCCGGGGTCACCGTCGTGGACCCCGCGTCCACGTGGGTGGACGCGCAGGTCCTGATCGGGCGAGACACCGTGATCGAACCCGGCACCCGCCTGCGGGGCGCCACCGTCATCGGTGAGGAGGCCGTCGTCGGCCCCCGCGCCGACCTGCGGGACACGGTCGTCGGGCAGGGCGCCGAGGTGCGCGAGACCACCGCGGACAGGGCCGAGGTCGGTCCCGGGGCCTCCGTGGGCCCCTACACCTTCCTCCGGCCGGGCACCCGCCTGGCCGGGCGGGCCAAGGCCGGCGCCTTCGTCGAGATCAAGAACTCGAACGTCGGCGCCGGATCCAAGATCCCGCACCTGACCTACGTCGGGGACGCCGACATCGGCGTGGGCAGCAACATCGGCTGCTCCTCGGTGTTCGTCAACTACGACGGAGTCGACAAGCACCGGAGCGTCATCGGCGACCACGTGCGGCTCGGCAGCGACAACACCTTCGTCGCGCCCGTGCACGTGGGCGACGGCGCCTACTCCGGTGCGGGGACCGTGATCAGGAACGACGTGCCGCCCGGCGCGCTGGCGATCTCCGAGGGACACCGCCAGCGCAACGTGGAGGGCTGGACCCGGCGCAAGCGCCCGGGGACGCCCGCCGCCGAGGCGGCGGACAAGGCCGATCGGCACAGAGCCGACGACAAGCAGTGACTGTGGGGGAGAAACACGTGACCGGCATGAAGGCCACCGGCCAGAAGAACCTGATGCTGTTCTCGGGGCGCACACACCCCGGGCTGGCCGAGGAGGTAGCCAAGGAGCTGGGGATCGAGGTGGTCCCCACCCGGTTCGACACCTTCGCCAACGGTGAGATCTTCATGCGGTACCTGGAGTCGGTCCGCGGCTGCGACGCGTTCGTCATCCAGAGCCACGCCGACCCGGTCAACGAGTCGATCATGGAGCAGCTGATCATGGTGGACGCGCTCAAGCGCGCGTCCGCCAAGCGGATCACCGTGGTCACGCCGATCCTGGGCTACGCCCGCCAGGACAAGAAGCACCGCGGCCGCGAGCCCATCTCCGCGCGTCTGGTCACCGACCTGTTCCGGACCGCGGGAGCGGACCGGATGATGGCCGTCGACCTGCACACGGACCAGATCCAGGGCTTCTTCGACGGCCCGGTCGACCACCTCTTCGCTCTTCCGATCCTGGCCGACCACGTGGCCAGCCAGGTCGAGCGCTCCGAGATCACCGTGGTCTCCCCGGACGCGGGCCGCGTGCGGACCGCCGACCGCTGGGCGGACCGGCTGGGCGCCCCGCTGGCGATCATCCACAAGCGGCGCGACCCGGACGTCGCCAACCAGGTCAAGGTCCACGAGGTCGTCGGCACGGTCGAGAACCGCGTCTGCGTCCTGGTGGACGACATGATCGACACCGGCGGCACCATCGTGAAGGCCTCCGAGGCGCTGTTCGAGCAGGGCGCCAAGGCGGTCATCGTGGCCGCCACGCACGGTGTGCTGTCCGGCCCCGCGGCCGAACGCCTCCAGAACTCGCGGATCTCCGAGGTGATCATCACCAACACGCTCCCCGTTCCCGAGGAGCGCGCCTTCGAGAAGCTGACCCAGCTCTCGATCGCCCCCCTGGTGGCCCGCGCCATCAGCGAGGTCTTCACGGACGGTTCGGTCACGAGCCTGTTCGAGTAGACCGGTACCAAGTTCTCACCATGTCCCGCGCGCCCCGTTGACGGCCTCCCGGTTCGGAGGGTGACAGTCGACGGGGCGTGTTCTGAGTCGTCAGTGAAGCCAGTAGACTTGACCGAGTGTCCCCGTGCCCAGGTGGAGTCGTGTTCGGCTTCGTCTGGAAGTGCGGGCAGGGGTGCGCGACGAGCGTTCCCGGGCCGGACGGGTCCGGTGACGGCTCGCCGGGCACGCCTGGAACCAGGGCGGTCGCGTCCCCTGCATCAGGGGAGACCCCGCCGCATTCTCCGCCGAGGGCGAGAATCGTTCGTACTACTGGAGTCGTGTTCCCCGTGCTGCGGGGTTGAACCCGAGGAGTTTTGTCGTGTCCGAGGTACGTATCGCTGCCGAGCCCCGCACGGAATTCGGCAAGGGCGCCTCCCGTCGCGCCCGCCGCGCGGGTAAGGTGCCGGCCGTCCTCTACGGCCACGGCACCGAGCCCCGCCACCTGAACCTGCCGGGCCACGAGCTCATGCTCGCCCTGAAGACCCCGAACGTCCTGATCCGCCTCGAAGGCCTGGACAAGGACAACCTCGCCCTGCCCAAGAGTGTGCAGCGCGACGCCATCAAGGGCTTCCTTGAGCACATCGACCTCCTGGTCGTGTCCAAGGGCGAGAAGGTCGAGGTTGAGATCTCGGTGAACCTGACCGGTGAGGTCAAGGCCCCGGGTGTGCTCAACCAGGAGCTCGTCACCGTGACCGTCGAGGCTGAGGCCACCAACATCCCCACCGGTGTCGAGTTCGACATCGAGGGCCTGGAGGTCGGCGCCAACCCGACCGCCGGCGACCTGAAGCTGCCCGCGGGCGCCACCCTGGTCACCGACGCCGAGTCCCTCCTGCTGACCGTCTCCGCGCCCCGCGTGGAGGAGGAGCCGGAGACCAGCGCCGCGGCCGCCGAGTCCGCCGAGGAGTCCGCCGCCGAGTAGGGCGGTGTGCCATCCACAGATCTCGACGAACGCGCGGTCCCCACGGGGGCCGCGCGTTCGCCGTATCGGTAGGGTCGTGCTCCATGTGGACCTGGTTGAGGGCGTTGTCGGGCAGGAAGCAAGCCGATGGTGGCGACACCGGGAGCAGGAGCGGCGACGGGAAGAGCGCCGACGGGGGGAGCGAGGACATGGGCGAGGCCGATCGCTGGCTCGTCGTGGGGTTGGGCAACCCCGGCCCCAAGTACGCGGGCAACCGGCACAACGCCGGTTTCCTGGTGGTGGAGTCACTCGCCGGGAGTGAGCGCTGGAAGGCGCACAAGGCGCACGCCGAGGTGGTGGAGACCCGCCTGGAGGGTGTGCCGGTGGTCCTGGCCAAGCCCAGGACCTTCATGAACCTGTCGGGCGGCCCGGTGGCCGGACTGGCGAGGTTCTACAAGGTGCCCGTCGAGCGGATCGTCGTGGTGCACGACGAGATGGACATCGACTTCGGCGCCCTGAAGCTCAAGAAGGGCGGCGGGCCCGGCGGGCACAACGGCCTCAAGTCGATGACGGCGTCCCTGTCCAGCCCCGAGTACATCCGTGTGCGGTTCGGAGTGGGCCGCCCGCCGGGTCGCATGGACCCGGCCGCGTACGTTCTCAAGGACTTCTCCTCGACGGAGCGCTCCGAACTGGACCTGAACGTCGATCGCGCCGCCGACGCGGTGCGCACGGTGCTCCGGGACGGCCTGGGCCGGGCGCAGAACATCTACCACACCGCTGCCTGAGGGAGCGGTACCGCCGAACGGGAGAGGCACGGTCCCGGACGGGCTCCAGGGCCCTGTCGGCACCGCTGACACACGGCTGGTGGTGATCCGCGGCAACTCGGCCTCGGGCAAGAGCTCGGTCGCCGCGGGGCTGCGCGCCGCGTACGGGCGCGGCCTCGCGCTCGTCGGCCAGGACAACGTGCGCCGTGACGTGCTCAGGGAGCGGGACGTGCCGGGCGGGGCCGCGGTCGGCCTGATCGGGCTGATGGCCCGCTACGCGCTGGCCCACGGCTTCCACGTGGTGGTCGAGGGCATCCTGTACGCCGACCGCTACGCGGGGATGCTCGCCGGGCCGGCCGCGGACCACCGGGGCGTGACGCGGTGCTACTACCTGGACGTGCCGTTCGAGGAGACGTCGGCCCGCCACCAAGGAGGGCCTGGACGTCGGTGAACCCGAACTGCGCGCCTGGTGGCGCCCTGGCGACCTGCTGCCCGGCGGCCTGGAGACCGTGATCGACCACCGGTCCGGGCTGGGCGAGAGCGTGGCGCGCATCCTCCGGGAAGCGGGGCTGGACGGGGCCGGCTGAGGCCGATCCCCCCGGCCGCGGCCCTCAGCCTCGCAGCAGCCGCCAGGTGGCCAGCGCCAGGGAGCGCGCCCCGTCCGCCCCGCCCGCGCCGTGTGCGCCGTCGGCTGAGTCCCCTGCCGGGTGCGCGTCCCCCGGACCCGTCTCCGTCCCGGTCCCCGCGCGGACGCCGTCGGCGATCACGCCGACGAGCGCTCCGGCCAGGTACGCGGAGTGCGTGCGCACCGGGACGTCGCCGAACCCCGCGGGCCTCGTCCCCGCCGCGAAGCGCGCGGCCAGCTCCTCGGCCAGGCGTTCCCGCAACCGGTTCGCGAACCGGGGGCTTCCCTGGTCGGACAGCATCCGCCGGTACAGGACGGCGTTCTCGGACACGTGCTCGAACAGGTCCACCAGGGGTTCCGGCGCCCGGTCGCGCGGAGCGTCCAGCGGGCACAGCGCCGCGCACCGCGCCACGTGCGCGACGGCGTCGTCCATGGCGTCGGCGACCAGGGCGTCCAGGTCGGCGTAGTGCTGGTAGACGGTCGCCCGGTTCACCTCGGCGCGCCGCGCCACGGAGGACATCGTCACGTCCCCGAGCTCCCGTTCGGCTGCCAGGGAGAGGAGGGCGGCGCGCAGCCGGTCGCGGGTGCGGCGGGCGCGCGGGTCGTCGAGATTCACCGGACCAGGCTAGGGCACCCGACATCAAATAGACACCTGTTGCTTAAACAACAATCGTTGTTTAGTGTGTCCGCATGAGGATCGAGGTCTGGGCGGACGTGGTCTGCCCCTGGACGTACATCGGCAAGCGACGCCTGGAGCAGGCTCTGGCAGGCCTGCCCGGCGCGGAGGTCCCGGAGGTGGTGTGGCGTCCGTACCGGATCGACCCCTCGGCCCCCGCAGTCGCGGAGCCCCTGGACGCACTTCTGCGCGACCCCTTCGTGGACACCGCCCTCCTGGCCTGCGCCCCCGGGCTCACCCCGGGGGAGAACCGGATCCGGGTCGCCGAGGTCGCCGCGGCCGAGGGGCTCGGCCCCCGCTGGGGCGCCTCCTGGCGGGTCAGCAGCCACGACGCCCACAGGCTCGTCATGCTCGCTGGCGAGGCCGGCGGTCCGGCGCTCCAGGGCGCCGTGGTGGAGGGCGTGCTCCACGCCCACTTCGTGGCGGCCGACGACATCGGGTCCGCCCAGGTCCTCGATCGGATCGCCCGGACGGCCGGGTTCCCGGACGGGGGCCGGCTCCTCCGGGCGGGGGAGGGGGAGGAGGGCGTGCGGGAACTCGTCCTGCGCGGCAGGGCGGTCGGCGTGCGCACCTCCCCGACGTTCGTGGCCAACGGCCGCGCGCTGGAGGGAGCCCAGGGTCCCGAGGCGATCCGGGGGTTCCTCGCCGCCGCGGCGGGGCACGCGCCGCGGGCCCTGCCCGAGGAGGTCGAGCGCTTCCGCCAGGCCGAGTCCCTGTTGGGCGCGGGCGACCCCCTCGGTGCGCTCTCGCTCCTTCGGCCGATGCTCGACGAGCACGCCGCCGACCGCGGCGTGCGCCTGCTCGCGGCCCGCGCCCACTACCGGTCCGCCCAGCTCAACCGGGCGCGGCGGGGGCTGGAGGCACTGGTGGAGGAGGCCCCGGACGACGCCTACGCCCGCCTTCTGCTGGGCCGCACGCTCCAGCGCCAGGGTGAGCGGGAGCTCGCAAGCCCGCACCTGCGCCTGGCGGGGGCGATGGTCCCCGACTACGCCTGACCCGCGATCGCGTCGCGGTCCTGGCCGTCCGTCGGTCCAGCCGTCCGTCGGGCCCGCGCCCGGCGCGGGGCTGACGGACGGCGCGGAACGGTGACGATCCGTGCGCGGTTTCGGTCGGCGTTCTCTGGAAGCCGCGCCCGGCCGTCCCCGGCGCGCCGCTTTCGGTGGTCCGAGGCTCGGGAAGGACACATTCGTGTCTTGACCAGGGCTTCTTGACCAGGAATGTGCAACTCAACGTGACTTTTCAGCTACTTTTGGTTACTGTTCAGGTCGTTGGTTCGCATGCGCTCCCGACCAGACGCCCCGCTCCTGATCTCCGCGTCGAGTCCCGTGGCGCCTGGGGGAATGACTCGATATAAGGCTTCCACAGCTGTGGCCTTGGGGGATGCATGATCACCACCAGCGGGGTGAAGACCGTCCGCGACCAGACGACGCGCATCGTCGTCGGCACCAGGGAAGGCACCGCGGGTCGGGGTGCCGACACCGGCCTCCACGGACCGGGGGGAGGCGCGGGTCCGGGCACGCGCTCGGGCTCCTGGACGCGCCCGTACGTCGTGAGCCTCGTGGCCCTGGACCTCACCGCGGCCTTCGCCGCGACCCTGGTCGGGACCGTCGTCCGCTTCCACGGCTCACTGGGGGCGGCCACCGCCGCCACCCACGTCCACCTGTCCCTCCTCCTGCCCTTCGTGTGGATCCTGTTCGTCTACCTGGGCGGCGGCTACGCGCGGCGCTTCCTCGGGGTGGGCACCGAGGAGTACCGGCGCGTCGCCACCGCCGGGGTCGCCCTCGCGGCGTCCGTCGCGATCGGCGCCTACGCGGTCACGTTCGACCTCGCGCGGGGCTACGCCCTCGTGGCGCTCCCGCTCGTCGCCCTGGTCAGCCTCGCCCTGCGGTACGGGCGCCGCAAGGCGCTGCACAGGAGGAGGCGCTCGGGCCAGTGCATGAGCGGCGTGGTGGTCGTCGGGCACAGGGTCGCGGCCGGGGATCTCATCAGGCGGTTCCGCGACGAGATCTACCACGGCATGCGCGTCGTCGGCGTGTGCCTGCCCCAGAGCGACATCGTCCCCGGCCTGGTGACCGACACGGTGGAGGACTGTCCGGTCCTCGGCGCCTTCGACGACGCCGCCGAGGCGGCGGCCCTCGTCGGGGCCGACACCGTGGCGGTCCTCGCGTGCCCCGAGATGGACGGGGTCGAGCTGCGCCGCCTGGCCTGGCAGCTGGAGAAGAGCGGCACCGACCTCATCGTCGCGTCGGCGCTGATGGAGGTCGCCGGACCGCGGACCTCCATCCGGCCGGTCGCCGGCCTCCCGCTCCTGCACGTGGAGCACCCGGAGCTGGTCGGCGCCCGCCGTGTCCTCAAGTCGGTCTTCGACCGCTCGGCGGCCGCACTGGCGGTGCTCCTGCTGGCACCGCTGTTCCTGGCCCTGTTCGTCCTCATCCGGGTGGAGGGCCGCGGACCCGCGCTCTTCACGCAGACCCGTGTAGGGCGGGGTGGCGTCGAGTTCACCGTGTACAAGTTCCGTACCATGGTCGTCGGGGCCGAGGCGTTGAAGGTGATGCTCCAGCCCCGCAACGAGCACGACGGAGTGCTGTTCAAGATGCGCCGCGATCCCCGGGTGACGTCCGTGGGGACGTGGTTGCGCCGGTACTCGCTCGATGAGCTACCCCAGCTCATCAACGTGGTCCGGGGGGAGATGTCGCTCGTCGGCCCCAGGCCGCCGCTGCCGGAGGAGGTCGCCCAGTACGGGCACGACGTCCGCCGCAGACTGGTGGTCAAGCCGGGGCTGACGGGCCTGTGGCAGGTCAGCGGCCGGTCCGACCTCTCGTGGGAGGAATCGGTCCGCCTCGATCTGCGGTACGTGGAAAACTGGTCGCTGACGCTGGACATCCAGATCCTGTGGAAGACGTGGTCAGCGGTGATCCGTGGGGCGGGAGCATACTAGCCGGTGAAGAGCATCCGAAACGATCATGAGGTCGCCCGCGACCTGGCGAGCGAGGCGGGGCAGCTGCTGCTGCGCCTGCGTGCCAGGCACGGCTTCGACGAACCCGACGTGCTCCGCACGCTGGGCGACCGGACCTCCCACGAGTTCCTGTTCTCGGCTCTGGGGCGCCTGAGGCCCAGTGACGCGGTGCTCTCCGAGGAGGGCGCCGACGACCTCGCCAGGCTCAAGGCCAGGCGGGTGTGGATCATCGACCCGCTCGACGGCACCCGCGAGTTCGCCGAGGCCGGACGCACCGACTGGGCGGTGCACGTCGCCCTGTGGGAGGACGGCGACCTGGTCGCGGGAGCCGTGGCGCTCCCCGCCCAGGGCAGCACGCTCTCCACGGTCGACCCGCCCTGGCTGCCGGAGGAGCGCCCGTCGGGACAGCGCCTGCGCATCACGGCCAGCCGGACCCGTCCGCCCGCCTTCGTGCAGCGGATGGCGACGCAGCTCGGCGCCGAGGTGGTCCCGATGGGATCGGCGGGCGCGAAGATCTGCGCGGTCCTGCTCGGCATCGCCGACATCTACGTGCACGCGGGCGGTCAGTACGAGTGGGACAGCGCGGCCCCGGTGGCGGTCGCACGGGCCTCCGGCCTGCACACATCCCGGATCGACGGCTCCGAGCTGCGCTACAACGTAGCCGACCCGCTACTCCCCGATGTCCTTGTATGCCGATCGGAATTGTCGGGTATGTTGTTGGCGAGCATCCGCGACGGGGCGGACCTGGACAGCGCGGGTCCGCACGCGGGGGGCTGACCGAAGGACCCCTCCGCCGTCGGCCGTGTCGGTATTTCTAAGGCGGATTCATGGGTCAGGCGAGTCAGCAGGCGCCCGGGCGCTACCAGCTCTCCCAGCTGGACGTCCTCGAGGCCGAGGCGATCTTCATCATGCGCGAGGTGGCCGCGGAGTTCGAGCGGCCGGTGCTGCTCTTCTCGGGCGGCAAGGACTCCATCGTGATGCTCCGTCTCGCGGAGAAGGCGTTCTGGCCCGGGGCCGTCCCGTTCCCCGTCATGCACGTCGACACGGGCCACAACTTCGACGAGGTCATCGAGTTCCGCGACCGCAGGGTCGCCGAGGCCGGGGTGCGGCTGGTCGTCGCCTCGGTGCAGGAGCAGATCGACGCGGGCAAGGTGTCCGAACCGACCGGGCGCTGGGCGAGCCGCAACCGCCTCCAGACGTCCGCGCTGCTGGAGGCCATCGAGGACAACGGGTTCGACGCGGCCTTCGGCGGCGCCCGGCGCGACGAGGAGAAGGCCCGGGCGAAGGAGCGGGTCTTCTCCTTCCGCGACGAGTTCGGCCAGTGGGACCCCAAGAACCAGCGCCCCGAGCTGTGGAGCGTGTTCAACACCCGCATCGACCGGGGCGAGCACATCCGGGTCTTCCCGATCTCCAACTGGACCGAGCTGGACGTGTGGGCCTACATCCGCAGGGAGCGGCTGGAACTGCCCTCCATCTACTTCGCGCACGAGCGCCGGGTCTTCGAGCGCGACGGCATCCTGCTCGCCGACTCGCCGATCATCCAGCGGGACGAGACCGAGGTCCCCTTCGACGAGACCGTCCGCTACCGCACCGTCGGCGACCTGACCTGCACCGGGGCGGTCAAGTCCACGGCGGTGGAGATCGACGACATCATCGCCGAGATCGCCGCGACCAGGATCACCGAGCGCGGGCAGACCCGCGCCGACGACCGGGCCAGCGAGGCGGCGATGGAGGACCGCAAGCGGGAGGGCTACTTCTAGCCCGCCCGGCGCCTTCCGAAGGACGCCTCCGGCGCGGCCCCGGGCCGCGCCGGGCTCCACCACTCCGACGCACACCGGCGGCGCGGAACCGGCCGCACGCCACCCCGCCCGCCTCCTGACGGACGTTCCCGGCGCAGGCCACTGCCGCCGCCATCCGGTTGTTGAGCCGCCCACACTTCCCACATTGGACCAGGCAAGCATGAGCAACGACATCCTGCGGTTCGCGACGGCGGGCTCCGTCGACGACGGTAAGAGCACCCTGATCGGCCGACTGCTCTTCGACTCCAAGTCGATCTTCGAGGACCAGCTCGACGCGGTGGAGCGCACCAGCGCCGCGCGCGGCGAGGAGTACACCAACCTGGCGCTCCTCACCGACGGCCTGCGCGCCGAGCGCGAGCAGGGCATCACGATCGACGTGGCCTACCGCTACTTCGCCACGCCCAGGCGTACCTTCATCATCGCCGACACGCCGGGGCACATCCAGTACACGCGCAACATGGTCACCGGCGCCTCGACCGCCGACCTGGCGATCATCCTGGTGGACGCCCGCAAGGGGCTCCAGGAGCAGAGCCGCCGCCACGCGTTCCTCACCACCCTGCTCCAGGTCCCGCACCTGGTGCTGGCGGTCAACAAGATGGACCTGGTGGACCACTCCGAGGAGCGGTTCGAGGAGATCAAGGCGGAGTTCAGCGACTTCGCCACCAAGCTCGACGCGCGCGACCTGACCTTCGTGCCGATCTCCGCGCTGCACGGCGACAACGTGGTGACCCGCTCGGAGAACATGCCCTGGTACACCGGGCCCTCCCTGCTGCACCACCTGGAGAACGTGCACATCGCCTCCGACCGCAACCTCATCGACGCGCGCTTCCCGGTCCAGTACGTGATCCGTCCGCACAAGTCCGACGACCCGGAGCTGCACGACTACCGGGGCTACGCGGGCCAGCTCGCGGGCGGCGTCCTGAAGCCGGGCGACGAGGTCACCCACCTGCCCTCCGGCCTGAACACGCGCATCGCCAGGATCGTCACCGCGGACGGGGACGTCTCCGAGGCCTACTCGCCGATGTCGGTCACCCTCCTGCTGGAGGACGAGATCGACGTCTCCCGGGGCGACATGATCTGCCGCCCCAACAACACCCCGGCGTCCACGCAGGACCTGGAGGCGATGGTCTGCTGGATGACGGACGCCCGCAAGCTCACCCCGCGCTCCAAGCTCCTGCTCAAGCACACCACCCGGACCGCGAAGGTCGTCGTCAAGGACCTGCGGTACCGGCTGGACGTCAACACGCTCCACCGCGACGAGCAGGCGGACCACCTGGCGCTGAACGAGATCGGCAGGGTGCGGCTGCGCTCCACCCAGCCGCTGTTCGTCGACGAGTACTCCCGCAACCGGCAGACCGGCGGGTTCATCCTCATCGACGAGGCCACGAACACCACCGTCGGTGCGGGGATGGTCGTCAAGACCGACTAGGCCGCGTTCCGCGGATCATTCCGGGCTCGCGTCCCCCAGGCTGCCTCTCGCTGCGCCGACTGCGCTTGGACAGCCAAACCCGGGCTGACCTGCGCTACCCGTCTTGCGAGAGATGGCGTGGAAGCCGCTCGCGTCGATCGGCGCAAGCGCCGAGTCAACCGAAAGCATCCACGGAACACGCCCTAGGACGGCCCTCCGGCCCGCAGGCGCCCCCGGATCCCGGGGGCGACCGGAGCCACCCCTGAGCGGGGTGGGGGACGGGACGGAGCCTAGACAGGACGCCTCCGGTACAGGGGCCGCCCGCGGGCGGCCCCTTCCGCGTGCTCCGGGCCCGGAGCACGCGGAAGAGGCCGACGGGACCGCGCAGGTCCGGCGCCGGGGGAGAGGGCGCCCGCTCCGGAGCGGCGGCCGCGGACTCGCGGGGGCGTTTCCGAGACGAAGGCGAAGACATTCGCATTCTTACGAAATGGTTTCCCATCGTAAAAACCTGTTTCAGCGTTTCTGGTACGGAGTCCCATAAGCATCGGGGCAATAGGTGTTTCCCCACTACAAGGCCGTGTTGGGTCGGGTGCGCTGAGGTATGTGAGCAGGTCCATGGGGTTCGGATCCCCTGTGGGGGTATGAGGACAGTGTTCGTTGGACGTAAAAAAACTTCGTCCTAACACTGGCATAAAGGGCGGATCGTTACTAAGGTAGCGAATCGCAGGAAGGGTGCAATCGGGCGAACACGCTCGGTTATGCCTCACTGTGTACCTCCCACTCCCAAACCCCCAACAAGGAGAATAAGAGTGCAGAAGCACACCACTCGGCGTGTGGCCATCAGCGTGGCCGCTGCCGGTGCCCTCTCCCTTCCCCTCGCGCTCTCCGGCGCCGTCTCCGCGGGAGCCGACGAGCTCGCGCCCCTCTACACCAGCGACGCCGCTGCGGGCGGCGACTACTTCGTCGTCCTGGAGGACTCGGTCAGCACCTCCTCCGTGAGTGCCTCGTCCCTCGGCATCTCCGCGGACCAGGTGAACCACACCTACGAGCAGGTCCTCAACGGCTACTCGGCCAGCCTGAGCGCCGCCGAGGTGCAGGACCTGCGGGCACAGGACGGTGTCGCCTACGTCGAGGAGGTCGGCGTCGCGCACACCACCGTCACCTGGGGCCAGGACCGCATCGACCAGGAGGACCTCCCCCTGGACGGTTCCTACAGCACCACCGGTGACGGCGCCGGTGTCTCCGCCTACATCATCGACACCGGCATCGACGCCACGCACCCGGACTTCGGCGGTCGCGCCTCGTCCGCCTTCGACGCCTACGGCGGCGACGGCGGCGACGGCAACGGCCACGGCACCCACGTCGCGGGCACCATCGGCTCCGACACCTACGGTGTCGCGCCCGGCGCCGACCTCTTCGGCGTCAAGGTCCTCGACGACAACGGCTCCGGCTCCTACGACGACGTCATCGCGGGCGTCGACTGGGTCGCCGAGAACGCCGGTGCGAACTCGGTCGCGAACCTGTCCCTGGGCGGCCCGGTCTCCCCGACCCTGGACGAGGCCGTCAACAACCTCGCCGCGGCCGGTGTGTTCGTCGCCGTCGCCGCGGGCAACGAGGGCCAGGACGCGGGCAACACCTCCCCGGGCGGCGCCGACGGCGTGGCCACGGTGGCGGCGTCCGACGAGTCCGACACCTCCGCCTCCTTCACCAACTTCGGTGCGGACGTGGACATCTACGCTCCCGGCGTGGACGTCGAGTCGACCATCCCCGGTGGCGGGACGGACTCCTTCAACGGCACCTCGATGGCCAGCCCCCACGTGGCCGGCGCCGCCGCCCTCTACAAGAGCAGCCTCGGCGACGACGACCAGGCGACCATCCAGGACTGGCTCGTCACCAACGCCAGCGCCGACAAGCTGAGCAGCGTGCCCTCCGGCACCGTCAACCTGCTCCTCAACGTCACCGGCCTGTAGCCCGGGAACGGCTGTGGAGACCCCGCGCGTCCACAGTCGGCCCCACGGCCGCTGAGTGAGAACACGGACGGCCCCGGTCAGGGCGTGACCTCCCTGACCGGGGCCGTTCGGCGTCTCCGGGGGCGGCGGCCCCCTCCGGCCTCCGCAGGGGCCCGACCGGCGAGTTGTGACGCAATGCCGTGTTCCGATGACCCGGGGTAATAGCCTGGGTGTGTGAACGACGGTTATCGGTTGGTGTTCGTCGGCGGCATGGGCCGCTCCGGGTCGACCCTCATCGAGCGGCTGCTCGGTGAGCTGCCGGGGTTCTGCTCGATCGGGGAGATCGTGCACCTGTGGCGGCGGGGACTGCTGGAGAACGAGAGGTGCGGCTGCGGTCGCCCGTTCTCCGAATGCGGCTTCTGGGCCGAGGTGGGAGCCGAGGCCTTCGGTGGCTGGGACCGCCTGGACACCGAACAGGTGCTGCGGCTCAAGGACGAGGTCGACCGGACCCGGTTCCTGCCGGTCCTGCTCAACGGTGCGAGGGAGGACCGCCTCGCCGCCCGCTGCGACCGCTACACGGAGTTCTACCACCGCCTCTACGCGGCCGTGTCCCGTGTCAGCGGTGCGCGCGTGGTCGTGGACGCCAGCAAGCACGCGTCCCTGGCCGCGTGCCTGCGCCGGCGCTACGGCGCCCGGATGCGGCTGCTGCACGTGGTGCGCGACCCCCGCGCGGTCGCCCACGCCTGGGGCAAGCGGGTGGTCCGGCCGGACGCGACCGAGGCCAGCAGCGAGCCGGAGATGGCGCGCTACTCGGCCGGTCGCTCGGCGGTGCAGTGGATGGCGCAGAACGCCACGTTCGACGCGCTGGCCCGACTCGGCACACCCACGCTGAGGGTGCGCTACGAGGACTTCGTCGCCGATCCGACCGGGGAGTTCGCCCGTGTCGCCTCGTTCGCGGGCTACGCGGGCGAGACCGGCGGCGGGAACGGCCCGCTGGAGGCGGAGGGCGGACAGGCCAGGCTCACCGAGGGCCACGCCGTGTCGGGGAACCCCATGAGGTTCGCCGCCGGGCGGATCGGTGTGCGCGCCGACCACGGGTGGCGGGAGGCCCTGGCGCCCTGGCGGCGCCACCTGGTCACCGCCGTGACCTCCCCGTCCCGCAGGCGCTACGGGTACTGAGGTGCGCCGCGGCCGTGCGTTCCCCGCCCCGGGTGCGCCGCCGGCGCACCCCGGGCCGCCCGGCACGCGCCCCCGTCGGGGTCCGATTTTTCGGACGTGTACGCGTTGTGCCCGGGAGACTGTTAGATGCCGAAAACATAACGTATAGTAGTCAATGAATAACTCTGTGTGGCGTTTTTCTGGCTAGGGGGCTCGCAGTGGACAGGGGACCGGTACGGGGAACGGCAGCCGCGGGGACACTGGTCCTCGCACTGGCACTTGTCGGCGCGGTGAGCGCGCCGCCCGGGGAGGCCTCGGCCTCCGACCGCCGGTCCGCCCCGCCCGACAACACGGCGTCCTTCCTCGGACTGCCCTCGGCGACCGAGTACCGCTGCACCGTGTCGGAGATCCTGGAGCCCTCCTGCGGGGTCTGGTGGGGGGCCAGCCCCTACGGCGACCAGGTGGAGCACCTGGAGGAGTCCGCCGACCGCGGCATGGACATCGTGTACACCTGGCGCGGTGTCGACCAGGCCCAGGTCCCCGGCCGGCGCGAGCAGAGCATGGCCGCGGAGGGGCGGTTCGTGCACACCAACATCGAGGCGCGCCGCTTCACGAGCCCCGGACGCCCGGACATCCCCTACGAGTCGATCATCGACGGCGACTTCGACCAGCAGCTGCGGTCCCAGGCGCGTGGCATCGCCGACCTGGACGTGCCCTACTTCGTCACCTTCGACCACGAGGCCGACGCCAACAGGCGCTACAACAAGCGCGGCACTCCCGAGGAGTTCGTGGCCTCGTGGAGGCACATCGTGGACCTCTACCGCGCCGAGGGCGCCGACAACGTCATCTGGGTCTGGAACGTGACCGGGTGGGAGTCCAACCTCGACCGCCTCCCAGGGCTCTGGCCGGGCAACGACTACGTCGACTGGCTCAGCTGGGAGGCGTACAACATGACCGGCTGCGACGTCCAGCCGAACTGGACCGAGGTGCTCTCGTTCGAGGACGCCCTGCGGCCCGCCTACGACTGGATCCAGAACGAGGGGCCCGAGCACGGCATCGACCCGGACAAGCCGGTGATGATCGGGGAGATGGGCACCACCGACATCGGGGCCGGGGAGACCCTGAAGTGGTACTCCGACATCCCCGACGTCCTGCGGCGCTACGAGCGGGTGCGCGCCGTCAAGGTGTGGGACAACAAGGTGACGCCGGGGTGCGACTTCCGCATCCGGTCCAACGAGTACGCCCAGCGCGGGTTCCAGCTGGCCGGCCAGGACCCGTACGTGCACCTGCCCGAGCGGGTGCGGGGCCTCGCCGAGGAGGCCGCCCGGCGCGACTGACCCGGGCCGTTCAGGCGCCGACGGGCCGGAGCATGGACCAGGTGCGCGGACCGCCGTCCGGGAGGTCGTACTCGGCCGTCACCCCGAACCCGAGGGACTCGTAGAGGCCGACGTTGCGCGGCGCGGACGTCTCCAGGAACGCGGGGACCCCCGCCGCGTCGGCCTCGCGCAGCCCCGCGGCGATGACAGCGCGGCCCAGGCCCCGCCCCCGCGAGTCGGGGTGGACGCCGACCGTGCCCAGGAACCACACGGGTTCCGTCGGCCGGTGGCGGTCCATCTCCTCCTCGGCCCCGGCGTAGGCCGGGGCCCGGTCGCCCGCGAGCTCGACCAACGCGGGCAGCAGGCGTTCCATGACGGCCCGCGCGCCGCCGGAGTCCGGGGTCGTCCAGACCGCGACGGCGTCCAGGCCCCCGGTCACCCACACCCGGCCGTGCGGGACGCCGACCTCGGCGAGGAAGAGCCGCTGGAACTCCCTCAGCCGGGTCGCGTGGTCGTCGGCGGAGATGGTGTGGCGTGTGAAGGGATAGTCGGCGAAGGCCGCGGCCAGCGTGTCCGCCGCCCGCCCGACGTCCCCGACCGCGGCTTCCCTGACCATGTGCTTCCCCCGTGTCCTCTCCGCGCCCCGGACCGGCCGGGAACACCGGATCCGAGGCTACACACCCTTCCCGCGGAGGTGGAGCGCGCGTGTGATCCACCCGGGCGGCATACCGCAGACCACCAGGAGCGCCAGGTAGGCCCGGCCCTCGGAGGGCCGGTGCCGGAGTGTGGTGCCGATCCACCTCAGCGCCGTCCCGCGGCTTCCTGCGGAGGCCTCGGCGAAGGCGATCTGACCGGCGACGCGGGCGTAGCCGCGCGGCACCAGCCGGAACTCGGGGTAGCGCTCCAGCAGCCAGCGCAGTGCCGTGGAGATGGTCTGCCAGCGGCCCGAGAAGTGGGAGCGGCGGTGCCACAGCACCCGGACGCCCGGCTCGGGGATGTTGCGGATGGGAGTGCGTTTGGCCAGCCGCAACAGGAGTTCGTAGTCCTCCCCGTAGCTGCCCGGGATCTCCTCGCTGACAGTCCCGCAGCCGTCGATCATGGCGCGGCGCCGGATCAGGAACGTGGACGGGTGCAGCTCGGTCAGCCGTGACGCGAGCAGGTCGCCGAAGGTGACGCTGGTCCGGTCCAGGCTCCGCACCGCCTCGACGCGGTCGTAGACCACCCTGATGCCGCAGCAGACCACCTCGGTGTCGGGTTCGGCGCGCATGACCTCGACCTGGGCCCGGAGTTTGTCCGCCATCCAGGTGTCGTCGTCGTCGCAGAAGGCGACCAGGTCGGTGTCGGCGGCGAGGACCCCGGTGTTCCGGGCGCCGGCCAGGCCGGGGGTCAGGGTGTTGGTGACCACGCGCACCGGGCGCTCGCCGTCGGCGCGGGCCAGGGCGGGGTCGGGCAGGTTGTTGTCGAAGACCACGATCGTGGTGATGCGGCCCGGGTAGCGCTGCTCCTCGATCGCGCGCAGGGTGCGGCGCAGCAGCTCGGGCCGGTCCCGTGTGGGGACCACGACGGTCACCTCGGGCCAGGTGTCGGCGGGGTCCCGGACGACCTCCGTGGTGCCGGGTTCGGCGGGGGCGTCCGTCAGCAGGTCGATCAGCTGCCCCGCGCGCAGGGCCGCCCGCTCGGGGCCGTCGCCGGAGGAGGGGCGGACACGGAAGTCCTCGGGTGAGGTGAGCGCCTTGTCGATGAGCGCGGACAGCTGCTGGGGGCTGGAACAGGCGCGGATCCGGCCCGCCTCCTCCAGCCGGCGGACGAAGAGGAGCTGGTGGTCGTCAACGTGCTCGTCCAGCTCGGGGTCGCGGGCGACGACGACGGGCAGGTGCCCGGCGTCGCGTGCCTGGACGATGGTCCCCGGCCCGCCGTGGGTGACGACCACCCGGGCCTCGCGCATGTGCGAGCCGAGTTCCTCCCCGGGGAGGAAGCGGGTCCCCGCCGCGACCTCCGGTGCGGCGCTGTGCCCGTGCTGGACCAGGATGTGCAGGTCCCGGTGGCGGCGGGCGTAGTCGTCGATCCAGCGGACCAGGCGGTCGAAGGCGTGGTGGTCGGTACCGATGCTGACGACCACGTCCGGGTGGTCGCTGCGCCGGGATTCCGGAACCGGGCGTGTGGTCTGTTCTGTCACAGGAGTGGTCCTACCGTGATGGCGGTCGGCATGAAGGTCCTCTGTTCCTCCCACTGGGCGAGGAACAGACGTGTGAAGGGACGGCACAGGCGCGCGGTGAGAGTGGGTGTGTCGATCCGGTCGTAGACCTCGATGTAGACGGTCGGGATCCGCAGCAGCCAGGCCAGGACGAAGAACGGCAGGGCCACCCCGGCGCCGGTCGTGACGACGGTGGAGGGACGCCGCGCACGCAGCACGCGGAAGGCCAGCCACGTGTTGCGCAGCAGGTTGCCGACGTCGCGTGTCGTCGGGTGGAAGGCCCAGTGGACCCTCTCGCCGGCGAGCGCCGCCTCGGCGTCAGGGGTCCGGAAGGTCACCCACACGCGCTCGCGCCCTTGCCACCAGGGCCTCAGCGAGCACAACTGGGTGAGGTGGCCACCGTTGGAGGCCACCAGTAGAACCACAGGTGCAGACATGCTGTCATCATTTCATAACTCAGAGTAATCATGCGGGTGGCCCGCTGGAGGCCGGCCGGTCCCACGGAGCGGCTCACCCGCGCGGTCGCAGACCCAGGAATCCCCGCAGCGACCACACCGTCACCAGGTGCCCGAGCGCGCCCGTGGCCATCGCCGCGGCCATCGTCGCGACCCCACCGTCCAGTACCGCGTCCACCAGCAGCGGGAGGGCGCCGAACCACAGCACGGAGCTGGCCGTGGCCACCCCCACCGGGCGGCTGAACGGGTGCAGCGCCACCTCGGACCGCAGCTGCCACAGCGGCAGCAGCTTGCGGACCAGCACCGCCGCGACCAGTGCCGCGGCGGCCCCGGTCGCCCCCGCCGAGGGGACGAGTACCACGCACACGGCCACGTTCGCCACCAGCGACAACACGTTGTTCAGAAGGTTCAGCCCGGTCCGCCCGGTCATCGTCAGGATGAGGTCGCCCATCCCCAGCACGGACCACAGCAGCTGCCCCGCGCACACCACGACCAGCGCCGTCGCCCCCGCCGAGTAGTCCGACCCGAAGAGCAGCATCACCTCCGGGGCGAACACCAGCGCGGACAGGTACAGCGGCCACGTCACACACACCAGCCACGACGTGCCCGCCTGGTAGAGGGACCGGATGCCCGCGTGGTCCCCCGTCGCCACCTGCTCGGCGAACCTCGGCTGCGCGGCGTACAGCACCGCCTGTGTGCCGAACTGGCCGACCACCATGACCCGCGTGGCGGCCGTGAACACCGCCGCGCCGGTCAGGCCGCTCAGCAGGGCGACCATCACCACTCCGCCGCGCTGCACGCCCATCTGGGCGATCCCGCCCAGCGCGCGGGGCAGGGCGAACGTCCAGAAGGCCCTCGGCGTGACCGGGCCGTCCCCGTCCCCGTGGCCCACCGCGCCCGCGGCGTCGTCCTGCGAACCGTCCCCGTCCCGGACCGCTCCCGCGTCCGGGTCCGCGCCGTCCCGTGCGGCGCCCCGCACGATCCTCCCGAGCCAGAACCACGCCAGTACCGCGGCGGGCAGGTACGGCCCGGCCCAGGCCAGCGCCAGCAGCCCGGCCGAACCCGTGACCGCGATCCCCGCCACCAGCCCCAGCTGCGCCAGCGGTCGCCCCACCCTGTCCACCAGGACGGTGCCCGCCATGTCGTGGTGCGCCCGCGTCGCCGCCAACGCGGAGTCGGTGAGCACCGCGAACGGCAGGAACACCGCCAGCAGCCGCAGGTAGGTCGCGGCCTGCCCGCTGCCCATGGCACCGGCCATCGGCTCCGCGAACACCAGCAGCGCACCCGCCAGCACGCACGAGGCCCCGACGGCCGGTCCCATGGCCAGTCCCAGCAGCCGGGGCACGCCCCCCGCGCGGCCGAACACGCGCATCCTGGCGATGAAGTACACGAGTCCGTCCGGTGCGCCCAGGTTCGCCACCGACGCCGCGATCAGGAACACCGACGTCGCGGAGAACAGCAGCCCCGCGGTCTCCTGCGAGAACGCCCGGGTGATGGCGACGATCAGGGCCAGGTTCAGTCCGGCCCCGACCACGGCCCCCGCCATGTTGACGACGCCGCCGCGCAGGACGCGGCGCAGCCCCGCGGACTGCCCCGCCCCCTGGTCCGCGGCCCGCGGGTCCGCGGTGTCGGTCACCCGCACCACGAGGGGGTGCGCCCCCACCAGGCCGCCAGGCGGGCGTCGCTCTCGGTGAACCGCTCCGTCAGCTCCGCCCGCAGGCCCTCCGGCATCACCGCGCGCTTGCGGGCGTTGTGCCGCCCCGGAGCGGTCCCGGGGCCGGGGGGCAGCCCCAGGAACCGCTCGATCCCCGCCAGTGACCGCGCCGTCCCGTCGAACAGGTCCGCGTAGTCCACCACGTGGATCCGGCCGCGTCCCAGGTGCCGCTCCATCCTCAGCAGTTGGTCGACGTAGTGTCCGCGCGCCACGTACCCGTGGTGCTGGTGGGAGTGCGAGCTGTAGCCCGGATCGGCCATGAGGCGCTCCTCCTCTCCGGAGAGCCGCTTGGACTCCAGTTCCACCGCGAGCTCGAACGGCTCCGTCTCGAACCCGCGGGCCGTCTCGTGCGCGTGGGCGGAGTACGCGCGCTCCACCGGGTCGCGCAGGATCACGACCACCCGTACGTCGGGCAGCGTGCTTGCGATGCGCTCGGCCGCCCGGGGGTGGAACAGGTAGTACGGGCTGGACTCGACCACCCTCACCCGCGGCCGTCCCCAGCGGGCCCGCAGCGTCATGCGCAGGGGGAAGTGGGACCGGTACCAGCCCAGGTCGTGCTGGTACGCGGTGTCGAAGTAGTGGACGCCCTTGCGCAGGGTCGGCCCGGTCACGGAGGGGTGCCGGCAGAGCGACTTGAACAGGGACGTGGTGCCGGAGCGCTGGGCGCCGCAGATCAGGAAGTCGGGCAGGGCGCGGGCGGGGCCGGTCGCCCGGCCGAGGCCGTCCGCCAGGGGCAGGAGAGCCCGCCGGGCCGGAACGGCCAGGCGGTGGACCAGTGCGGGGGAGGTGTTCCGTGGCATCGGGTGTTCCCTCTCTGTGGCTTCGGTCCGTCCGCCGGTCTTCGGCGGGCGGTCGCGGGGCCCGGGCCGCGGGCGTTCGCCGGTGCGGGTGCCGACGGACGTCGCGGCCCGGGCGCCGGTGGTGCGGGTGCCGTGGCGGTCCCGCCGTCCCGTCGCCGCGGGCCGCGGCGGGGTACGGGTCAGCCCGGGTGGGCGGCCTCGTGGGCGGCTCTGTCCTGGAGCCCTTCCAACGCGGGGAGCAGCCAGTCGTCCACGGCGGCGAGGCGGCCGCCGCTCTCGGCCTGCCGGTCCTGCAGGTAGCGCGTGGCCAGGTCGATCAGGTACAGCGCCATCACGGTGGAGACCGTGTGCGGGCGCAGCCCGGTCTCGGACACGAGGGGGTCGCGCAGGAGCCGCGACCCGCTGTCCAGCCACCGGTGCACGCCGGGGTGGACCCCCGCCTGCACGCACTCGTTGAGGTCGTAGTGCAGGGCGTCGAAGCCCGCCGGGGCGTCCAGGCAGAGCCGTTCCCAGTCCCACACGAACGCGCGCCGCGCGGTGCTGGCGATGTTCCACCGGGTGAGGTCGCCGTGCCAGGCCCCGAACGGCACGCGCACGTCCGGCAGCCGCCGCAGGGCGGCGCGGAGGGGCGCGGCCTCGGGCCGGGCGCCGAGCGCCACGATCCGCTCCTCCAGCGAGCTCCGGTAGGGGCTGTCGGAGAGCCTCCGCTCCCGCACCCTCGTCACGCCGACGATCTGCGTGACGCACCGCAGCAGCTGCCTGCGCGTGGGCCGGTCCGTCTGGTCGCCGACGGGCAGTGCCTCCTGCACCAGCAGCGGGTGGCCGTTCCACTCGCCCTCGTGGAGCAGTCGCGGCACGGTGACGTCCCTCAGGGACGACGCGGCGAGGTGGCGCAGAGCCAGCGTCTCGGCGCGCACCAGGCGGGAGGTCAGGTCGTTGACGGCGACCTTCGCATACCCGATGGTCCGACCACCGGGCGTGAGCAGGAGCAGGACGGGTTTGCGGTTGGCCCTGGGCGGGCCCACGTGGATGGCGATGGACAGCTCGCGGTCGAGGGCGGCGGTGAGCGCGTGCTCGATCCCGGGGCCCGCCCCGACGTAGAGCCGGTCACGGAGCAGCAGCGGCGCCATCCCGGTCGCGAACGCACCGGTCAGCAGCAGCGTGCGCGCCCTCTCCCGCAACGAGTGGCCCTGGGCGAAGGACGTGATGCCCCGGGTGGCGGCGGACCGGTTGTACGCGGGCAGGATCACCCGGGGGTTGTGGGCGCTGGGCACCGGCAGGTACTGGGTGCCCCGGTCGCGGCGGACCCGGCGCCGCATGCCCCGGTCCCCGGGGCCGAGCAGCCCGCCGCACGGCCACAGCACCGCGGCGAGGTCGGTCAGATAGGTCGTCTCGCTGTTCACCGCAGACCTCCGCGTGTGCGCGCGAACCGTCCCCGACCGGGCACCGGTGCGCCGTCCCGCCACAGCAGGGCGACGGCGACCATGGTGACGGCCAGAGGGGACATCAGCGCGACGTAGAAGAACATGTACCAGAACAGCAGCAGCACGGTCAGCAGTGCGCCCTGTCCCACCGGCGAGGACGTTGCCCGGTAGCGCCACGCGACCCACGCGAAGAACCCGGTGGAGAGGGCGGTGCCCACCCATCCGGCCGTGATGAGGGTCATCCAGAACTGACCGGCGTTGCCGATGACGTGCTGACCGCAGCCGGGGCACTCCGGTGTGGGGCCGATCGCGATCGAGCCGGAGCTCCCCTGCGACGCCCGGGTGGTGCCCCAACCCATGACGGGGGACAGGTCGGCCGCCTCCAGTGACGCGGAGTTGGTGGCGGCCCGGCCGTCGTTGCTGTGCGGGTTGTCGGCACGCGTTCTGACCACGTCGGCGAGCGGCGACGCGGCCAGGACCAGCAGGGAGGCCACGGCGACCGCGGCGCAGGCGCCCACCAGCACCACCCGGCCCCGGCGCAGCGCGACCACGGCGCCGTAGGCCAGGGAGAGCGCCAGGCCCACCCACAGGGCCCGGTTGAGCGAGTACACGGCGGGGACCACCGCCAGGGCGGCGGCCGTCAGCGCGCCCCAGCGGATCCAACCGGACCTCTGGGCCACCCAGCCCACCACCAGCCACACCAACAGCAGGGACAGCATGTAGCCCCAGATGTTGGTGTACTCCCACGGGGCTTTGGGGCGGGCCGAGTCGTACCCGAAGATGTCCATGACCTGCGCGGACGCGGGGTGGACGAGGGCCTGCATGTACGCGTCGGAGGCCAGGCCCGCGGGCAGGAGGTACTCCAGGGGCGCGGTGAACTCGAAGCGGGGGGCGACCATGCCCAGGAACCCGCCCGCGATCGTGGCCAGGCAGAGCACCGACAGCGCCCGCACGACGGACTCCGTGGGCAGCTCCCGTTCGGTCAGGTTGCCGACGTAGAGCAGCAGGACGGTCAGGACGAGGTAGTTGACCACCCGCAGGAGGGCGCCGCCGTACCCGCCGCTGTCCGGGACGGTGCCCGGCATCTCCAGCGGGACGAGGAACAGCCCGAGCAGCGTCCACACCAGGAACAGGGCCCAGAGCCAGAACCCCGGAGGGACCCGCAGTCCCGCCGTGCGGTGGCGTCGGACGAGCTCGGCGGCCATCGGTACCGCGAACAGCCAGTACGCGAACTGCCCCATCCCCAGCGCCCACCAGAGCGGATACCCGGCCAGCAGCCAGATCAGTGGGCGGCCGGAGGCGGGGGAGGAGTCCCCCGCCGCGAGGGGGACGAACGCGGTCGGGGCGCCGGGGCTCCGCGCGGACCAGGAGCCCGCGGTCCCGTCCGACCGGGGACCGCGGGCGGACATCCCTCTGGCCATCAGCGCCGGGCCCCGGCGTCGACGGGTGCGGGGCTCTCGTTCCCGGTGTCGTCGGCCTCGGCGGAAGCCGCCGGGGCCTCGTTCCCGGCGTCCTCGACGTCGGTCTCGGCGTCGGCCTCGGTCGCGGTCCCGTCCTGCGCGGTCGCGGTCCCGGCGGGTGCGGGGCCCCCGTCACCGGCGCCGTCGGAGGCTGCGGGGTCCGTGCCGGCGGGCACGGCTCCACCCTGCACGTCGGTTGCCTCGGTTGCGTCGGTTGCCTCGGTCGCGTCGGTCGCGTCGGTCGCGTCGGTTGCCTCGGTCGCGTCGGTCCCCGGGGCGGGCCCGGGCGACGGCTGGAGCGGCAGGACGGCGGTCCCCGGGACGGGCACCCCGAACCTGTCCGCGAGGGTGAGCAGACCGCCCAGGTCCACCCGCCTGGTGCGGCCGAGTTCGACCACGGGAAGCAGGAGGTCCGCGGAACCGGCCAGGGCGTGCGCGTCGGCGCGTTCGCTCACCGGGGCGACGGCCACGACCACGTACTCGGCGTTCGTGCGCAGGAGCCGCACCAGTTCCGTCATGGCCGTCCCCTGCACCGGCGCGGTGAGCCCCGGGCTCCCGTGGCGCAGGACGCGCAGGCGGGGCACGGCGTCGGGGCGCACCTCCAGGCCCCCGGGGTCCTCGCCCTCCAGCAGGGCCTCGGCCAGTCCGGGCCCCTCCGGCAGGCCGAGCAGTTCGCCGACGGTGTCGGTCCTCGGGTCCGCGCACACCAGCAGGGTCTCCGAGCCGGTGCGGGCCAGGGCCGCGGCCAGGTTGACGGCCGTCGCCGCGCCCGCACGGCCGGGGGCGCCGGCCGCGACGAGGAGGACGCGGCCCGGGCCGGGCCGGTCGTCGGCCCCCGCCAGCTCGGCGAGGCCGGCGAGTTCCGGGAGTTCCGCGATCTCCCCGGCTCCCGGGCCGGGGTCGGAGCCGAGCGCTCCGGCTGCGCCCTCCGTCCCGTCGCCGCCGCCGGGGGCGTCCGGGACGCGGACGCGGGCGCGCACCAGGTGTGCGAACTCGTTGACCCGCTGGCCGCCGTCCTCCCCGTCGGTCAGCAGGCCGGGGGAGCGGACGCCCCGGGGCGACCGGGGCGAGTCCGCGGCCAGGTCGAGCAGAACCGGCAGCCGTCCGATCCGGGCGGTCTCCTCGGTGTCGCGCAGGAGCGGGTCGAGGCGGTCGCGGACGACGGCCGCCAGCAGGCCCGCGACCAGTCCGAGGGCCGCGCCGCCCACCAGCCACAGGGCGGGCTCCGGGCTGCTCGCCCTCTCCGGGAGGCCGGCCGGGGTGATCACGGTGCCGGGGCGGACCGTCTCCTGGAGGGCGCTGAGCGGGCTGATCCCGTTGCCGAGGTCGGTGATCTCCTGGCGCAGCGCGTCCGCCAGGGCCGCGTCGCGCGGAGAGCGGGCGTCGCCCGAGGGGACCGCGGCGAGGGCCTCGTAGCGGTTCTCCTGCTCCGCGCGCAGCGCCTCCACCTGGCTGCCGACCAGTTCCTCCGCCCGGGCGCGCCGCAGATCGAGGTAGGCGTCCGCGTAGGCCGCCGCGCCCGCCTGCGCGGCCTGCGGGTTTCCGGCGGAGTAGTGGATCTCCAGCACGTTGCTGTTGGGCGGCACGCTCACGTCGACGCGCTCGCGCAGTTCGTCCGTGGTCGGCGCGGGCCCGGGACCGGTGTCGGCCAGGATCTGCGCGACGGCGGCCGACACCTGCTCCGAGACCAGGATCTGGGCCTCGGTGTCGAGGTTGACGCCCCCGGCCAGGCGGCCGGACTGCTCGCCCGTGAACTCCCCCAGCCCGGTGGGCTGGACCTGGACCGCGGTGACGGAGGTGTAGGCGGAGGGCAGGCCGAGGACTCCGGCGGTGGCGAGTACCAGCCCGCCGAGCACCCCGGCGCCGGCCAACCTCCACCGGCGGCGCAGCAGCGCCGTGTACTCCCTGAGTTCCGGTCCGGACGAACCGGGGACGTCGCTGTCCATCGAGTCCTCTCCGCGTATGCGTGAGCAATACTGTTAGTAAACGATTGCATACTAACCGTAGTCTCCTTGGGTATGGCTGACGCTCGGGGAAACGGCGGATTCAGGGTGTCGGGGACGGCCCGGCCCACATGGGGAACGCGCGCACAGGGGAGAGGGGGCGGCGGGAGATCTCCGCCGCCCCCGCTCACCGGGGCGTCGAGGGGGCCGTGCCGCGACCGCGGAGGGGGCGCGACGGGCGGAAGCGCGGATCGCGCGGCGGCGGACGGCGACCGCGAGGGGCTGCCGCGGAGGGCGGCGACGGCGGGACGGGCGTCACCGCGGGGGACGGCGGCGGTGCGGGGCCGTCAGGCCGCGATCACCGTGGGCGGGAGCCCGGTGGACGACTCCCACGCCTCGTCGCACACCTTCTGGCTCGACACGGTGTGTGCACGCGCCGAGCAGTCCCGGAAGTCCGCCACCTGGTCCCGGTACACCACGAAGACAGAGGTCAGCGCCAACGACACCACGATGCCGACCACTCCCACGAGCACGCTCAGCAGTGCCCCGGGCGCCTGGGTCCGGTTCCGTCTCGCCGCCCGCCGTGCCCGGAACCCCTGCACGACGCCGAACACGGACAGCACGGCCCCGTAGGGAGGGAGCAGCAGGCCGGCCGCTCCGAAGAACAGGCCCCACAGGCCGCCTCGTTCGACTCTGGGAGGCTGCCCCTCGGTTCGCGGTTCCGGACTGTTGTCGGTCAAGGTTCTCTCCTTACGGACGCCCCTCCGGGGCGTGGTGGGCCGCTCCCGCCTGCGCGGAGCATGCCGGGTGACTGTGGTCCCGGGGCTGGTCCGGGGGTCGTAGAGGCCCCCGTCACAGTGGTGCCAACGCCCACTCCCCGTGGGTAGACGCTACCCGGCCCGATAGGGTGTGAACGCGGACGGGCCGAGCGGGTCCGGCCGTGGCCCGACACCGCCCCTGGAGGCCGCTCCACGGGGTGCGGGCGGGTCGCCCCCACGAGGGGCCGGGCCATGCCCGGCGACCGTGCGGGGCGTACGCGACCTCCGGATGCTGCGCCGTCCCCCGGCGCCCCCGGAGACCGGGAGACCGCTCCCGCACCGTTCTCTACACACTGGGAGAAGCATTTGTCCGCGCGAGTTGTGGTCCTCATATCGGGCACGGGCAGCAACATGGCAGCCCTGCTGGAGGCGGCCGAGGATCCCGGCTACGGGGCGACCGTCGTCGCCGTCGGAGCAGACCGCAGAGGGACCCGCGGCATCGAGCTCGCGGAGAAGGCCGGGGTGCCGACCTTCGTCGCGCACTTCCGCGACTACGGCGACCGCGCCCGCTGGAACGCCGACATGGCCGACCACATCAGCGGTTTCGAGCCCGACCTGGTGGTCTCGGCCGGGTTCATGAGGATTCTCGGGCCCGCCGTCGTCGGCAGCCACCCCGCGGTCAACATCCACCCGGCGCTCCTCCCCTCCTTCCCCGGCGCGCACGCCGTGCGTGACGCGCTCGCCCACGGTGTCCGCGTCACCGGCACCACCATCCACTTCCTCGACGAGGGCGTCGACTCCGGGCCGATCATCGACCAGGTCGCGGTCCCCGTCGAGGACGACGACGACGAGTCCAGCCTCCACGAGCGCATCAAGACCGTCGAGCGGCGGATGCTGGTCGACACGGTCGGCCGCCTCGCGCGCGAGGGCTGGACCATCGACGGCAGGCACGTGCGGTTCGGCCGCACCGAGCAGAGCGTCGCCGACGCGACCGACACGAAGGAGAACCGGTGACCCAGCAGGCCATCAGGCGTGCGCTGATCAGCGTGTACGACAAGACCGGGCTGGAGGAGCTGGGCATCGGCCTGGCCGAGGCCGGAGTGGAGATCGTCTCCACCGGCTCCACGGCCGCGCGGCTGCGCGACGCGGACATCCCCGTCACCCCGGTGGAGGACGTCACCGGCTTCCCCGAGATCATGGAGGGCCGGGTCAAGACCCTGCACCCGTCCGTGCACGCGGGCCTCCTCGCCGACCAGAACAACCCCGAGCACGTCGCCACGATCGAAGGACTGGGCATCGCCCCCTTTGACCTGGTCGTGGTCAACCTCTACCCCTTCCAGGACACCGTCGCCTCGGGCGCCTCCGAGGCCGAGTGCATCGAGAAGATCGACATCGGCGGCCCCGCCATGGTGCGCGCCTCCGCCAAGAACCACGCCAGCGTCGCGGTCGTGGTCGACCCGGCCGCCTACGACGCCACCCTGGAGGCGGTCCGCGACGGCGGGTTCACCCTGGAGCGGCGCAAGCGCCTGGCCGGCCTCGCCTTCCAGCACACCGCCACCTACGACGCGGCCGTCGCCGGATGGTTCTCCGGCGCCTACGCCCCCGACGAGCAGACCGCCGAGTCGGGATGGCCGGGCTTCCTCGGCTCCGGCCACCGGCGCCAGGCCGTGCTCCGGTACGGCGAGAACCCGCACCAGCAGGCGGCCCTGTACACGGTCGAGGGTGCGCCCGCCACCGGCCTGGCCGGCGCCGAGCAGTTGCACGGCAAGGCCATGTCGTACAACAACTACGTGGACGCCGACGCCGCGCTGCGCGCCGCCCACGACTTCGCCGAGCCGTGCGTGGCCATCATCAAGCACGCCAACCCATGCGGCATCGCGATCGGCGCCGACAACGCCGAGGCCCACCTCAGGGCCCACGCCAGCGACCCGGTGTCGGCGTACGGCGGCGTCATCGCCACCAACCGCCCCGTCGGCGCGAAGCTCGCCGGACAGATCGCCGAGATCTTCACCGAGGTCGTCGTCGCCCCGGCCTTCGAGCCCGAGGCCGTCGAGGTCCTCACCCGCAAGAAGAACATCCGGCTGCTGGTCGCCGGCGCGGACGGCTTCGGCGCCGGGGTCGAGAACCGCCAGATCAGCGGCGGCCTGCTGGTGCAGTCGCGCGACAGGATCGACGCCCCCGGAGACGACCCGGCCGCCTGGACCCTGGCCAGCGGGGACGCCGCGGACGAGGCCACCCTGGCGGACCTGGCGTTCGCGTGGAGGGCGGTGCGCGCGGTCAAGTCCAACGCGATCCTGCTCGCCTCCGGCGGCGCCACCGTCGGCGTCGGCATGGGCCAGGTCAACCGGGTGGACTCCGCCGGGCTGGCCGTCACGCGCGCGGGCGACAGGGCGAGCGGCTCCGTCGGCGCGAGCGACGCGTTCTTCCCGTTCGCGGACGGACTCCAGATCCTCCTCGACGCAGGTGTGAAGGCGGTCGTCCAGCCCGGCGGCTCCGTCCGCGACGAGGAGGTCATCGCCGCGGCCAAGGCCGCCGGGGTGACCATGTACTTCACCGGCACCCGCCACTTCTTCCACTGATTCCGCTTCACAGCAGCGAGGGGTAACGCATGAGCGCGATCGTTCTGGACGGCAAGGCCGTCGCGAAGTCCATTCGCGAGGAGCTCGCCGAGCGGGTGGCGAAGCTGCACGCCAGGGGCATCGCCCCTGGCCTGGGCACGGTGCTGGTCGGTGACGACCCGGGCAGCCACTCCTACGTGCGCGGCAAGCACCGCGACTGCGCCCAGGTGGGTATCGCGAGCATCCGCCGCGACCTGCCGGAGACCGCCACGCAGGAGGAGGTGGAGCAGGCCGTCCACGAGCTCAACGCTGACCCGGCCTGCACCGGCTACATCGTGCAGCTGCCCCTGCCCAGGGGCCTGGACGAGAACCGGGTCCTCGGCCTGATCGACCCGGTCAAGGACGCCGACGGCCTCCAGCCCGTCAACCTGGGCAAGCTGGTCCTGATGGAGGAGGCGCCGCTGCCGTGCACCCCGCGCGGCATCGTCGAGCTCCTCCGCCGCTACGAGGTGCCGATCAGGGGCGCCGAGGTGGTCGTGGTCGGACGCGGGGTCACGGTGGGGCGCCCCCTCGGGCTCCTGCTCACCCGCCGCTCCGAGAACGCCACCGTCACCCTGTGCCACACCGGCACCCGTGACCTGGCCGCGCACACCCGCAACGCCGACATCGTCGTGGCGGGCGCGGGCGTGCCCGGACTGATCACCAGGGACATGGTCAAGCCCGGCGCGGCCGTGCTGGACGTCGGCGTCTCGCGCACCGAGACCGGCCTGGTCGGCGACGTCGTTCCGGACGTCGCCGAGGTCGCCGGGTACCTGTCCCCGAACCCCGGGGGCGTCGGCCCGATGACCCGGGCGATGCTGCTGGTGAACGTGGTGGAGGCCGCCGAGAGGCAGGCCGCCGCCGCGGTCTGACCGCGGAGACGGACACGGGGGCGGTCGCGGAGGAGTCCGTGACCGCCCCTTCCGCGTGTCCGACGCCGCGTCGCCCACGGGGTCCGAGAACTCCGGAGCGTCCGCGGGCGGAGGACGCCCCGGGTCAGCTCGCCCGGCGGGTCGAACCGCTCACCGGCATCGGCCGGACCAGTCCCAGGGCCACGACCTCGTTGGCCAGCCGGGTCCTGCGGTTCTGCCCCTCGGGGATGCGGAACTTCTGGTAGAGGCGCAGCAGGTGCTGCTTGACGGCCGCCTCGGTGACGACCAGTGCCTCGGCGATGTCGCGGGCGGTGGCAGGGGCGACGAAGGCCTCCTCGGAGAGGGCGGGCTGGCACAGCGCGGTCAGCACGTCCAGCTCCCGGCGGGTGAGCTCCGGCGCGGCGCCGCGGCGCAGCTCGACGTCGGGGCTGATCTGCTCGCGGGGCAGTCCGCCGATCCGGCAGCGCGCGGTGCCGAAACTCACCACGTCCCCCTCGTCGAGGACCCGGCGGGCGATGGGGCGGCCGTTGACGCGGGTGCCGTTGCGGGACAGTCCAAGGTCGACCACGTAGACGTAGGGTCCGCGGCGGACCAGTTCGGCGTGCAGCTGCGAGACGCTCGGCTCGTTCAGCCGGATGTCGGCGCCCTCGCCGCGGCCGACCGTCGTGACCTCGCCGGTGAGCTGACGGATGTCCCCTGTCTCTTCGACCCGGATGTAGGGCCCGTCCACGGTGACTCCTCCCGGGCTGGGGTGACGCTGCGGGTGGGGGTGGGGGCGACGGTGGGGGAGGGGTGGCTGTCGAGGGGCGGGGGTCGGGTCAACGCGTTGAGTGGGCTTCATGGGGGTGGTCCTCGCTCACCGGTGCACTCATCTCCACCTGGGTTACCCGGCAGCCACGCGTTCTACGCGCTTACTCCGGAGTTAGACGGATAAGGCGCGGAATTACGGCTGTGTGTCCGAACCGGGCCCAGGAAACGGACAGGGTTCACGGGCTCGGGGGGCTGGTCCGTTTCAGTGAGCCCTGAGGTGGCCGCGACGCGGATCACTACAATGGGCCCTGTCTCCCCCGGACGGAACGGAGCGTTTCGGGCACAGCACCGCCGGAGCCACCAGGAACATGAGCCGTTCCCGGGGTGGTTCGGTTTCGGACACCCCCTCTTAGGCGGGTGGCCGGTCTGTGCCAGTTCCGGGGAGGACCGTGAACGGAGCCGCGCGGCGGCCAGGCAACTTCGGAAGCGAACGGGTCGGGACGCGGTGGACAGGGTGGGGCCGGAAGGCCGGGCAGGACACGTGGGACGGACGGACGTGGCGGACACGGGTGCGACTCAGGACGAGGCCCCCCGCGGGGCGGGCCCCGACGAGGGGGCGCCCGGCGAGGGCGGCCCCGAGGGGGCCCCGGACACGGGAGCGGCCCCGGCCGGGGCCGGCGGCGCCGCGGGGGAGACCCCGGACGGGGGGACCGGTGACGGGGCCCCCGGGACCGCGTCGGGCGCCGGCTCCTCCCCCGCCCCCGCCGGGGGCGGGCCCGGGAGCGGCGGCCCGGTCCGGCCGGCGGTGCCGTACTGGCTCTCGCAGGTCCCGTACCTGCTCGTCATGTCGGCCCTCGCCGCGGGGATCGTGGTCGTGGCCGCGGCCTACTTCAAGCGCGGTCCGGCGATCATCGCGGGCGCTCTGCTGCTGGCGGCGGCCTTCCGGTTGTTCCTGCCCAAGGACTGGATCGGCATGCTCGCGGTCCGCCGCCGCTGGATCGATCTGGCCACCCTCGTCGGCCTCGCGGTCCTGCTGATCGTGCTGGCGTGGGTGGCGCCGCAACTCTCCTCCTAGGCGTCGAATAAGCTTGACGTCGAGATACCGCGACACTGACAAGCCACCGCCTCCCCGGCAGGCACGGACGCCGGGCGTGATCAGGGGATTGCCGCGCGCGGACCGGCTCCGGCCCACGGGCCGGCAGCCGCCTCCGCCGCACGAGGCGGTGGCGAAGACTGAAGGGACAGCCACACAGCCATGGCCAAGATCAAGGTCGAGAACCCCGTAGTCGAGCTCGACGGCGACGAGATGACCCGGATCATCTGGTCCTTCATCAAGGACCGACTGATCCTGCCGTACCTCGACGTCGACCTGAAGTACTACGACCTGGGCATCGAGGAGCGCGACCGCACCGATGACCAGATCACCGTCGACGCCGCCAACGCCATCAAGGAGTACGGCGTCGGCGTCAAGTGCGCCACCATCACCCCGGACGAGGACCGGGTCGAGGAGTTCGGCCTGAAGAAGATGTGGCGGTCGCCCAACGGCACCATCCGCAACATCCTCGGCGGCGTCGTCTTCCGCGAGCCCATCATCTGCGAGAACGTGCCGCGTCTGGTGCCCGGGTGGACCAAGCCGATCATCATCGGCCGTCACGCCCACGGCGACCAGTACAAGGCCACCGACTTCAAGGTGCCCGGCCCCGGCACGGTCACCATGACCTACACCCCGGCCGACGGCAGCCAGCCGGTCGAGTTCGACATCGCGAACTTCCCCGAGGGGGGCGGCGTCGCGATGGGCATGTACAACTTCCGCAAGTCGATCGAGGACTTCGCGCGCGCCAGCCTGAACTACGGCCTGGACCGCGACTACCCGGTCTACATGTCCACCAAGAACACGATCCTCAAGTCGTACGACGGCATGTTCAAGGACGTGTTCCAGGAGATCTACGACGCCGAGTTCAAGGAGCGGTTCGACGCGGCGGGCCTCACCTACGAGCACCGCCTCATCGACGACATGGTCGCCTCCGCGCTCAAGTGGGAGGGCGGCTACGTCTGGGCCACCAAGAACTACGACGGCGACGTCCAGTCGGACACCGTCGCGCAGGGCTTCGGCTCGCTCGGCCTGATGACCTCGGTGCTGCGCACCGCCGACGGCAGCACCGTCGAGGCCGAGGCCGCGCACGGCACGGTGACCCGTCACTACCGCCAGCACCAGCAGGGCAAGCCCACCTCGACCAACCCGATCGCCTCCATCTTCGCGTGGACCCGCGGTCTGGAGCACCGGGGCAAGCTGGACAACTCCCCGAAGGTCCTGGAGTTCGCCAACACCCTCGAGGACGTCGTCATCAAGACGGTCGAGGGCGGGCAGATGACCAAGGACCTCGCGCTGCTGGTCGGCAGCGAGCAGGAGTGGCTGACCACCGAGCAGTTCCTCGCCGCCCTGGACGAGAACCTCGCCAAGCGTCTGGCCTAGGCCCGCCCCCCGGGCCTTCCGCCCCGGCCCGCGGCCGTGCCGCCGCGGGTCCGCGGAGTCCCGTGGAGGCCGCGCCCGGGCGCGTGCGCGGACCGTCCTGAGCCGACGGTCCGGGACCGCGTCCGGGTGAGACCTTGACCACGCCCGGGTACCCCCGCGACGGGGGTACCCGGGCGTTCGCGTGTCCGGCCGCCGGAACCGGGGCCGAGGCGTCGGGAAAGCGGCGTTCGCGGGGTTTGTGGTCGGAAACCGAGGGAAGTTTCCCCGCGTGTTTCCCGTGTTCGGCGTACACGCGCGGGCTCGCGGTGGGAGGATGGCGGTGCCGGATCAGCGGGGCGGCGTGACGGTGCGACGTAGGACACGTGAACTGGATTCGCCCCTTACGCGAACTTTGACCTATTGTGGAGACACGCCGGTGAGAACCGGCAGGCCAGAGCGGGTGAAAGCCCGCTCGGCCACCACGGACCGACGTGCCGGCCGTGCGCCCGCTGGGGGGTAGGCGCGCACAGTACGGAACGTCACGAAGAAGGGCCCGCTGCTTCGGCAGCGGGCCCTTCGCCTTTCTCCACCCGGGACGCCGATCCGTCCCCGGACCGGACTCCCGCGCCGCCCGGAGCGGCCTCCCCGGCGACGCCGGACGTCAGTCCTCGAAGGCGCTCTCGGGGATCGGCTCGCCCTCGCGCATGGCGGAGAACATCTCCTCCGAGCGGACCTCGTCCCAGACCACCACCGAGCCGACCTGGTCGATGCTGGGAGTGCTGCCGACCGGGATCGCCGTGGTCTGGGTCCCGCCCCGCATCGCGAGCAGCATCGTGGCCAGGTGCCGCAGGTTGTCGCCCTCGTCGACCATGAACGTGTCCGTGCCCGCCGTCACCAGCGGAAGCGCCTGGAACGGGTTGAACATCGTCGACGGCGCGCTCGCCTCCGCGACCAGCGCGGAGAAGAACTCCCGCTGGCGGGCGATGCGGTCCAGGTCGGCCCGGGGGGTGGCGCGGGTGCGCACGTAGCCCAGCGCGGTGCCGCCGTCCATCGTCTGGCAGCCCGCCTCGATGTCCAGCCCGGCCTTGGGGTCGGCCATGGGCTCCTCGGGGCACAGCTCCACGCCGCCGACCGCGTCCACGATGTCGACGAAGCCGCCCATGCCGATCTCGGCGTAGTGGTCGATCCGCACGCCCGAGGCGCGCTCGAAGGACTCCACCAGGGGGGCCGGACCGCCGCAGACCTCCTCGCCCCCCTCGTCCGTGCCGCACACGGCGTCGGCGAAGGCGGTGTTGATCTTGTTGTCGGCGTAGCCCGGGATGGCCATCGGCACGTAGGAGTCGCGGGGGACGCTGACGATGGTGGGCTCGCCGTCGCCGTCGGGGATGTACAGCACCATGATCGTGTCGGTGCGGCGGCCCTCGGCGCGGCCGGTGGCCAGCTCCTGGATCTGGTCGTCGTCCAGCCCGTCGCGGCTGTCGGAGCCCACGATCATGAACGTCGTGCCGGACTGGCGGTCCGGGCGGCCCTCGTAGTCGACCAGGGCCTCCACGCGGGCCAGTCGGGAGTCGGCCCAGAAGTACAGGGCGGCGGGGGGCACCACGAGGATGATCAGCAGCACCACGAGGACGGTCACGACGGTGTTCCGGGCCCGCCTCTGCCGCTTCTCGCGGGCCCGGCGCTTGGTCCCCGTGCCGTCGTACTCGCGTCCGGCGTGGTGGGTGCGGCGCTTGGGCCGCTTGGGGCGGACCGGGGGAACCTCGTCGGCGTCGGGGAGCCGCCGGGGCCCGCCGACCACCTTCTGCTCGGACTCGCGTGAACGGTAGAGCTTCTCGAACTCGTCCGCACGTCCCGGGGGACCGCCGCGGCGGAACACGCCCTGCCGGTCGTGCTCGCCGGTCGGGCCGGACTCACCCCGGTTTCGTCGGTCAGCCATCGAATCGCCTATCTGCTCCGCGCCGTGGAGCGCTTCGTCGCCGCTTCCACCCTGTCTGATCGCAGAAAGAGTAGCCGGGTTCGCACGGATGTCCCTGAACCGGGACCGAGGCACCCCTAGGGGGAGGAACCGGCGCTCACCGCAGCCGGTGCGCCCCGGCCGCGGGGACGGAGGCGCGCACACGCGGGGGGACCCAGCCGCTTGCCGTGAACTCCCTGGCCAGAGCGGTGGCGACCCCCTCCACCCGCTCCTCCGCGACCAGGGCGAGAGCGGTCCCGGCCCACCCCGACATCCGGACTCCCCGGGCCCCGGACCGCGCAGCGGTCTCGGCGACCAGGTCCACCTGCGGCGTGGGCAGCCCGAACCGGCGCAGCGACAGGTGCGAGGCGGACAGGATGGGCCCGGTCTCCCCGAACCGCCCCGCGCGCAGCAGGCCGACGGCCGCGTTGAGACGGTGCACCTCCGTGACGGCGTACTCCACGCGGTCGCGCAGGGCGGGCTCGGGCAGGCGCCGCAGCGCCCCGGGAAGGTCCTGGACCGAGCGCAGAGGTCCCAGCGTCCGCTGTGCGCGTTCCAGTTCGGCTGTGCGGACCGCCCGGAGGTCGCGCCGGGGCAGGGCGCCGGTGTCCACGACGACCAGGCGCATCCCCTCGCCGGCGAGGTCGAAGGGCAGGACGGTCGTGCGCATGCTCCTGAAGTTCACCCTGACGGCGCAGCCCGGCCGCGCGGCCAGGGCCACCCGCTGGTCGACGGTGGCGCCCTCCGGCGGAGGACCGCCGTCCAGGTCGGCCAGGGCGAGCGACACGGCCGCGCCCACGGCGCCCGCGTACCCCAGGGAGGCGTGGGCGGGCAGGTCCGCGCCGAGGAGCACCCGCAGGCCCGCGGAGGCGTCCAGCGCGCCCGCCCGGCGCGCGGAGGCCACCGCGTCGGCCGCGGCCCGCGCGGCTGTGTCGCGTGCCCGCAGGGCGCCGCTCAGCGTCGCGACGCTCACTCCCGGGGCCGGGTCGGGGCCGACCGCCGCGGTCACGCCCCAGGGCAGCGCCGTGTAGAGGCCGGCGCCCCCGCCGGCGGCGGTGTGCTCTCCCATGACCGCGAGCCGTCCGGGCGCGTGCCAGACTCCCGCGGGCGCCTCCCCGAACCGCGCCCGGAACCCCTCCGCCAGCGCGTCGGCGTCCGGCGCCTCCCCGGGCCACGCCCCCAGCGGCCCCGCGGACCGCACACCAAGAACCGCGCGCAACCGCGCCCCCGCGCCCCCCACCGCTGCCCCTCTCCCGTTGACCGGTTTCCTCCAGTCTGCCCACACCGGGGGAGTGTTCGGCCCGGCGTGGAGGCTTCCCGGCGTCGGCGCGGCGCCGCTAGGGTTGCGGTCCACTGGCGGACGGGTGTGGGGAGGGAGTTTGGCCTCAGTGCGGGAACGGGCCGCCGGCGCGGCCCGGCACTACCGGAACGTCCTGATGGACGGCTACTGGGAACTGCGGCGCCGGAGCCCGGGGACCGACCACCTCGTGCGCGCGTACGAGCGCTACGCCGACCGCAACGGCAGTCAGCTGGCCGGGGCGGTCACCTACTTCGCCTTCCTGTCGTTCTTCCCCCTCCTGGCGCTGGCGTTCGCCACGGTCGGTTTCCTGGCGACGATGCAGGTGGAGGTGGGCGACTACCTCCAGAAGGCACTGGACGAGGTGCTGCCCGGCCTGTCGGACCAGCTGCCGATCGACCAGATCGCGAACGCGCGCGTGGGCGCGAGCGTCATCGGTGCGCTGGGCCTGCTGTACGCCGGCCTGAACTCGGTGTCGGCGCTGCGCCAGGCGCTGCACTCGATCTGGCTGAAGAACCTCAAGGAGGGCCCGAACTACCTGCTGCGCAAGGCGGGCGACCTCCTGGTCATGCTCGGGCTGGGCGTGGCGCTGCTGTTCGCGGTGGCGTTCACGAGCGTCGCGCAGGCCGCCACCCACTGGCTGCTGTCCCTGGTGGGGCTGGACGGCTCGTTCCCGGCCAACCTCACGCTGCGCCTGCTGGCCCTCGTGATCGCCGTCGCGGTCAACATGGGGATCTTCATGCTGGCCTTCGCGCTCCTGTCGGGCAGCGGGCGGCCGATCCGGATGATGTGGCGCGGCGCGCTCCTGGGCGCGGTCGGGTTCGAGATCCTCAAGGCCGCCGCGGCGCTCCTGCTCTCGGGGACGCTCAGCAATCCGGTCTACGCCTCCTTCGCCGTCCTCGTGGGGCTCCTGGTGTGGATCAACCTGGTGATGCGCCTGACCGTGTTCAGCGCGGCGTGGACCGCGACGTGGCTGCCGATGCCTCCCCCCTACACGGGATCGCTGCCGATGCCGGAGGAGACCGGGATGGACTGGACGAGGCCGGTCCCGGTCCTGCGGGTCCCGGAGAAGGAGCTGGCCGAGCACAGGTGGGCCCAGCGGGCCCTGGCCGGGACGTTGTCCCTGATGGGCGCCGCGGGTGCCGCGGGGGTCGCCGCGTGGGCTCTGCGCAACCGTCGCGGGGGCGGCGCGTGAACTGAGCGATCCTCCCGGGAATTCGTGTTATTGCGAGACTCTTGTCCTGTATGCGGGTGGTGTGCGGAGGGTAGTCCTCCTCTGCCCCGGTTGACCGGTTCGCCGGGGCGTGAACGTGCGTCGGCCAGGAAGGCCGGCGAACCCCCCTCGGAGGGCAGATGGGAATCGCATTCACGTCATCCGAACGCGCGACGCTCGGGGTGGAGTGGGAGCTCCAACTCGTGGACCGGCGCAGCCGGCACCTGCGGCAGGAGGCGCAGAAACTCCTCTCCGAACTCCCCGAGCTCAGTTCGGAGGGCACCGCGCCCCCGTTGCGGCACGAGCTCATGCAGTCGCAGGTGGAGGTCGTGACCGGGATCTGCGAGACGGTCGAGGAGGCCAGGAGCGACCTCGGCCGCAACATCGACCGCATGCGGGAGGTCCTCGCCCCCTGGGGGACCACGCTGACCTGCTCCGGAACCCATCCCATCGACGACTGGCGGGACCAGGAGCTCAGCCCCGGCAAACGGTACGGCGAGCTCGTGGAGCAGATGCAGTGGCTGGCCAGGCGCATCCTCACCTGTGGAGTCCACGTCCACGTCGGTGTGCGCGGCCAGGAGAAAGCCATGCCCATAGTGAATGCACTTGCGAAGTATCTACCGCATTTTCTTGCTTTGAGTGCTTCTAGCCCATTTTGGGGTGGTCATGACACCGGTCTGGCCTCCGCGCGCTCCGTCGTCTTCGGTGCGCTCCCCACCTCGGGGCCGCCTCCGAACCTGCCGCACTGGGCGGCTTTCGAGGAATACCTCGAAACGCTTCTCAGGGCAGGTACCATCGCCTCTATCAAGGAAGTGTGGTGGGACATCCGTCCGCACCCGGATTTCGGCACCATCGAGATCCGGATGTTCGACGGGATTCCCACCCTGCGCGAGGTGGGAATGGCCGCCGCGCTCTCTCAGAGCCTGGTGGAGATGTTCGATCGCCAGCTCGACCGCGGGTACGGTCTGCCCAGCCCGCCGTCCTGGCTCGTGAAGGACAACAAGTGGCGTGCCACCCGCTACGGACTCGACGCTCGTGTCATCACGGACTCGCACGGAACCACCGTTCCGATCCGTGACGACCTGTACGAGCTGGTCCGCGAGCTGAAGCCGGTCGCGACCCGCCTGGGTTGCGCCGAGGACCTGGACCTGGTCTCCGAGATCCTGGACAAGGGTGCCTCCTACGAACGTCAGCGCGCGGTCATCGCCGAGGGCGGTTCACTCGACGACGTCGTGGACATGCTCGCCGCCGAGCTGCACGGCGGCGGTCCCACCTTCGCGGAGGTCGGAGCCATCAGAGGACCCGGTGCACGCAAGACGTGAATGAAGAGGGGACCCTCGCATGCAGGGACGTGACCTGCCGGAACTGTTGACCGCTTTTCTGGCGCGCCATGAGCGGGAGTTCAGCGGCTTCCGCCGGGACCTGCACATGCACCCCGAACTCGCCTTCGCCGAACACCGCACCACCGGACGGATCGCCGAACGCCTGCGTGATGTCGGTCTCAATCCGCGCGAGCTGCCCCACGGCACCGGGCTCATCTGCGACATCGGCTCCGGGCCGGGGCCGCTCGTCGCCCTGCGGGCCGACATCGACGCCCTGCCCCTCACCGACGAGAAGGACGTCCCCTACCGCTCGACCGTCCCCGGCGCGGCCCACGCCTGCGGACACGACGTGCACACCACGGTCCTGCTGGCGGCGGGGATCTTCCTCGCGCAGCAGGACCGCGCGGGCGCGCTGCCCGGCCGGGTCCGGCTGGTCTTCCAACCGGCCGAGGAGCTTCCGGGCGGCGCGGTCGAGGTCGTCAACGCCGGGGCCATGGAGGGCGTCGACCGGATCTTCGCGCTGCACTGCGACCCGCGCCTGACGGTCGGCCGCGTGGGCCTGCGCACCGGCGGCATCACCGCCGCCTGCGACCAGCTCATGGTGCGGCTGTCGGGTCCGGGCGGCCACACGGCGCGCCCGCACCTGACAGCCGACCTCGTCTACGCCATGGGCAAGGTCGTCACCGAGCTGCCCGCCGCGCTGTCCCGGCGCATCGACCCCCGGGCAGGGTTCAGCCTGGTCTGGGGGCGGATCAGCGCCGGATCGGCGCCCAACGTCATCCCCGACGACGCCGTCGCGGAGGGCACCGTGCGCTGCCTGGACGACGAGGCCTGGCACGCCGCTCCCGACATCATCGGGGAACTGGTGGAGTCCGTGGCCTCCTCGTACGGCGCCCAGGCCGAGGTGACCTACCGGCGGGGGGTGCCGCCCACCATCAACGAGGCGGTCAGCGTGGACATCATGCGCGAGGCGGTCGCCCTCGCCCTGGGGCCGGACGCCGCCGCACCCACCCCGCAGAGCCTGGGCGGGGAGGACTTCGCCTGGTACCTGGAGCACGTCCCGGGCGCCCTGGCACGCCTCGGAACCCACTCCCCGGACTGGGACGGACCAATGCTCGACCTGCACCGGGGCACCTTCGACGTGGACGAGCGCGCGATCGGTGTGGGGACCCGCTTCTTGGTCACCACCGCGCTGACCGCACTGGGGGAGGACGCCGGCCGCGGCGTCCGCGCGGACAGCCAGGAGGCGCTCGCCTAGGGCGGGCCGGGCCCGCGCCCCGCTCCGGCCCCCGCGCGTCCGCGGTCCGGGCCGGCCCGCCCCCCGGTAACCGCCGCTGACCCGGCGACTTCTCCCCGGTGTGGCGAGGGCCGCCCCGGGCTGGTGGCATCCTGAATCCATGAACCAGCCACTCACAGTTGAGCAGATCCGGCGGGCGCCCAAGGTGCTCCTCCACGACCACCTCGACGGAGGGTTGCGCCCGGCCACCGTCGTGGAGCTGGCCAGGGAGGCCGGCTACACCGACCTGCCCACCTACGACCCGGTAGAGCTGGGCCGGTGGTTCCGCGACGCCTCCGACTCCGGTTCGCTGGAGCGCTACCTGGAGACGTTCGCCCACACCACCGCGGTCATGCAGACCCGTGACGCCCTCGTGCGCGTCGCCGCCGAGGCCGCGGAGGACCTGGCCGCCGACGGCGTCGTCTACGCCGAGCAGCGCTACGCCCCCGAGCAGCACCTGGAGGGCGGCCTCACCCTGGAGGAGGTCGTGGAGGCGGTCCAGGAGGGACTGGAGACGGGGGAGAAGCGCGCCGCCGACGCCGGCCGCAACATCCGCACCGGGCAGCTGGTGACCGCGATGCGGCACGCCGCGCGCTCGTCGGAGATCGCCGAGCTCGCGGTCCGCTACCGCGACGCCGGCGTGTCCGGGTTCGACATCGCGGGCGCCGAGGCGGGCAACCCGCCCACCCGGCACCTCGACGCCTTCGAGTACCTGCGCCGCGAGAACTTCCACTTCACCATCCACGCGGGCGAGGCGTTCGGGCTCCCGTCCATCTGGGAGGCGCTCCAGTGGTGCGGGTGCGACCGCCTGGGGCACGGCGTCCGCATCATCGACGACATCGCGTCGAACGAGAACGGGGTCCCGCAGCTGGGCCGCCTCGCCCAGTACGTGCGCGACAAGCGCGTGCCGCTGGAGATGTGCCCCAGCTCCAACGTGCAGACCGGAGCAGCCGAGTCCATCGCGGAGCACCCCATCGGCCTCCTGCACGACCTGCGCTTCCGGGTCACCGTCAACACCGACAACCGCCTCCAGAGCGGCACGTCCCTCTCCGAGGAGTTCGCGAAGCTCTCGGAGGCCTTCGGGTACGGCTGGGACGACCTCCAGTGGTTCACGGTCAACGCCATGAAGTCGGCGTTCCTGCCGTTCGACGAGCGCCTGGCACTGATCAACGGCATCATCAAGCCCGGGTTCGCGCAGCTCAAGTGGGCGGCCTGATGGAGGGACAGAACCCGGCCAGCCACTACTCCACCTTCTCGCGAGTGGCGGCGATCGCCTGGATCGTCATCGCCGTCCTGCTGCTGCTGGACGTGCTCTGGCGCGGCGAGGGGAGGGCCTCCTGGATCGCCGGGGCGCTGCTGGTCGCCAGCATCGCGGTGGTCCACCTGGCGTGGCTGCGCCCGCGGGTGGTCTCCACGGAGCGCGGACTGCGGGTCGTCAACCCGCTGCGGGAGACGTTCGTGCCGTGGCCCGCAGTGGTGTGGGTGGACGTCACCGACGTCCTGCGGGTGCACACCCCGGGGCGGATCGTCCGTTCCTGGCCGCTGCGCGAGACCAAGCGCCAGAGGGTCCGGGACAACATGCGCCGGGACTCGGGCTTCCTCGACCCGGGGCAGGACGACGAGGACCCCAGGACGATGCGCCCGGTCGACCTGGCAGCGCGCCAGCTGCGCCAGGACGCCGAACGGCACAAGGCCCGTCCGCTCAGCGGCCCCATCAGGGACGTCGACGAGGCGGGCCCCGCCGCGCTCGGGGCCGGGGACGAGCCGCAGACGATGGTCCCCGTCGAGGTGATCGTGGTCCTCGCCGCGGCGGCGGCGCTGCTCGTGGCGGTGTTCCTGCTCGCCTGAGGCGCGTCCGACCCGACCGGACCCGGCCCCCCGCCCGCGGGGGTGACCGGGTCCGCCGTGTTCCCGGGCGGGGTTGACGCGAACCCGCCGGTTCTGGTTAGGTTAGGCATGCCTAAGGGAGAGGGTTCCGGGCGGGCGGGCTTCGCGCGGATGGCCATCCGCCCGGAACCCCGATCCGAGGGCAACGCGCGGTTCAACTGAATATCGGGAAGTAGAGAAGGGTGTCCGAGTCGCGAGTCCAACGGGATCTGCGGGGATTCCGCGCGACGGAGGACACCGGGGCAAAGCACTGCCTCCGGCCGCACCACGGCCGGTACCGTCCATCCCAAGGCCTCGGGGTGTACGCTCGCCACGCCGGTACCGGGCGGGTCCGGTCGGAGGCGCCCCACCACTTCGCGATGCTTCGGGCGACCCACGCGGTCGGGGTCCGCGGGGACCCCCGCGACAACGGGTCCCGAGCACGACGTCCCACGCGCGGCAGGGCCCGGCACACACGTGCCGGGCCCTGTTCTGTCGACGCCCGGCGGGGGCGCTCAGGCGCGTGAGAGCACCCGGTTGAGGAGTTCGCCGAGCCTGCGCGCCCTCTGTGTGACGACCTCCAGTGCCCGCTCCGCCTCGAAGGGCTCCAGCGCCGAGCCCACGGCGTCGTTGCTGACGACAGTCAGCCCCAGGACCTCCGCACCCATCTCCACGGCGGCGATGGTCTCCAGGGCGAGCGACCGCCCCACCACGTCCGCGCCCGACCGGCCCAGCACGTTCAGCTCCGACGGCGTCTGCAACTGGGGGCCGATCGTGGACGCGTACACGCCCTCGGCGAGCGAGGCGTCCACCTCGCGGATGATCCGGCGCAGACGCGGGCTGTACGCCTCGGACAGGTCGACGAACGACGGCCCCGTCAGCGGGGAGCGCGACGTCAGGTTGATGTGGTCCCGGACCACCACCGGCTGCCCCGGGGCGAAGTCCGCGCGCAAGGACCCCGCGGACCCCGTGAGCACGGCCGTTCCGGCGCCGGCGGCGAGTCCGGTGCGCACCGCGTGGACGGCCTCCGCCGGGCTGTAGCCCTCGTAGACGTGCACGCGCCCCATGAACACGACGATCCGCTTGTCGCCCACCCACATGCTGCGGACCTTGGAGGAGTGGCCCTCCGCGCCGGGCGCGTGGAACCCGGGGAGTTCCGTCGCGTCGAACTCGATGTCGGGGGAGCCGAGCGTGTCCGCCGCGCCCGCCCAACCGGATCCGAGCACCACCATGGCGTCGAAGCTGTCGGCGCCGGTCCGGGCCAGCAGGTCCTGGGCGGCGGCGGCCGCCAGTTCCTTCGCGTCCCCCGTGGTCGTCGGCCGCTGCTCTGATTCGCTCACACGACGGATGCTATATCCGGGTGGTCGTCCCGTGACGGAACGCAACGCGCGCCCGGCGGGCGGGGCGGCGCAGGGCTCACATCTCGGTGGGAAGGCACTCCCGGGCGAGCAGGTCCGACACGTACGACCCGGGCGCCCCGGCCTTCTCCGCCGCGGCGGCCAGCTGCCCCAGCTGGATGGCCGAGGGCAGGCCGCCCTCGTAGGCGTCGAGTACGTACGCCCACGCCGTCACGGGCCCCAGGTCGGTCGTCGTGGCGCGGACCGTGACCTTGCGGTACGCGCAGGCCGTGCCCGAACGGGGGTCGAAACCGCCCCTGTCCACGACGCCCTCCCACGAGTCCAAGTGGGGTTCGTCCCATTCCATGACGTCGTACAGCGCGACGAAGACCCGCTGCCCGGAATCCTCCACCACGGTCGCCAGGGCGCCGGCGGAGGAGGGGAGGCCCTCGCCGAACGTCAGCCGCCAACCCTCCAACCAGCCCGTGGTCAACAGGGGTGAACGAGGGGCCCGACGGGCCATCTGCGCGGGATCGAGATTGGTTCCGTACGCGGCGTAGGTGGACACGGGCAACATCGTAGACCCGCTGACCGGGGGTGCCTGAGGATTTCGCCAGTTGACATGGCCGACAATGGGAGGAAGCGATGAAAACTGGCGGTGCCCCACCATGCCCGACTATCGCCCGGACCGGGAACGCGCGTGGGGGCTCCGACGTAGAGGGAGTGAGGCAGAGTGACGAAGGTCGTGATCATCGGTGGCGGGCCCGGGGGCTACGAGGCGGCACTGGTCGCAGCGCAGCTCGGTGCGGACGTGACGGTGGTGGACCGCGACGGCATCGGCGGATCCTGCGTCCTCACCGACTGCGTCCCCTCCAAGAGCCTCATCGCCACGTCCACCCGGACCACGTACGTGCGCGAGTCCGACAGCCTGGGCATCCACATCCCGGGCACCGCCGACACCCCCGTCCGGGTGGACATCGACGCGATCAACTCCCGGATCAAACGCCTGGCCCAGGCACAGTCCGACGACACCGGCGCCCGCCTCCACAAGGAGGGCATCAAGGTCGTCAACGGCGAGGCCAGGCTGGTCGACCCCCACATCGTCGCCGTCGGCGACCAGCGCCTGCGCGCCGACGTGATCCTCATCGCCACGGGAGCCCACCCCCGTGAACTCCCCACCGCCAAGCCCGACGGCGAGCGCATCCTCACCTGGCGCCACATCTACGACCTGGAGGAGCTCCCGGAGAAGCTCATCGTGGTCGGCTCCGGTGTGACCGGCGCGGAGTTCGCCAGCGCCTACCAGTCGCTCGGCTCCGACGTCACCCTCGTCTCCTCGCGCGAGCGCGTCATGCCGACCCAGGACGCCGACGCGGCCGAGGTGCTGGAGGAGGTCTTCATGCGCCGCGGCATGACCGTCCTCAGCCAGACGCGGGCCGAGTCGGTCGTGCGCACCGAGAAGGGCGTCCTCGTCACCCTCTCCGACGGCCGTACCGTCGAGGGCAGCCACTGCCTGATGACGGTCGGCATGATCCCCAACACCGACGGCCTCGGGCTGGAGGAGGCCGGGGTCCGGCTGGGGCAGGGCGGGTTCGTCGAGGTCGACCGGGTCTCCCGCACCACGGTTCCCGGCGTGTACGCCGCCGGTGACTGCACGGGCGTGAACATGCTGGCGTCCGTCGCCGCCATGCAGGGCCGCATCGCCATGTGGCACGCCCTCGGCGAAGCCGTGTCCCCCCTGAAGCTGTCCACCGTCGCCTCGACGGTGTTCACCCACCCCGAGCTCGCGGCCGTGGGCGCCAGCGAGGACGACGTGCGCAGCGGCCGGATCGACGGCCGTTCGGTCACCCTGCCGCTCAACACCAACCCGCGCGCCAAGATGAACGAGGTCACGGACGGCTTCGTCAAGCTCATCTGCCGTCAGCACACCGGCATCGTGCTGGGCGGCGTCATCGTCGGCCCGCGCGCCAGCGAACTCATCCTCGGCGTGTCCATCGCGGTGCAGCAGCGCCTGACGGTGGACGACCTCGCGCACACCTTCTCGGTGTACCCGTCGCTGTCGGGCAGCGTGACCGAGGCCGCCCGCTCGCTGATGCTGGCCTCGCCCGAGTAGGGGGCGGTCAGCTCCGCCCCGCAGGGGCCGCCGCGTGCGGGAATTCGCGGTGGTCCCGGCATCCTTAACCGTTTTTGACACAGATCGAGTAATGTCTTGACGTGATCTGTCCCAAGTGCCAAAGCACCATGCGTACGTTCGATCGTCAAGGCGTCCACATCGACCGCTGTGACGGCTGCCAGGGCATCTTCCTCGACCGGGGAGAGCTGGAGCGCATCGCGGACGGTGAGCAGCGCCACTACGGCGTCGCCCCGCCCCCCGACCCCCAGGCCCCGCACCAGGCCCCCCACCAGGCCCCGCCCCGCTCCTACCCGAGGCGCGGAGGCGGTTACCCCGACTCCCCCGGAGGCTACCGAGGGGGGTACCAGGACTCGCCGCGCGGCTACCGGGACTCGCCCCGTCCCTACCGCGGTCGCCGCAAGGGATTCCTGGAACAGCTCTTCGACTAGTACAGCCGGACCATCCATGCACCCGCTGATCTGTACACACTGCGGGGAGTGGGACGAGACCCCCGACACGGGCGCGGGGGTCTCCATGCTGCGCTGTGCCTCGTGCGGGCACACCCGCCCCTTCCTCCGCATGCCCCTCTACTGCGTCTCGGGGCCGAGCGGCACCGGCAAGTCCACCATCGCCGGCCTGCTGCTCGAACGCCTCCGGGACCGCTTCGTCGTGCTCGAACAGGACCTGCTGTGGGTCAGCGGCCTCCGCGACCCGGCGGGCCACCACCGCCACTTCCGGTCCACCTGGCTGCGCACCGCCGCCATGGTGCAGCAGAGCGGGCGGCCCGTCGTGCTCTGCGGGACCGTCGTCCCACCGGAGTTCGAGCCCCTGCCCGAGCGCGCCCTGTTCACCGGCATCCACTACCTGGCGCTGACCTGCGACCCCGACACCCTGGCCGAGAGGCTGCGCGCCCGCCCCGCCTGGCGCGAGTGGGACGGGGAGCGGATCGCGGACAACGCCGAGTTCGCCGCCTGGGTGGCCGCCGAGGCAGCCCGCCTCGAACCGCCGATGACCCTGGTCGACACCACGCACACGGCCCCCGCCGACACCGCGGACGCCGTGTGCCGCTGGATCGAGGACCTGCACGGGGCCGATTCCGCCGGGGGCTGAGGCGGGTCGTCACCGGTCCTTGAAGTAGCGGAACAGGTGCCTCTCCCGCACCAGCGAGGCCGCCACCGCGGCCCCCGCGAGTGCGGCGAGCGCCGCGGCGGCGGGTCCGCGCGCGTCGACCAGCACCGCGTCCCACGGGTCCGCGGGGTTGCCGACGTGCGCGGCCACCACCAGGGAGCAGAGCGCCAGCGCCAGCCCGGCCAGTGTCCACGCGGCGGTCTCCAGGACCGCCCCCGCCAGGAGGGCCCCCCGGGACACGCCCACGTGCAGCGCACCGGCCAGCTCCAGCCGGCGCAGCCGCACCGAGACGAAGCCCAGCACCAGCCCGGCCAGGGCCGCCGCGGGCAGCGCGAACCGGGTGGGACGCCCGGCGAACTCCGCCGCGCCGTCGAACTCGGCGCCCAGGGTCGGGTTGAGCTGGCCCTGGGTGACGGACAGGCCCTGGGCCGCCCCGGGGCGCACCGCCCACCGGAGCATCTCGTCCGCCCCGTCCGTCGGCGGGCGCACGTCCGCCCAGCACTGGTCGAACGTCCCGGCCGCGGGCTCGGGCACGAGGACGGCGTAGCCGAGGCGGCTGTCGCGTCCGTCGTCGGGGTAGTCGAACACCCCCGCCAGGGTCACCGGACCGGTGTCGGTGTCCACGACCTGCCCCGGTCCCGCCCGCAGCGTCTCCGCGGTCCGGGAGGACACCCACACCCCCGACGCCGACTCCGCGCGCACACCCAGCACCGCCGCCATCCCCGGCGTGACCCGGTAGGTCGGCAGGGGGTTGTCGGGCATGGCGGCGAGCAGGAGGGTGCCGTCCTCGGCGAGCGCCCCGGAGGACACGACCCCGGGGACGTCCCCGAGGGCGTCGCAGGCGTTGCCGTCGACGTTCGCGGCGACGCTCAGCACCCGGACCGAGGCGCCCGCGGCGACGAACTCGGCGGCGCGCTGGTGCAGAGCCACGACCGCGCGCGCGTCGGCGACCGCCAGGGCCCCCACGACCGCGGCGAAGGCGAGGCCGAACAGGGCGGCGCGGGTGGTGCCGGAGAGCAGGTTGCGCCACACCTCGCCGAGGAGTTCGCGGCCGTTCATCCCGCACCGCCCCGAGCTGCCGGTGGGGGGAGCACCGTGGTCGGCGGCGCTGTCCTGGGGTGTGTTCTCACGAGTTCTTCCCTGGTCTGGTCGTGGAGAGGGCGCCGATTCCGGGGCCGGTGAGCGGCGGCCGGAGGCGCTATCCTGGCCGCAGCGGGACCGGGCGAGTGCGTTTCGCCCGGTCCCGTTCCGTGTGCCGCGTCGGACCGCGACGGGACACCGTGCCCGCGGCAGCCGTTCAGTCGGCGGTGCGGACCCGGTCCTGGAGGTCGATGACGTGCGTGCAGGCGTCCCGGGTGTGCGGGTCGTGGGTGGCGATGACGACGATGGTCCGCTCCCGGGCGATCGCACCGAGAGTGGCGTTGACCGTCTCCGCGGTGCGCAGGTCCAGCTGAGCCGTCGGCTCGTCCACCAGGAGCAGGTCGGGCGCGGAGCACACGGCGCGGGCGAGCATGAGCCGCTGCGCCTCGCCGCCGGACAGCTGGCGGAACGGCCTGTCGGCGACGGCCTCCAGCCGGAAGTCGCCCAGGACCTCGCGGGCGCGCTCCTCGGCCTCGTCCCGCCGCCGGCCCCCGGCCAGCAACGGGAGCGTCACGTGGTCCAGTGCGGTGCGCCCCGGAACTCCGTAGGGGTTCTGGAACACCCAGCCGGTGCGCTCCACCCCGGTCGTCTCGACGCTCCCCTCGGTGGCGTCCACCCACCCCGCCAGGATCGAGAGCAGCGTCGACTTGCCGCAGCCGGAAGGGCCGCACAGCCCGGTGATCCGTCCGGGCTCCAGGGTGAAGGAGAGGTCCTCGAACAGCATCGGGTTGTCCCCGAAGCGGTGTCCCAGGCCGCGCGCGCTCACACTCCGCGCGTTCACGCGCCCCCCTCGCAGGACTCCCGGGCCAGGGCTGGACCCAGGTCGACGTTGTCGGGCAGGCCGACACCGTCCTCCTCGGCGACGACGACGGAGCTGCCGACGCCCGAGCCGATGATCCGGACCGTGTGCAGGGAGCCGCCCGAGCGCAGGCAGCCCGTGTCACCGGTGACGCCGAACAGCGCGCCGGGCGGGACCCGCGAGGCGTCCACGTGCTCGGTGAGCGCGACGGAGCCGGTGAGGGGTTCGCCCTCACCCGCCACCGCGGCCCGCGCCTCGGGTGTGTCGGCCAGCTCGCGCAGGAAGTCGGGGTCCTCCGCCAGCCCCTCCCCGTCGATCGGTCCGCTGACCCCGGCGACGGTGAGCCGCCGCTCGCCGGGCACGTCCAGGTCGGGGACCGAGCTGAGGCGCGCCCCCTCCAGCGCGCCGGGAATGCTGGCGAAGGTGCCGCCGGCGGACGCCGCGGAGCCGGGCACGGCCCCGCACTCCTCGAAGGTCACCTCGGAGGAGGGCATCCAGATGACGCGGGCGAGGTCGACGGAGCCGCTGGGATCGCGCATCCCCGCGTCCAGCTGGAGTTCGCGGACGGCCTGGGACGTCTGCCATCCGTACACCCCGTCGGCCGCGACGGGGTAGTTGAGCCGGTCCAGCTCCTTCTGGAGCGCCCGCACGTCGCCCCCGCGCACCCCCCGGTGGAGGTCGCGGTACAGGGGCATGGACGTGGCCAGCGCGATGACCGGCTGGTCGTTCACACGGGCGGCCTCCTCGCCCGACGACAGGGTTCCCCCGTCCACGCACGCGGACGCGGTGACCCGGCCGGACCCGCCGAAGGCGAGGTCGAGCGCGGGAGAGGTCACGAGTTCGACCTCGACGCTGCGCGCGTCGTCGAAGGGTTCGTGGAGGACCGGAGCCGTGTCGATGTCCGCCGCGGAGGCGAGGTCGACGGGCGGGTCTGCGGGACGGAGCAGGAATCCGGCGGTGCCTCCGGCGGCGAGCAGGAGCACCGCGGACAGCATCACCGTCCCGCTGGGACGAGTCTTCACATGCGATTCCCGTGGTCGGTCGGCGGACCGTCGACGGTCCGCCGGAACGGAAGAGATGGGTGGGCGCGTGGGAGGATCACTCACCCACGCTGCCGTTGTCGCCCCCGGAGTCGTGCTCCAGGCCGGCCTCGGACATGCAGCCGGCGAACACCTCGCTCTCCACGTCGACGGAGGCCTCCTCGGGCGGGGACATCATGTCGGTGCCCAGCTGTTCGACGGTGTAGGACTCCGGCGCCAGCCCCGCGTCGACGAGGCAGTCCACCACGACGTCGCCCTCGGGACCGAGGTCGGCCGCACCGCCGGCGTTGGACTCCTCGGACACCCCATTGTCACCCTGGGTGGTCGAATCCGTCTCATCGACAGTCACGGATCCGCCCGGTTCGGTGGCGCCGCCCCCCGCCGAGCAACCGCCGGCGACGAATACCGAGACGGCCGCGAAGAGGAGTGCCCGAACAATGCGGTTCTGATTGTTATTCATGTTTTCCTCGTTTTTCTCAGCCTGTGGAGACGGCGAATCCCGCCATATAGAGACACAGGTTGGTCGCTTCGTCGGAAGGGTCGAACGGGGCGCCGGAGAAAGCGTCCTCCAGATCCTCGTCGAACTCGTCCGGCGTGTAGGAGTCCGGCTCGACGAGGCCCTCGTCCTCCAGGCACTGGATCGCGGCCTGGCGCGGGTCCTCGATGCCCTCGGGGTTGCCGAGCTGGAGCGAGTAGGCGCTCTCGATCAGCAGGATCGTGCCCTCGGCGCAGTCGGCGCTGGTCTCCATGTGGGCGTTGGTCGCCTCCTCGTAGGCCTCCTGGTCCCGGGGATCGGCGTCCACCTCCCACTCGGTCAGCTGGTAGAGCCCGTTGGGGAGCTTGGTGTAGGTCTCCCGCAGGCCCGCCGCGTCGGCGCACTCGGTGTACCGGTTGAACGCCTCCTCGTAGTCCTCCTGGGTGATGCCGCCGTCCTCGATGGCACGGTCGAGCACCTCCTGCTCGAAGTCGGTGGCCGCTCTCTCGCGGAGGCTCTCGAACTCGCGGAGCAGGCCGGGGCCCAGGGCGCTCTCGGCCTCGGCGTCCCGGTCCGAGCAGGCGGAGAGGGCGAGCGTGAGCAACAGTGCGCCGCAGAGGGCGCGTGCGGTCGTGGTCGACGCCATGGCGGTCAGCGGTTCCCCTCGGTCGTCCCGCGGTCCGGGGCGGCGTCTTCCGGGGGCGGGACCGGGCGAGTGCGTTTCGCCCGGTCCCGCTGTTCGGCGCAGACGCGGCCCGTGGACCGGTCGGGTGCTAGCGGAAGGCGTATCCGGCCACACGGGGGTAGGAGCCGTAGCTGTCCGCCGCGCGGGCGCTGGAGCTGCGCGTGGTCCACCCGGTGGCGGCCGAGTAGCTGCCGTGGGTCGCCCAGGAGCGGCCCTGGTAGCTGCAGTCGGCGGTGTTGGTGCGGCCCCACGAATAGGACGGACCGACGGTGGCGGCGCCCCAGCGGCACGCCGCCTCGGCGGGGGCGGCCGTCGCGACGGTGGAGACGAGTCCGCCGCCCATCAGCAGGGTGAAGGCGAACAGCAGGCCGGCCGTCCGCGTTCCCATTCGGGAGCGCAAAATGCCCGGGCTTGTCTGGCTCGACATCTTTTTTCCTTTCAGGATGAAGTGGTTCTTCGTGGTACTGCAATTCGTTTGTACCCCAGCCCATCTGTGAATCCAATGGGGTGGTGTGACCGATTGTGTCCAGTCACGGAAAGTCAGTTCGGAGAGGGAACTCCGGGCGGAGTCGGCGGATGCTGTCACGCACGGTCATCGCGGCTCCGGTGGGTCGCGGCTGCCTCGGATGGAACCCTGTTCCCATTACTGAGAGTAGTGGTTCTGGCCGGATGCGGTCGGAACGCCCGGCGGTCCGACGGCAAGCGGGACGGTGCGAGGACCAGGGCGAGGAGGACGGACGCCCCCAGCACCCCCGCCAGGCAGGCGGCCAGCAGGGGCCAGGGCACGACCAGGGGCCAGGTGGGGTTGGCGAAACCAGCCCGGTAGGTCTCGGCGGCGACGCGCGCGGCGCCGACGCCGATCCCCGCGGCAGTTCCCCAGACCACGCCGACCGCCGCCACGACGCCGCTCTGGGCGGCGCCCAGCCGCCGCCCGGTGCCCGGGTCGGCCCCGACGGCCACCAGGACCACCGCGTCCCGACGGGAGTCCGCCGCGGCCAGCCGGACCGACACCAGGCAGGCCCCCGTCGCCACCACCGCGGCCAGCGCCAGCATCAGGGCCATCTGGCGCGTCCGGGGGGAGGAGTAGGGGCTCTCCACGGACAGGTCTGCCCCCGCCGACTCGCGCACGGCCGCGCGGGCGCGGTCGGCCTCCGCCTCGGAGGGGGTCCGGGAGACCGGGCCCACCATCCCCACGGCGGCGGCCTCCACACCCCACTCGCGTGCCAGCGCAGGAGGGACGATCAGCTCGTACTGGGCGCTCGGCCAGTCCACGGCCGCGGCGGGAACCTCCAGGACCCGGCCCTCGTTCCCGGTTCCCGGGCCGTCCGGCGGGTCGCCCTCGCGCATCCAGGCGAACTCCACGCGTGCGCTGCCGTCCGACCACAGGTCGAGGTCGCGTGTCACGACCACGCGCCCCTCCTCCAGGGCGCGGGCCGCCTCCTCCGCGTCCGGCAGGTCCAGGGCCCGCACGAGGGTGCCGTCGTCGACCAGCGGGTTGACCCCGCCCTCGGTCTCCCACCAGGGCAGGCGGTTCTGGTCGCCGTTCTGCTTCATCGGCGCGCAGTCGGGGGAGTCCAGCGGCACCTCGTCCGGCACCGGTTCGGTCCGGATGCTCACCGGCGGCCACACCGCCCAGCCGGGGCAGGGCCGGCCGGGGTCGGGCAGGGGGTGCACCCACAGCGGAGTCCGCGCCATCAGGACGGTGGCCGGGGAGCGCACGGGCAGGTGCTCCGTGAGGGCTGACGCCGCGTCGTCCGCGTCGTCCGCGCCGACAGGGCCAGGGAAGTGCACCAGGACGCTCCCCGTCGCGGCCCTCGGGTGATGTTCGGCCCCCTCGAAGTCCACCGCCGACGCCGTCGTGACGGCCACCGCGACGAGGAGGGCCACCGCGGCGGCGACCACGGTGACCGCCGCCGTCGTGCGCTCCCGGTGGCGTCCCGCGTCCCGCAGCGCCAGCCTCCACGCCAGCGGGAGGCGGCCGGCCGCGCCGGCGAGCGCGCCGACACCCGTGGGGGCCCACAGCACCGCGCCCAGGGCCGAGGCCACGGCGCCGGGTACGAACAGGTCCGCGCGGGGCAGGGCGAACCCGGTCCCGACCAGGAGCGCGCCCGACAGGAGCAGGAGGGCGGACAGCGCCGCACGGCCCCGGCCCCGCTCGCGCGGTCCGGTCGGGCGCCCGGCCAGCACGGCCGCCGGATCGGTCCGCCCCGCGCGCAGGGCGGGAGGGAGCGCCGCCACCAGGGGCACGAGGACGCCCAGGCCCACGAGCAGAGCGGTGTCGGCGACCGGAAGGACCAGCTCCGGGTACTGGGCGTCGCCGCGCGCCCGCAGCAGCGCGGACACCGCCCACGCGCCGCCGGCGCCGAGGACCGCGCCGGCCGCGGCGCCGACCGCCCCGGTCGCGAGGGCTCCGCAGAGCACGATCCCGCGCAGCGTCCGGGCGTCCGCTCCCTGCGCGGCGACCAGGGCCAGCGTGCGCTCCTCGCGCCGGGCGCGCACCGCGAACGCCGGTCCGACGATCAGGCAGGCCAGAAGGGAGGCGCCCGCCACGAACCCCGCGTACGGGGCCAGCGAGTCGGGCCGGTCGGCCGACGGCCGCGCCGAGTGCAGGGGGACGGCGGAGTCGGGGGGAGGGGCCGCGACCACGTCCCGGCTCACCACGGAGGAGCCCGTCTCGTTGATCCGGAGCACGTCGTCCCAGGTGATCGGGGTGTCCCCGGTGACGAACCAGACGGCGGAGGCGGCGGGCGTCTCCAGGGCGCCGCCCGAGTCCACCAGGGTTCCCGGGGCCAGTACGACATCCGCGGGATGCCGGGTGGCACGGTAGGCGCCGACCACGGTCACGGTGGCCGAGTCCTCCGCGCCGTCGGTCAGCTCCAGCTCCGACCCCTCGGCGAGGTCCAGGCGGCGGGCCAGGCCGAGGCTGACCGCGACCTCGCCGGGCCCGGCCGCGGCCCTCCCCCACACCGGGGCGAACATCCCCGCGAGCGGCCCGCCGGTGTCCGCCTCCAGGGCCTCCAGGGCGCCGGTCGCCCGGTCCCCCGCGGTGGCCCGGACGGCCCCGGAGGAGGCGCCGACCAGCTCCGATCCCGGCGGGAGCAGGGCCAGGAGCCGGTCCTCGTACGCGTCGCGGGACGGCTCCTCCCGTGCGTCGCTGCCCGCGAGCACGACGTCCTCGCGCGGACTCTGGGTCACCACCCCGGGCATCTGCCAGGTGATCCTCGCCTGCGCGGACTCGCCCAGCATCATGCGGCCGAACGTCTCGGGTGTGGGGGTCGAGGAGCGCAGCAGGGCGCCGGCGGCCACGGCGCCGCCGACGACGAGGGCGATGACGACCGCGACGAGGGCGGTCGAGCCCCGGTGGCGCAGGGCGTCGCGGCGTGCGAGGCGCAGTGCCGCGCGCCACCGCGCGATGGGGGGCGCCGCCATCAGTCCTCCCCGTCCGGCACGGGTCCCACCAGGGACTCCAGCCCCAGGCGGCTGCCCGTGGAGGTGGTGATCCGGCCGTCGCGCAGGAACACCGTCCGATCGGCCCAGGCGGCGTACCGGGAGTCATGGGTGACCATCAGCCCGGCGGCGCCCCGGTCCACCCGCTCCCGGATGACCGCCACGACCTCCTCTCCGGAGGCGGAGTCGAGCGCCCCCGTGGGCTCGTCCGCCAGGAGCAGGCTCCGGGGGCCGACCAGCGCGCGGGCGACGGCCACCCTCTGGCGCTGGCCGCCGGACATGTGCTCGGGGAAGCGGTCGCCGACTCCGGACAGGCCGACCTCTGCCAGGGCGGTACGGGCCTCGCGCCGGGCGGTGCGGGTGGGCGTCCCGTCCAGCTCCAGGGGGAGCGCGACGTTCTCGGCGGCGGTGAGCGAGGGGATGAGGTTGAACTCCTGGAAGACGTAGCCGATCCGGCGGCGTCGGAGCCGGGCCCTGCCCCTGCCGTCGAGGGAGGCCAGGTCCCGGCCGCCGACCTCCACCCGTCCCTCGGTGGGGGAGTCGAGCCCGCCCGCGAGGGTGAGCAGCGTGGACTTGCCCGACCCGGAGGGGCCCATCACCGCGACGAGCTCGCCGGGCGAGACCGACAGGTCGACGCGGGTGAGCGCCACGACGGCCGCATCCCCGCGGCCGTGGACCCGGCCGGCGCCGAGCAGGAGGAGTTCGGGGCCCGTTCCGCTCACGCGCGCGCCTCCGGGGTCCGGTCGGGGCGCCAGTCGGAGGTCCCGGAGGGCGGGGGAGGGGCGGACCCGCGCCGTCCCGCCGCGCGGGAGAGGCGGGCCTCGACGTGGTCCAGCCACTGCATCTCGGCCTGGGCGGCGAAGATCAGCGAGTCCAGGACCAGGTGCCACGCGAGGTCGCCGTCGGGTTCGGCCTCCTCGGCCGCGCGGCGGCCCCCGGTCCGTTTGAGCCGCGTGTAGTCCTGGAGGCCGCGCAGGGTCTCGGCCCGCTGGGCGTCCACCAGGGCCCCGACGTCCACACCGGGGGTGGTGACGGCGAGGGCGAGTTTGAGCGCGAGTTCGTCCCGGGCGGGGGCTCCGCGTGTGACGGGGCTGCGCCACCACGACTCGACCTCGTCGCGTCCGGGGTCGGTGAGGACGTAGCGCTCGGGGGCGTCCGGAGCGTCGTCGCGCACGGCGGTGACCAGGCCGTCGCGCTCCAGGCGCTGCAGGGTGGTGTAGGCCTGCCCGATGTTGAGCGGCCACGTGCCCCCGGTGCGCGCCTCGAACTCGGCGCGCAGCTGGTACCCGTGCTTGGGACCGTGGGAGAGCAGGGCGAGGAATCCCTGGCGAACGGACATGATCGACCCCTACTTACTCGGTAACTACGCAGCACACTAGTTACCGGGTAACTACCTCGCCAGGGGTTGGCCCGATCCGGCCACGCGAAGAGCCCCGGGCGAAGCCCGGGGCTCTCGGTGTCCCACGCTCGGAGCGGCGCGGTCGGGTCAGAAGTCGAAACCGCCGAAGTCGCCCATGTCGCCGCCTCCGCCGAAGTCCCCGCCGAAGTCGTCACCGCCGCCCATGTCGCCCTCGGCGCCGAGGTCTCCGCCGCCCATGCCCATCCCCATGCCCATCATCGACCCCATCATGGAGCCCATCATCATGCCGGTGAACATGCCCATCATCATGTTCATGCCGAAGTAGCCGCTGGCGTAGGGGGAGTACGCAGGACCGGCGTCGTAGTACGGACGGCGCTCGCCGTCGACCTCGACCAGTCGCACGTCGGGGTGGCCGCCGGTGCGCACCGCCTGGGCGCAGGCGGCACACGCGGTGACCTCGCGGGGCGCTCCGCCGGGCGGGGCCCAGGTGACGTCCTCCACGGAGGGGCCGTGCTGGGGGTTGAAGAAACAGGGGCCGCGCCGCGCCGGCACCGCCTCGCCGTTCATCCGGGCCCGGGTGGAGGCCATGTAGTAGCGGCCGTCCTCCAGCGCGCTGGTGACCATCCGGACCTGCTCGGGTTCCTGGATGGTGTCCAGCAGCGACTTGGCCTGGTCGTAGGCGTCCATGGCCTGCGAGTAGTCGCTACGGGTGGCGTCGTCGACCTTGGACACGTCGATCTCCAGCCGGGAGACGTCCTCGCCCAGCCGGACGACGTCCTCGGTCGCCATCTGCTTGATCTCCTGGAGCTGCTTGGCCTTCTCGGCGGCGCGCTTCTTGCGGCTGTTGCGGACGAAGAGGGCGCCCGCTGCCACGACCAGGACGAGGACGCCGAGCAGCACCAGACCGGAGGTGGCGCCGGCGGCCTCGGAGGCCTCCAGTTCCGCCGCGGCGTCGGGAACGGCGGCCAGGGTGTCGACCTGGTTGCCCCCGCCCTGCTGCACGGCGATCTCACGGATGCCCGCGGTGTCCTCGATGTTCGGGGAGAGGACCAGGAAGTCCTGGTTGCCGGCGAAGACGGCGTAGACGCCGTCGCCGACGTCGTCCATGACCGGGTTCATGAGAACGTCGAGACCGGTCTGGGAGGCGACCGCGTCCGACGGGAGGATCACGTAGTAGACGGGGATCTCCGAGTCCGCGGAGGCCGCCTCCAGGGCGCCCTCCTCGGCCGAGGGGATCGCGTCGATGCTCGGGTCGATGAAGACGCCGTCGCCCTCGAGCTCCTCGACGACGGCCTGGGAGTCTGGTAGCTCCGGCTGCGCGTCGGCCGAGGCGGGCACCACCGAGGCGCTCACCACCGCCGCCGCGATACCGGCGGTCAGCACTGCGGGTGTTACCAAGCGGCGCAACATGTCGTTCCTCTCGCCTTCCTCACTGACTCGGACGAACGAGGGTCCCTCACAGTTCCCGCTGTGCCCGTTCTCACCAGACTATGCGTGCCCCGGTACGCGACGGGGCCCGCCGGAGACTTCCGGCGGGCCCCGTCGACAGGGAGGCGCGTGTGTCAGCCCTTGGCGGGTGTGCCGCTCGCCGCGGTCTCCCGCTCGGCGCCCTCGTCGGCGTCGTCCGCTCCGGACTCGGCGGACTCGGAAACGGTGGCGGCGGGCTCGTCGAGAGGCACGAAGCCGGAGGCGTCGGGCCTGGCGTCGTAGCGGGCCTGGTCCAGGATGCCCTCGCGCTTGGCGACGATGGCGGGGACCAGCGCCTGGCCGGCGACGTTGACCGCGGTGCGGCCCATGTCCAGGATCGGGTCGACGGCCAGCAGCAGGCCGACGCCCTCCAGGGGCAGGCCCACCGTGGACAGGGTCAGGGTCAGCATGACGGTCGCGCCGGTGGTCCCGGCGGTCGCGGCGGAGCCGATGACCGAGACGAACACGATCAGCAGGTAGTCGGTGACGCTGAGGTCCACCCCGAAGAACTGGGCGATGAAGATCGCCGAGATCGCCGGGTAGATCGCGGCGCAGCCGTCCATCTTGGTGGTGGCGCCGAACGGGACCGCGAACGCGGAGTAGTAGCGCGGGACGCCCAGGTTCTGCTCGGTGACGCGCTGCGTGACGGGCATGGTGCCCATGGAGGAGCGGGACACGAAGGCGAGCTGGACGGCGGGCCAGACACCGCTGAAGTACTTCGACGGGGAGAGGCCGTTGAGGCGGGTGACCACCGGGTAGACGACGAACAGCACCAGGGCGAGGCCGATGTAGATGGTGAGCGTGAACTTGCCGAGGGCGCCGATGGTGGTCCAGCCGTAGCTGTACACGGCGTTGCCCAGCAGGCCCACGGTGCCGATCGGGGCCAGGCGGATGACCCACCACAGGGCCTTGAGCACGACCTCCAGCGCGGAGGAGGTGAAGTTGATGAACGGCTCGGCCGCCTTGCCGACCTTCACGGCGGCGATGCCCAGGACGATCGCGATGACGATCAGCTGGAGGACGTTGAAGCCCAGCGACGTGCTGAGCGTGCCGTCGTCGGCGGCGGAGGTGTTCGCGGCCAGGCCGAGGAAGTTGGCCGGGACGATGCTCTCGATGAACGCCAGCCAGGAGCCGGTGCGGGACGGGTCGGCCGCGCTGGCGGCGTCGACCGCGCTGTTGAGGCCCGGCCGGATGGTCAGGCCGAGGACGATGGCGATGGCCACCGAGACCAGGGCGGTGATACCGAACCACAGCAGGGTCTTCCAGGCCAGCCGCGCGGCGTTGGTGACGTTGCGCAGGTTGGCGATGGAGGAGATGACGGCGAGGACGATCAGCGGCGGAACGATCGTCTGGAGCAGGGTGACGAAGGTCGAGCCGATGGTCTGGAGGGTGACGGCGAGCCAGTTCGGCTCACCCTCCTCGCCGACCGGGCCGATCTGGAAGGCGACGACGCCGAGGACGACGCCGAGGACCAGGCCGAGGAGGACCTGGGCCGCGAAGGGGAAACGGAAGCCTCTGCGCTTCGTGGGCGCGTCGGTGCTCTGATCGGACACGGGATGTGACTCCAGGTGATGAAGGCAGCCGGAGGCGCGCACGACGACACGGTCTGTGTCGTGGGACGTGGGTCCGGCTCGGGGAATGGCGGGATCACCGAGGGAAGGTGACGGCTGGGAGGGGTGGGGCGGCGCGCTGCCCGGACGGGCGCGCGCGGGCCTATCTACACGCCTGACAGCCGCGACGGCACAGGTCGATGTGCCATCGTCGTGTCAGTCCCCAGATGTTCGTCACGATCAAGGACAATAGCCTCGATCTCTTACTTATTCCATACATGCGTGTCGACGTCTTCCTGTCCCAGAGGTCACACTGTCGACACCGTGGGCGTTTGCGCGGACCCCCTCCACCCGGATGCGGCGAGGATCACGCGGCGGCGCCGGGGCGGGTACGGGGAATTCACCGTCCGCAGGAGGCGCCGCGGGGTCGGTGCCCCCGCGACCCCGACACCGATCCGGGCCGGAGCCGCGGTGACGGAGGGGGAGACGCCGGCCTCGGCGCCCCCCGTGTTCCCGTCTCCGGGCCCTAGGCGTCCTTGATCTCGCAGACCACGGCGCCGTTGCCCACGGTCTCCCCGGCGGAGACCTTCAGGCCGCTCACCACGCCCGCGCGGTGGGCGGTCAGCGGCTGCTCCATCTTCATCGCCTCGATCACGACGACCGTCTCGCCCTCGGCCACGCTCTGGCCCTCCTGGGCGACCACCTTCACCACGGTCCCCTGCATCGGCGACACCAGGGAGTCACCGCTCGCGGCGGCGGCACCCGGCCCGCTCTTGCGGGAGGCCCGCTTCCTGCGGACGTCACCGCCGGAAGCGGCAGCCGCGGAAGCGCCCAGCCCGGCGGGGAGCACGACGTCGATCCGCTTGCCGCCCACCTCGACGGTGACCGTCTCGCGCTCCGGCTCCCCCGCCTCACCGGGCGAGCCCGACCACGGCTCGATCGTGTTGTCGAACTCGGTCTCGATCCACCGTGTGTACACCCCGAACGGCTGCTCGGGGTCGGCGGGCGCGAACGCCGCGTCGGCCACGACCGCCTGGTGGAACGGGATCACCGTGGGCATCCCGCCCACCTCGAACTCGGCCAGCGCCCGACGGGAGCGCTGCAGCGCCTCGGCGCGGGTGCGCCCGGAGACGATGAGTTTGGCGACCATGGAGTCGAAGGCCTGGGGGACGGTGAACCCGGCCTCGCAGCCGGTGTCCACCCGCACCCCCGGGCCGCCGGGCAGCTTCAGCTCGGTGATCGTGCCGGGCGCCGGCATGAAGTTGCGACCGGCGTCCTCGGCGTTGATGCGGAACTCGAAGGAGTGGCCGCGCACCTCGGGGTCGCCGAAGCCCAGCTCCTCGCCGTCCGCGACGCGGAACATCTCCCGGACCAGGTCGATGCCGGTGACCTCCTCGGTCACCGGGTGCTCGACCTGCAGGCGGGTGTTGACCTCCAGGAAGGAGATGGTGCCGTCCACTCCCACCAGGAACTCGCACGTTCCCGCGCCCACGTACCCGGCCTCGGCCAGGATGGCCTTGGACGCGGCGTAGAGCTTCTCGGTCTGCTCGGCGCTCAGGAAGGGGGCGGGGGCCTCCTCCACCAGCTTCTGGTGGCGGCGCTGGAGCGAGCAGTCACGGGTGGACACGACCACCACGTTGCCGTGGGTGTCGGCCAGGCACTGGGTCTCCACGTGCCGGGGCCTGTCCAGGTAGCGCTCCACGAAGCACTCGCCCCGCCCGAACGCGGTGACGGCCTCGCGCACCGCGGACTCGTAGGCGTCGGGCACCTCCTCCAGGGTGTGCGCGACCTTGAGCCCGCGCCCGCCGCCGCCGAACGCGGCCTTGATCGCGATGGGCAGCCCGTGCTCGGCGGCGAAGGCCACGACCTCCTCGGCCGATTCCACCGGGTCGGGGGTGCCCGCGACCAGGGGCGCGCCGACCTTCTGTGCGATGTGGCGGGCCTGCACCTTGTCGCCCAGGGCAGTGATCGCGGAGGGGGGAGGGCCGATCCAGGTGAGCCCGGCGTCGATGACGGCCTGGGCGAAGTCGGCGTTCTCTGCCAGGAACCCGTAGCCGGGGTGGACGGCGTCGGCGCCGGAGGTCGCGGCCACGGCCAGGAGCTTGGCGATGTCCAGGTAGGAGTCGGCCGGGGTCGACCCGCCCAGGGAGTAGGCCTCGTCGGCGAGCTTGACGTGGAGCGCGTCCAGGTCGGGCCCGGCGTAGACGGCGACACTGCCGAGACCGGCGTCCGCGCAGGCGCGGGCGATGCGCACGGCGATCTCGCCGCGGTTGGCGATCAGTACTTTACGCACGGTGGGAAGTCCTTCTGCTGTGGCGTGGGGCGGAGGCGCACCGGCCGCTCCCCGCGACGTCTGGGTGGTGGTGGGGCACGGAGGACGTCACCTCGTGCTCAGGCGCCAGGCGCCGGGCCCGGGGCGCAGCGGGGCGCGCACGCCCCGTGAGCGGTCCCTCCACCCCGAGGGGCGCGGCGTCTCCGCGGGCGCGTCGTCGGCGGCGCGGGCGGCGTTCGCCCGCGCGGTGAGGACCGCGGTGAGGACCGCGACCTCCTCGGCGGTCGGCTCGCCCCTGACGACGACCAGGTGCGGAGCGTTGCTCGGCGCGCTCACAGCGGGATGTTCCCGTGCTTCTTGGGGGGCAGCTGCTTGCGTTTGTTCCGCAGCGCCCTGAGGGCCTTGGAGATCTGGTCCCGGGTCTCGGAGGGCATGATGACGCCGTCCACGTACCCGCGCTCGGCGGCGGAGAACGGGTTGAGCAGGGTGTCCTCGTACTCGCCGACGAGGCGGGCGCGTTCGGCCTCGACGTCGTCCGCGGCGGCGAGGGTGCGCCGGTGCAGGATGTTCACCGCGCCCTGGGCGCCCATGACCGCGATCTGGGCGGTGGGCCACGCCAGGTTGACGTCCGCGCCCAGGTGCTTGGAGCCCATGACGTCGTAGGCGCCGCCGAAGGCCTTGCGGGTGATCACGGTGATCAGCGGAACGGTGGCCTCGGCGTAGGCGTACAGCAGCTTGGCGCCGCGCCGGATGATGCCGTCCCACTCCTGGTCGGTGCCGGGCAGGAAGCCGGGCACGTCCACGAAGGTGAGGACGGGGACGTTGAAGGCGTCGCAGGTGCGCACGAAGCGCGCGGCCTTCTCCGAGGCGTCGATGTCCAGGCAGCCCGCGAAGCTCATGGGCTGGTTGGCGACGATGCCGACGGACCGGCCCTCCACGCGGCCGAAGCCCACCACGATGTTGGTGGCGAACTGGGCGTGGACCTCCAGGAAGCCGCCGTCGTCCAGGACGGCCTCGACGACGGTCCTGATGTCGTACGGCTGGTTGGCGGAGTCAGGGATGAAGGTGTCCAGGGCCAGGTCGGTGTCGGTGACCTCGCCGCCTCGGTCGTCCTCGGGCGCCAGGACCGGCGCCTCCTCGAGGTTGTTGTCGGGCAGGTGCGAGAGCAGGGTCCGGACGTAGTCGATGGCGTCCTGCTCGTCGGCGCCCATGTAGTGCGCCACACCGGACTTGGTGTTGTGGGTGCGCGCGCCGCCCAGCTCCTCCATGGAGACGTCCTCGCCGGTGACGGTTTTGATGACGTCGGGACCGGTGATGAACATCTGAGAGGTCTCGTCGACCATCACCACGAAGTCGGTGAGGGCGGGGGAGTAGACGTGTCCGCCCGCCGCGGCCCCCATGATGAGGGAGATCTGGGGGATGACGCCCGAGGCGTGGGTGTTGCGCTTGAAGATCTCCGCGTACAGGCCCAGCGCGACGACTCCCTCCTGGATGCGCGCGCCGCCGCCCTCGTTGATGCCCACGACGGGGCAGCCGTTGGTGAGGGCGTGGTCGAGGACCTTGACGATCTTCTCGCCGTAGACCTCGCCGAGAGAGCCTCCGAAGACGGTGACGTCCTGACTGAACACGGCGACGGGGCGCCCGTCCACGGTGCCGTGCCCGGTGACGACACCGTCACCGTAGGGCCGGTTGCCCTCCAGCCCGAAGCTCGTGGAGCGGTGTCGGGCCAGGGCGTCGAACTCCACGAACGACCCCGGGTCGAGGAGCGCGTCGATCCGCTCGCGGGCCGTCATCTTGCCTTTGGCGTGCTGTTTCTCAACGGCTCGCGCGGACCCGGCGTGGACGGCTTCGTACCGGCGTCGTTGCAGGTCGGCGAGCTTGCCCGCGGTCGTGTGGATGTCGATCTCGTCCGCGGACAGCGGTTCTGGGGCTTCGGTGGCCATAACTACGCAGGTTAACCGCGCGTCTGTCGATCCGGGGCACGCGGCCCTGGTTACTCGCCAGTAGGTGGGGTTCGGCACAGGCCCGTCGGGGCGCCTCCGGAGGGTGCGGGCGCGGCCCCTCCGACGCCGGAACGGCGTGAGTAAATGTTCGCTCCTTTCCCTTTTGCAACAATGCTTAACGCCCGGGCAAAGTGCGCCGGAAATGCGCCCCCGCGCACCTGGAGGAGGGTGCGATCTCTGTAGGGTCGGGCGCATGACAGCGGTAAGCGCAGAACGCGACAGTGCCCGGCAGGAAGTTCCCGAACAGCTCAGGAATGACGTCAAACTCCTCGGGGAGATGCTCGGAACGGTCCTCGCCGAAAGCGGCGGCGAGGAACTGCTCGCCGATGTCGAGAAGCTCCGACACGCCGTGATCGGTGCCCGCGACGGCTCCGTCACGGGCGAGCAGATCACAGAGATCGTGGCCGCCTGGCCCCTCGAACGCGCCAAGCAGGTGGCCCGTGCCTTCACGGTCTACTTCCACCTGGCCAACCTGGCCGAGGAACACCAGCGGATGCGGGCCCTGCGGGAGCGCGACGACGCGGCCAACCCGCCCCGCGAGTCCCTGGCCGCGGCCGTGCGCGCCATCCGGGAGGACGACGGGGGCGAGGAGCGGCTCAACGAACTCGTCGCCGGGATGGAGTTCCACCCCGTGCTCACGGCCCACCCCACGGAGGCCCGCCGCCGCGCCGTCTCCACCTCCATCCAGAGGATCAGCGCCGACCTCGACGCCTGGCACGCCTCCCACCAGGGCAGCAGTGCCGCCGCCGAGGCCCACCGCCTCCTGCTGGAGGAGATCGACCTGCTCTGGCGCACCTCCCAGCTGCGCTACACCCGGCTCGACCCGCTCGACGAGGTCCGCACCGCCCTCGCCGCGTTCGACGAGACCATCTTCTCCGTCATCCCGCAGGTCTACCGGTCCCTGGACGCCGCCATCGACCCCGACGGCACCGGTGTCCGCGCCCCGCGCGCCACACCGTTCGTCCGCTACGGGAGCTGGATCGGCGGCGACCGGGACGGCAACCCGTACGTCACCCACGACGTGACCCGCGAGGCCATGCTCATCCAGTCCGAGCACGTGCTGCGCGGACTGGAGAAGGCCGCCGACCGCGTCGCCCGCACCCTCACCGCCTACTCCAACCTCACCCCGGGCAGCCCGGCTCTGCTCGACGCGCTGGCCGCCGCCGGGGCCGGGCACCCCGCCCTGATGGCCGAGATCGGCGAACGCTCGCCCAACGAGCCGCACCGCCAGCTCCTGCTGCTGGCCACCGCCCGCCTGCGCGCCACCCGCGAACGCGACGCAGACCTGGCCTACCCCGACGCGGACGCCTTCCTGGACGACCTGCGCACCGTGCAGGACTCCCTGGTCGACGCCGGTGCCGTACGCCAGGCCTACGGGGAGCTCCAACACCTCGTCTGGCAGGCGGAGACCTTCGGCTTCCACCTCGCCGAACTGGAGATCCGCCAGCACAGCGAGGTGCACGCCGCCGCCCTGGAGGAGCTGCGCGCGGGCAGGGCCCCCTCCGAGCGCACCGAGGAGGTCCTCGCGACCATCCGGGTGATCGCCTGGATCCAGGAGCGCTTCGGCGTGGAGGCCTGCCGCCGCTACATCGTCAGCTTCACCCGCACCGCGGAGGACGTCGCCGCCGTCCACGAACTCGCCTCCTACGCCCTCCCGCCCGAGCGGATGCCCGTCCTCGACGTCATCCCGCTGTTCGAGACCGGCGCCGACCTGGACGCCTCGCCCGACGTGCTCGACGGCATGCTGAAGGTGCCCCAGATCCAGCGCAGGCTGGACCGGACCGGCCGCCGTCTCGAGGTCATGCTCGGCTACAGCGACTCCGCCAAGGACGTCGGACCGGTCAGCGCCACCCTGCGGCTTTACGACGCCCAGGCCCGTCTGGCCGCGTGGGCGGAACGGCACGACGTGCGGCTCACCCTCTTCCACGGCCGGGGCGGATCGCTCGGCCGCGGCGGCGGACCCGCGAGCCGCGCCCTGCTCGCCCAGGCCCCGGGATCGGTCGGGGGCCGGTTCAAGGTCACCGAACAGGGCGAGGTCATCTTCGCCCGCTACGGGCAGCCCGCCATCGCCCGCCGCCACATCGAGCAGGTCGGCCACGCGGTGCTCATGGCCTCCACCGACGCGGTGCAGGAGCGGGAGCGCTCCGCCGAGGAGAGGTTCCGGGGGGTCGCCGACACCATCGCCGGCGCCGCCCAGGAGACCTACCTCGACCTGATCAACGCCGAGGACTTCGCGGTGTGGTTCTCCCGTGTCAGCCCCCTGGAGGAGCTCGGCGAGCTGCGGCTGGGCTCGCGCCCCTCGCGGCGCGGGGCGGCGCGGGGACTCGGCGACCTGCGCGCGATCCCGTGGGTGTTCGCCTGGACGCAGACCCGGGTCAACCTGCCCGGCTGGTTCGGACTCGGCACCGGCCTGGCCGCCGTCGAGGACGTGTCCGCCCTCCAGGCCGCCTACCGCGAGTGGCCGATGTTCGCGTCCCTGCTCGACAACGCGGAGATGAGCCTGGCCAAGACCGACCGCGCGATCGCCGAGCGCTACCTGGCGCTGGGCGGCAGGCCGGAGCTGACCGCGCGGGTGCTGGACGAGTACGACCTCACGCGCAGGCTGGTCCTGCGGGTGACCGGGCACAGCCGCCTGCTGGAGAACAGGGCCGTCCTGTCCCGGGCCGTGGACCTGCGCAACCCGTACGTGGACGCGCTGTCCCACCTTCAGCTGCGCGCACTGGAGGCGCTGCGGGGGGAGGAGGCCGACTCGCTCTCCGAGGAGGACCAGCAGCACCTGGAGCGGCTGCTCCTGCTCTCCGTGAACGGCGTCGCCGCCGGGCTGCAGAACACCGGCTGACCCCGCACGCCTCCGCGGCGGGCACGGTGCGTCAGGCGGGGAACCCCCCGGTGTCCAGCGTGAGGTCGAACGGCGCGGGCAGCCGGATCTCCTTGCCGAACGGCACCTTCGTCGCGCTGGTGTACCGGCCGTTCTCCGGGCCCGAGAAGAGGGTGACCTCGCTCCTGCCCGTCTCGGGGTCCCAACGGTCCACCAGCAGGTACAGGGGGACGCCCGCGTGCGCGTAGCCCCAGAGCTTGGGTCCGCGGTCCCGGTCGGCGGTGCTCCTGGAGGTCACCTCGACCACCAGCAGGGCTTCGGCGGCCAGGTTCTCCGGGTCGTACTCCAGCACGGGACGGGGGAGGACCAGCAGATCGGGAATGTACAGGCCGCTCCGAAGCGGCACACGCACATCGACGGTCTGGTGGACCTCGGCCTCCCCGATCCGACTGCCCTCGCGCAGGATCTCGCGGGTGAGGGCCTTGTTGACCTGCCATACGATCTGGCTGTGTTCGGGCTTAGGTGGGGTCACGAGGATGAGCGCGCCTTCGATGATCTCGGCCCGACATCCTTCGGGCACATCCAGTTCTTCCCAGGTGCGCAACATGAACTGCCAGGAGAGCAGTGCCTCGGGTTCCACCGCCGCGATACTCATCTGCCGCGTCACCTCCAGTAGCTGAACGTAGCAACGCACGATCACCGATGTGCCTGTTCCAGAGTATCCGGCCGTCCTCTGCCCCACTCGGGTTTCCGGAGCGGGTTCCGGCGCTGCTGTAATGGGCGTATGACCAGCGAACCCGAGCCCTTCCCGAGACCGCCGCTCGACACCGCGGCGCTCGAAGCCGCCCTCGTCCGGCCGGGAGGCCTGTGGCGGCGGATCGAGGTGCTGCCCGAGACCGGGTCGACCAACACCGACCTGGCCGCGCGCGCCGCGGCCGGGGCCCCGCACGGGAGCGTCCTGGTGACCGAGCACCAGACCGCGGGGAAGGGGCGGCTGGGGCGCGGGTTCAGCGTTCCCCCACGCGCCGCCCTCACCGTGTCCCTCCTGGTGCGACCCGCCGCGCCCGTCTCCGCGCTCGGCTGGCTGTCCCCGCTCATGGGTGTGGCGGGTGTCGGAGCGGTGCGCCGTCTGACCGGGGTGAAGGCGTCCCTGAAGTGGCCCAACGACGTGATCGTCCCCGCGGGGCTCCGGGCCGGGGCGGGCCGGGCCGACGGCAAGCTCGCGGGGATCCTCGCCGAGGTGGACTTCTCCTCGGGGAGCCCGGCCGTGGTCGTCGGCATCGGCGTGAACGTGTCCCAGTCGCGCTCCGAACTGCCCGTCGACAACGCCGTCTCCCTGCGGGGGGAGGGCTCCACCGCCCTGGACCGGGGCGCGCTGCTCGCCGCCGTCCTCGGGGAGTTCGAGGAGCTGTACACCGAGTGGGACGCGGCCGGCGGCGATGCCGAGGCGGGCGGCCTGGCCCCCGCCTACCGGGACATGTGCGCCACCGTCGGGCGCCGGGTACGGGTCCACCTGCCCGGGGGCCGGACCCTGGACGGGACCGCGACCGGGGTCGACTCGCAGGCGCGCCTGCTGGTGCGGGGGCCGGGCGGGGAGCGGGCGCTGAGCGCGGGCGACGTCGTCCACGTGCGCCCGGGCGACTGACCGGGACACGCCCGAGGGCCCGCCGGCCGGGCCGTCCGCGTGCGCCCGGACGGCGGAGCGGCGGTCGCCGTCGTCCACAAGAGGGCTTCCGCGCACTCCCGTGGCCGACCGCCTTGTGCCATCATCACCGTTATGGCTATCGCGGACCGTTATCTCTCCGACGACGAGGAGCTCGTCCACGTCGTCCGCCAGCACTGGACCCTGCTGGCGGGCGAGTGCGCGGCACTCCTCGCCATCGTCGCCGCCGCCGGTGTCGCCCTGTGGTTCGTGCCCTGGGACCAGGACTGGAGCCTGATCGCCGCCGGGGTCGTCGTCGCCGTCGGACTGGTCGCCGCGCTGGTCCTCTGGCTCGTCCCCGTGCTCAAGTGGGCGACCACCGTGTACATCCTCTCCAACCGGCGGCTGATGGTGCGCGAGGGCCTCATCTCCAAACAGGGCCGCGACATGCCCCTGACCCGGGTGAACGACGTCGCCTTCAACATCTCCCTGTGGGAACGCATCATGCGGTACGGAACGTTGTCCGTACAGTCGGCCTCCGAGCAGGAGGGGATGGTCCTGCGCCGGGTGCCGAGACCCGAGTGGTTCCAGGCGGAGATCTACAGACAGGTCAACATCGCCCAGCGGCCGGAGTACCCGGCGGGACCCCAGAGGTGACCATTCGCCTCCGGTGCGCGCCCACCCCCTACCGGGGAGTGGCCACAGGCGTAAGCTGGAGGTGATCCGCGCCGCGTCCCGGCACGGTGACCAGGTGATTGCTCCCCGCCATCCGGGGATGATCCGTGAAAGAGAACGTATGCCGTCGCGTCCGGACCCGAAAGCGATCGAGGCCGCCCTTCTGGGCGGCGAACCGGTCTACACCAGGGAACAGGCGATCGAGCTCGCCGGTGCCGACCCCGAACTCGCCGGACGTATCTGGCGCGCCCTCGGATTCCCCAACCAGGGCGACGAGACGATCACCTTCGCAGAGAGCGACGTCGAGTCGCTGAGGATCGCCAACAGCCTGCTCCAGGAGGGAATCCTCGACGAGGAGGGGGTGGTCCGATTCGCCCGCGCGATGGGCCAGACCATGGCCCGCCTCGCGGACTGGCAGACCAGCATCCTGAGCACGCTCATATACAAGGAGGGCGTGGACTCGGCGACCCCCCTGATGAACCAGGTCAAGGAGCTGCTGCCCGACGTCGAGCGCCTCCTGCTGCACATCTGGCGCCGTCAGCTCTCCGCCTCCACCGCCCGCACCCTCGCCGTGATGTCCAACGGCAACGACGGGGTGCCCAACTACTACCCGCTGGTCGTCGGCTTCGCCGACCTGGTCTCCTTCACCACGCTCAGCCGCGAACTGGACGAGGTGGAGCTGGCCGGGGTGGTGGAGGGCTTCGAGGCCACCGCGGCCGACATCGTCGCCTCCGGCGGCGGGCGCGTCGTCAAGACCCTCGGCGACGAGGTGCTCTACGTGGCGGACTCCCCGGCCGAGGCCGCCGACATCGCCCTTCGCCTCGCCTCCGGGGTCAAGACCCATGTGGAGGTGCCCGACGTGCGGGTCGGTCTGGCCGCGGGGCCGGTGCTCACCCTCCACGGCGACGTGTTCGGCACGACCGTCAACCGCTCCAGCAGACTGACCTCCTTCGCCCGCCCCGGCACGGTCCTCATCGACGAGAGCCTGGCGGAGAGCCTCGCCGACGAGGACGGCCTCCAGGTGGTGAGGGTGAGGGCGCGTCACGCGCACGGGCTCGGGCTCATCCAGCCCTACGCGCTGCGCCGCAACTTCGAGCCCACGGGGCTCTGACTCTCACTCCCCTCTTACCGAACCGGCATGTGCGGGCGGTGCGGGAGGGATAGGCTCGGAACCGCCGTACCGGCCCACAAGACGTCAGGTGATGAGCCCTGTGAGCGTGCTTCCTCCCATCCAACGCCTGCGTACCTCAGGCATCTTCAGCCTGGAGGGCGGCGAGTTCGATGTCGAGAACAACGTGTGGATCGTCGGTGACGAGGACAGCGCGATCGTGATCGACGCCGCGCACGACCACCAGGCGATCGCGCGAGGTCTCGGCGACCGTGAGCTGATGGCCATCGTGTCCACCCACGGGCACAGTGACCACGTCAACGCCGCCGTCGCGCTCGCCGACCTCACGAACTGCCCCATCCTGCTGCACCCCGACGACGCGGACCTGTGGCACCAGGCCCACCCGCACCGCGAACCGGACGCCCCGCTGCTGGACGGCGAGGCGCTGCTGGCCGGGGGCGTCGAACTCCAGATCCTGCACACCCCGGGCCACACCCCCGGCGGCGTGTGCCTCTACGCGCCGGAACTGGGCGCGGTCTTCACCGGGGACACCCTCTTCCCGGGCGGTCCGGGCGCCACGGGGCAGCCCTTCTCCGACTTCCCCACGATCATCTCCTCGATCCGCGACCAGCTCGTGGACCTGCCGGGGGAGACGGTCGTCCACCCCGGCCACGGCGAGTCCACGACCATCGCCGAGGCGGCCGAACACCTGGACTCCTGGGCCGCGCGGGGCTTCTGACACGCGGGCCGGCTGTTCGGGACAGCCGCAGGGCCGCCGTCCCCGTGCCCCGACGAGGGGTCGGCGGCCCGCTGATCCCGCCGTGCGCCGCCCCCGCCGTGCCGGGGGAGGGCCGCGCACGACGACCACCGGGGGCCGGCCCCCGGCGGCCGTCGTCGGACCACGGCGTCCCGGGTCAGCCGTCCGTCGGTGGGCGGAGGTTGGGCACGATCGGCGTGTCCTTCGGGCGGACGCCGATCTTCGAGCCCAGCCACACCAGCGGGTCGTACTTGCGGTCGGCGACGCGCTCCTTCATCGGGATCAGGGCGTTGTCGGTGATGTGGATGCCCTCCGGGCACACCTCCGTGCAGCACTTGGTGATGTTGCAGTAGCCCAGGCCGAACTCGTCCTGCGCGATCAGGCGGCGGTCGGCGGTGTCCTCGGGGTGCATCTCCAGCTCGGCCACCCGCATGAGGAAGCGCGGACCCGAGAAGTGCTCCTTGTTCTCCTCGTGATCCCGGATCACGTGGCACACGTTGTTGCACAGGAAGCACTCGATGCACTTGCGGAACTCCTGTGAGCGCTCCACGTCCACCTGCGCCATGCGGAAGTCACCCGGGGACGACTTCGGGTCCGGGGTGAACGACGGGATCTCCATCGCCTTCCGGTAGTTGTACGACACGTCGCACACCAGGTCCCGGACCACGGGGAAGGTGCGCATCGGCGTCACCGTCACCACCTCGTCCTCGTCGAAGACGCTCATGCGGGTCATGCACGACAGCCTCGGCCGCCCGTTGATCTCCACCGAGCACGAGCCGCACTTGCCCGCCTTGCAGTTCCACCGCACCGCGAGGTCCGGGGTCTGCGTGGCCTGGAGCCGGTGCAGGACGTCCAGCACCACCTCGCCCTCGTTGACCTCGACCCGGTACTCGGCGAGTCCGCCCTCGCCGGAACCCCGCCACACCCTGAACACGCGCTCGCTCATGACCGGCCCTCCTCGGGCAGCTCCGCTTCCGTCAGGTACTTGGACAGCTCCTCGCGCTCGAAGAGGGCGAGGAGCTCGGCCGGGATGTCGGCGACCGGGCGCCGGGACAGCGCCACCCGGTCGGCCCGGTCGGCCCTCACCTCCAGGTTCACCCGCCGCCACTCGGCCGACATGGCCGGGAAGTCGTCCCGGGTGTGCCCGCCGCGCGACTCCTCGCGCTCCAGGGCGGCCGCGGTGATCGCCCGCGACACGAGGATCATGTTGGGAAGGGCGAGCGCCAGGTGCCATCCCGGGTTGTAGACGCGGTCCCCGGGCGCGCTGAGCAGGTGCGCCCGCTCCTCCAGGGCGGCCAGCCGGCCGATGGCGTCCTCCATCTCCGGCCCGCGCCGGATGATCCCCACCAGGTCGTTCATGGTGTCCTGGAGCTCGGAGTGCAGTGTGTACGGGTTCTCGCCGCCGCCCTGCTTGAGGAAGTCCAGCGCGTACCTGGCTGATTCGGCCGCGACCCGGTCCACGGCCTCCCTCGGCACTCCCCCGCCGCCCAGCCCGTCCACGTACGCGGCCGCGGACAGGCCCGCGCGGCGGCCGAACACCACCAGGTCCGACAGCGAGTTGCCGCCGAGCCGGTTGGAGCCGTGCATGCCGCCCGCCACCTCACCGGCGGCGTACAGCCCGGGCACGTCGGAGGCCGCGGTGTCGGCGTCCACCCGCACCCCGCCCATCACGTAGTGGCAGGTCGGCCCCACCTCCATGGGCTCGGCGGTGATGTCCACGTCCGCCAGCTCCTTGAACTGGTGGTGCATGGACGGCAGCCGCCGGCGGATCTCCTCGGCCGGGAGCCGCGTGGACACGTCCAGGAACACGCCGCCGTGCGGTGAGCCGCGCCCCTCCTTGACCTCGTTGTTGATGGCCCGTGCCACCTCGTCACGGGGCAGCAGCTCCGGAGGCCTGCGGTTGTTCGCGGGGTCGTCGTACCAGCCGTCCGCCTCCTTCTCGGTCTCCGCGTACTGGGAGCGGAACACGTCCGGCACGTAGCCGAACATGAACCGCGCGCCCTCGGAGTTGCGGAGCACACCGCCGTCGCCGCGCACCGACTCGGTGACGAGGATGCCCTTGACCGACGGCGGCCAGACCATCCCGGTGGGGTGGAACTGGACGAACTCCATGTTGATGAGGGAGGCCCCGGCCCGCAGGGCCAGGGCGTGGCCGTCCCCGGTGTACTCCCAGGAGTTGGACGTGGTGCGGAACGCCTTGCCGATGCCGCCGGTGGCGAGGACGACCGCGGGCGCCTCGAACACCACGAACCCGCCGTCCACCCGGCGGTAGCCGAACGCGCCGACGACCCTTCCCCCGTCGGTGACGAGTTCGGTGACCGCGGTCTCGGCGAACACCCGCAGCCGGGCCTCCGGGTCTCCCAGCTCGGCCGCGTCGGCCTGCTGGAGTGCGACGATCCGCTGCTGGAGGGTCCGGATCATCTCCAGCCCGGTGCGGTCGCCCACGTGCGCCAGCCGCGGGTACTCGTGGCCGCCGAAGTTGCGCTGGCTGATTCTCCCGTCCTCGGTGCGGTCGAACAGCGCCCCCCAGTGCTCCAGTTCGAGAATGCGCTCCGGCGCCTCGCGGGCGTGGAGTTCCGCCATCCTCGGATCGTTGAGGAACTTGCCGCCGCGGATGGTGTCGCGGAAGTGCACGCGCCACGCGTCGTCGGGGTTGGCGTTGCCCAGAGCGGCGGCGGCGCCGCCCTCGGCCATCACCGTGTGGGCCTTGCCGAACAGCGACTTGGAGATCACCGCTGTGCGCTTGCCCTGCTCGCGGGCGGCGATCGCGGCGCGGAGCCCGGCTCCGCCCGCCCCGATCACCACGACGTCGTAGGTGTACCGGGTGATGCCGGTGTCTGCTGTGGGGGGCATGTGGGTGTGCCTTTCCAGGGGACGGCCCTCCCCGGGGCTCAGTTGAGGATCCTCAGGTCGGTGATGGCGCCGCCGGCGAGCAGGGCGACGTAGGCGTCGGTGGCGATCAGGGACGCGATGCTGAACCAGCCGAAGTACATGTGCCGGTTGTTCAGGGTCGAGATCCGGCTCCACATCCAGTAGCGGGCGGGGTGCCGGTCGAAGCTGCGCAGGCGCCCGCCCATGATGTGGCGGCACGAGTGGCAGCTGAGCGTGTAGCCCCAGAGCATCACCACGTTGACGACCATGATCAGGTTGCCGAGGCCGATGCCGAAGCCGCCGTCCGTCCCGTGGAAGAAGGGGACCGCCGTGTCCCAGGTGTTGACCAGGGTGATGGCGAGGGCGACGTAGAAGAAGTAGCGGTGGCCGTTCTGGGGGAGCATCAGCGGCCTGGTCTCACCGGTGTAGCGTGCGTGCGGCTCGCGGACGGCGCACGCGGTGGGCGCCTGCCAGATCGACCGGTAGTAGGCCTTGCGGTAGTAGTAGCAGGTCACCCGGAACAGCAGCAGGAACGGCAGGCTGAGCAGGGCGTAGGGGATGAGCGGCGGGAACTCGAAGGGGAGCCGCCCGAACAGCGCGGCCTCGGGTGCGCACTGCTGGGCCAGGCACGGTGAGTAGAACGGGGTCAGGTAGTGGTGCTCCGCCACCCAGTAGTGGTCCTGTTGGAGCACCCTGAGGGTGGCGTAGACGACGAAGGTGGCCAGGCCCAGGGTCGTGAGGACCGGGCTGAGCCACCATCGGTCGGTGCGCAGGGTTCGTCGGGGGATGCGCGCCCGGACGCCGCCGGGGCGCGCGCTGTCGTTCGGGGTCACCGAGGTCTCCACCTCCTGTGGAGAGGGCGCCGTCGGGACCGGAACGGGGGCGGGACCCCGTTCCCCGGCGGTGAACGCTCTCCGTGAGTGCTGGACGGCTGCGGGAGAAGCTGTAGGACCGGTCTGCAACGCAACGTTAGGACGTTGTGATCACGGTCACGTCCCGGCTTCGGAGAAACCCCTGGGAGGCCTATGTGAAATAGGCCACTTTTAGCATTTTATTTGTGGCCTTTTGTCATTAAAAGCAAATGAACGTCCATGAATGTCATGTTCGTTGCTTTTGACAACTGAGTGGCGGGTGGGGGCGATATTGCCCTGTGTCCCCTCGGCGGACGCTCAGTTGCTTTCCTCGGCATTCCTGCCGGAGAGCCTTTCCTCCTCGGGTCCGCCCGCGCCCGCGTCCGAGATCAGCACCTCCAGGTCCGGCCCCAGGTCCTCCTTCGACATCCCCAGCAGGTACTCGTTGAAGTGCCGCCGGAACGCGTCCGCCGAGTGCGAGGGCTCCACGTCCTTGCGCCGCGCCAGAGCCACGGTCCGGAGCAGGCGCGGCCTGGCCAGCGGCGTCCCCCGCAGGCCGGGCCGGTTCTTCAGCACCATGCTGGGCACCACCGCCAGCCCCAGCCCCGCCTCCACGAACCGCAGGACGGCGTCCATCTCCCCGCCCTCCACCGCCAGGTCCGGCTCGAATCCCGCCGCCCGGCACGCCCGCAGCGTCGCCTCCCGGACGTCGTAGCCGCGCCGGAACATCACCAGCGCCCGCTGCCGGAGCTCCGTGATGCGGATCGACGCCCTCCCGTTGGGGGAGGGTTGCGACATCGGGCTCACCACGACCAGGTTCTCGCGCAGGATCGGCGTGGTCGAGAAGTCGGGGTCGCTGCTCTGGAGCGGCAGGATGATCAGGGCCAGGTCCAGCTCGCCCCGCCCCAGGTCGCGGATGAGGTCGCGCGAACCGCTCTCCTCCACCTGGAGTTCGATCCCGGGAAAGCGGGTATGGAAGTCCGCGAGCACGTCCGCCAGCAGCCCCGCGCACAGCGACGGGGTCGCGCCGAGACGCACCCGGCCCCGGCGCACGCCGGCCAGCTCCGCCACCTCCCGGCGGGCCGTCTCCAAGTCCGTGAGCATGCGCTGAGCGAGCGGAAGCAGCGCCTCGCCCGCCGGAGTGAGTGTGATGTTTCCCCGGGCACGACTGAATAACGGCGCGCCCAACTCCCGCTCAAGACTGCGGATCTGTTTGCTCAAACTCGGCTGGGCGACGCGTGAAAGCTCGGCTGCGCGGGTGAAATGGCGTGTGCGGGCCACGGCGACGAAGTACGCCAGCTGCTGGAACTGCATGCTTCATAGCCTACGTCTATGGACACCAGGGTCCTGATGACTTGGACGTCAGGGTGAACTCGAATTTAAAGTGGCAGGCTGTGGCGAACAGTACCTTGACCAAGAAGCGATCTACGGCCTACAGGTCCACGGTGGCGCTCAAGTCCGCGATGGCGGTCACCGGCGTGATCCTTGTGCTGTACCTGATCGCGCACATGTACGGCAACCTGAAAGTCTTCTCGGGCCAGGAAGCCTTCGACGGCTACGCGCACGGCCTCCGTGAGCTCGGCTACCCGCTCCTGCCCGAGAGCGGCTTCCTGTGGATCGCGCGCATCGTCCTGCTGGCGAGCATCCTCATCCACATCTACTCCGCCGCGGTCCTCACGATCCGCGCCCGCGGGGCCCGCACCGAGCGCTACCAGGTGAAGAAGCGGGTGCAGCGCACCTACGCCTCGTACACCATGCGTTACGGCGGCGTGCTCATCGCGCTCTTCGTGATCTTCCACATCCTGCACCTGACGGTGAACGTCATCGCTCCCGGCGGCAAGTCGGACAGCCCGTTCGAGCGGCTCGTGAACGGCTTCCAGCCCGAGTTCTGGTACGTGACGCTGTTCTACGTCGCCTCCGTGATCGCGGTCGGTTTCCACCTGCGGCACGGTGTGTGGAGCGGGATGGCCACGCTCGGCCTCAACAAGGCCAGCCGCCAGGGCAAGATCAACGCGGTCGCCGTGGCGATCGCCGTGGTCGTGACCGTCGGCTTCCTGCTTCCGCCCCTGGCGGTCACCTTTGGACTGGTGAGTTAATTGTCTGAGAACGACCTGTACATCGAGGGCGCCCCGATCCGGGACGAGAAGGCCCCCGAGGGACCGATCAACGAGCGCTGGGACAAGCGCCGCTTCGGCGCCAAGCTGGTCAACCCCGCGAACCGGCGCAAGCTCTCGGTGATCATCGTCGGCACCGGCCTCGCCGGCGCCTCCGCGGCCGCGACCCTGGGCGAGGCGGGCTACAAGGTCACCTCGTTCTGCTACCAGGACAGCCCCCGGCGCGCGCACTCCATCGCCGCGCAGGGCGGCATCAACGCCGCGAAGAACTACCGCAACGACGGCGACAGCATCTACCGGCTGTTCTACGACACCGTCAAGGGCGGTGACTTCCGCTCCCGCGAGTCGAACGTCTACCGCCTGGCGCAGGCCAGCGTCGAGATCATCGACCAGTGCGTGGCCCAGGGCGTCCCGTTCGCCCGCGAGTACGGCGGCCTCCTGGACAACCGCTCCTTCGGCGGCGTGCAGGTGTCCCGCACCTTCTACGCGCGCGGCCAGACGGGTCAGCAGCTCCTCATCGGCGCCTACCAGGCGCAGGAGCGGCAGATCGCGGCCGGCACCGTCCAGATGAACACGCGCCACGAGATGCTCGAGGTCATCGTCGTGGACGGCAAGGCGCGCGGCATCATCGCCCGTGACATGGTCACCGGCGAGATCGAGACGCACTTCGCCGACGCCGTGGTCCTGGCCACCGGCGGTTACGGCAACGTGTTCTTCCTGTCGACCAACGCCATGGGCTCCAACGTCACCGCCGCGTGGCGCGCCCACCGCAAGGGCGCGCACTTCGCGAACCCCTGCTACACGCAGATCCACCCGACCTGCATCCCGGTCAGCGGCGACTACCAGTCCAAGCTGACCCTGATGAGCGAGTCGCTGCGCAACGACGGCCGAATCTGGGTGCCCAAGGTGGGCGGTGACGACCGGGACCCGCGCCAGATCCCCGAGGAGGAGCGCGACTACTACCTGGAGCGCATCTACCCGTCCTTCGGCAACCTGGTGCCCCGTGACATCGCGTCCCGTGCCGCCAAGAACGTCTGCGACGAGGGCCGCGGCGTCGGCCCCGGCGGCCTCGGCGTGTACCTGGACTTCGCGGACGCCATCGGGCGCCTGGGCCGCGACGCGGTCGAGGCCAAGTACGGCAACCTCTTCGACATGTACCAGCGCATCACCGGAGAGAACCCGTACGAGCTCCCGATGCGCATCTACCCGGCCGTGCACTACACGATGGGCGGGCTGTGGGTCGACTACGACCTCCAGAGCACCATCCCGGGCCTGTTCGTGACGGGTGAGGCCAACTTCTCCGACCACGGCGCCAACCGCCTGGGCGCGAGCGCGCTGATGCAGGGTCTGGCGGACGGCTACTTCGTCCTGCCGAACACCATCAACGACTACCTCGCGGCCGGCCCCTTCGATCCGATCGACGAGAGCCACCCCGAGGCCGTCGCGGCCAAGGCGGACGTGACCGCGCGGATCGACAAGCTGCTCTCCATCAACGGCTCCCGCACCGTCGACTCCTTCCACAAGGAGCTCGGCCACATCATGTGGGACTACTGCGGCATGGAGCGCAACGAGGAGGGCCTGCGCAAGGCCATCGAGCTCATCCGCGAGCTGCGCGCCGAGTTCTGGCGCGACGTCAAGGTGCTCGGGGCCAACGAGGAGTTCAACCAGGCTCTGGAGAAGGCCAACCGCGTGGCCGACTTCCTGGAGCTGGGCGAGCTCATGTGCATCGACGCCCTGCACCGGCGCGAGTCCTGCGGCGGTCACTTCCGCTCCGAGAGCCAGACCGAGGACGGGGAGGCCCTGCGTCACGACGACGAGTTCGCCTACGTCGCGGCCTGGGAGTTCGGTGGCGTGGACAGCAAGCCCGTGCTCCACAAGGAAGACCTGGAGTACGAGTACGTCGAGATGAAGCAGCGGAGCTACAAGTGAACATCACCCTGCGCGTGTGGCGCCAGAAGGGCCGTGACGACGAAGGTCGCATGGTCACTTACAAGCTCACCGACGTCTCGCCGGACATGTCCTTCCTGGAGATGCTCGACGTCCTCAACGAGAAGCTCACGCTGGAGAACGAGGACCCGGTCGCGTTCGACCACGACTGTCGCGAGGGCATCTGCGGAGCCTGCGGCGTCGTGATCGACGGCGAGGCCCACGGTCCCGAGCGCACCACCACCTGCCAGCTGCACATGCGCAGCTTCAAGGACGGCGACACCATCACGGTGGAGCCGTGGCGCGCCACGGCGTTCCCCGTCGTGAAGGACCTGGTCGTGGACCGGGGCGCGTTCGACCGCATCATCCAGGCGGGCGGCTTCATCAGCGCCCCGACGGGTACCGCGCCGGACGCCCACGCCAACCCGATCCCGAAGCCGGACGCCGACCGCGCCTTCGACGCCGCGACCTGCATCGGCTGCGGCGCGTGCGTGGCGGCCTGCCCGAACGCGTCCAGCATGCTGTTCACCGCCGCGAAGGTCACCCACCTCGGCATGCTCCCGCAGGGGCAGCCGGAGCGGGCGTCGCGCGTGGTGAAGATGGTCAACCAGCAGGACGAGGAGGACTTCGGCGGCTGCACCAACATCGGTGAGTGCGCCGCGGTCTGCCCGAAGGGCATCCCGCTGGACACGATCTCCCAGCTCAACCGTGACCTGCTGGGCTCGCTCAGCAAGGGCATCGGCTAGGCGCGACCGCTTCCGGGGGAACACCCCGGTCCGGTCACACGGGGCCGCACCCCTGCGGGGTGCGGCCCCGTCGCGTGTCCCGGTCCCGGTCGGGGCGGAGACGGCTGGGGCTGCGTGAGCGGTCGCGGGCGACAGGACGCGCCTGCCCGCGGGATCGGGGACGCCTGCCGCGAGGGGCCGGACGGCGCCCGCCTCAGGACGCCGCGGGGCGGACCATGCAGTACGCCGACGGGGCCCGCGGGTCGTTGATCGCCCGTACCACCCGGAAGCCGTACCGCTCGTAGTATCCGAGGTTCGCGGAGTTCATGGTCTCCAGGTGGACGGGGACGCCGTCCGCGTCGGCGCGGGCGAGGCCCGCGCGCAGCAGGTGCGCGCCCACTCCTGTCCCGCGTGCCACCGGGTCGGTTCCCAGCATCGACAGGTACCAGTGCGGTTCGTCGGGGGCCGCCGCCCTGAGCTCGGCCGTGTACCGGGCGATCTCGGGCAGGCGCGACAGGCCGACCAGGTGGATCCAGTGGGGGAGCGAGCGGAGCATCACGGCGAACCCCTCCGAGGACGCGCCGGGCGGCGCCCACAGGGCCGCGCCCCGGACCACCGGTCCGCGCGCGGAGTCCTCACGGCGCTCGACGACCGTGGTGTAACCGCTGGGGACGTAGCCGAACCCCGCCATGAGCGCGCACGCGCGCGTGGTCTGCGCCATGCGCAGGTTCTCGTCGGGGAAGAACCAGCGGAAGAACGGGTCGCCCTGGAAGGCGCGCCCCAGGACCCGGGCCACTCCGGGAACGTCGTTCATGGTCGCGGTGCGGACGGCCCGCGCCGATGCCGTGGGAGTCACGGGTGGTGCCTCTTCCCTCGTCACGGGGCTCTGGTCACCGTTCATGGTAGATCGCCGAATCGTCACTGGTGGGGTGTTTTCCAGGAAGATTCCGACAGACCCGCCGGGCCCGGCCCCGTCACGGAGGCCGGGCGCCCCCGGCCCCGCCGCGGATCAGGAGGGGTCGCGGAGCAGGTAGTAGTGGGTCCCCGCGTCCGGGCTCTCCACCTCGCGGGACACGCGGAAGCCGAACCGCTCGTAGAAGCCGACGGCCTTGTCGTCGAGGGTCTGGGTGAACACGGGGATCCCCTCGGAGTCCGCGCGGTCCAGCCCGTCGGCGAGAAGGGCGCCCGCCACGCCTGTTCCGGAGACCACGGGATCGACCCCCAGGGTGGCCAGGTACAGGTGGGGTTCCTGGGGTGCGGCCAGCTTCCACTCGGCGAACACCCGCACGAACGCGGTGATGCGCGACCGGCCGACCAGCGAACCCCAGTGCGGCCATGTGCGCAGCGAGACCAGCTGCCCCTCGGGGTTCGCCGTGGGCGGCGCCCACAGCGCCGCCCCCCGCACCACCGGCGCGGACTCCGGGTCGTCCCTGGTCTCGGCGACCCGGGTGTCGCCCGCGGGGACGTAGCCGAACCCTGCGGTCAGGGCGAAGAAGCGCCGCGTCCTGGCCATACGGAGCTCGTCGTCGGGGAACAGCCAGCGGAAGAACGGGTCGTCGTGGGCGGACCTGCTCAGGACGCGGGCGATGCCGGCGACGTCGTCGATCGTGGCGGGACGGGCTGCGGAGGTGACGATCATTCGCACTGCTCTCTGGTAGGGGGCGGCCTCTCGCACATGGTAGATCACGGAACCATCACGGCAGTGCGGTGGTGGGTGTCGCGGCGGGCGTTCCGGCCACCGGCTGGTCGAACACGTGGGCCCGTACCCAGGCGTGCATCGCGATCGCGGCGGCGGCGCCGGCGTTGATCGACCGCGTCGAACCGAACTGGGCGATCGACAGCACCGCCCGGCACACCTTCCGCGCCTCCTCCGACAGCCCGGGCCCCTCCTGCCCGAACACCAGCACGGCGTCGCGCGGCAGCGGGTAGGTCTCCAACGGCACCGCGCCGGGCAGGTTGTCGATCCCGATCAGGGGCAGCCCGCGCTCCCCGGCCCACGCCACCAGGGCGTCCGTGTCGGGGTGGTGGTGGACGTGCTGGTAGCGGTCGGTGACCATGGCCCCCCGCTTGTTCCACCGGCGGCGGCCCACGATGTGGACCGCCGCGCACCCGAACGCGTTGGCGGTGCGCACGACCGAGCCGATGTTGAAGTCGTGCGACCAGTTCTCCACGGCGACGTGGAAGGGGTGCCGGACCGCGTCGAGGTCGGCGACGATCGCCTCGCGCCGCCAGTACCGGTAGTGGTCCACGACGTTGCGGCGGTCGCCGCCGGCCAGGAGCTCGGGGTCGTAGTGGTCGCCCTGGGGCCAGGGGCCCGACCAGGGGCCCACCCCCACCTCGCGTGCCTCGTCCTCGCCGTTGCCGTCGGGCGCGGCGGGCGCGGCCGCGGAGGGGAGGGTGGCCTGGGGTGCGGGGTGCTCGTTCATCCGTTCCAGCTTACGAACCCCCGTCACCTCCTTGGGGAGAGCCGCCGGTCCCGGCGTGAGGAGACCACGGGCCGGTGTCCCCGCGGGGCTGCGCGCCGGTGGTCCGCCGTGCGCGGAGCCGTGGAGCACGGCGTCCCCCGCCCGGGTCTCCCGGGTCTCGCGCCGGTGACGACGGCCGCGGCGGCGGGACCGCCTCCGCGGCGGAACCCGGGCGGTCCCCCTCAGGCGGCGCCCTGCCGCCTGTCCCCCCGGGCCCGCGCGACGAGCAGCGCCGCCACGCGCCAGCCGAGCATGGTGGCCGCGAGGAACAGGGACGTGACCACGACGAAGCTGAGCGGCGCCCCCTCGCCGGTGAACACGCGCAACGCCATCCCGCCCGCCACCGTCACGGCCCAGACGAACACGCCGACCGGCCAGATCCGGCCAGCAGACCTCCAGGCGAGGGTGACGGCCCAGCCCAGGGCCGTTGCGGCCAGAAACGGCCACGCCGTGCCCCAGATCCCCGCGAGGGCGGTGCCGGACTCGTGGTCGATCCTGCCGATCACGACGAAGGCGAGCACACAGATCAGGTCGGCCGCGAAGGCGAGCGGCGCCGCATACGAACGCATGACGCCAGGTTAGACCCGGTGCCCGCGCTCCTCCCGCCGGGTGGGGCCCGGCGGCGGCAGCGCCGTTCCGGGCCCGGAGGCGGTCCGGTCGGAGTCCGCTCCGGCGGTCGCGCCGTCGGACGGGGCGGGGCGGAGCCCGCGTCGGGAGGGGGACCCCCGTCGGGCCGGTGTCCTAAGCTCGGTGCCGGTCGCGGAAGGAGACAGCCCGACCACGCCCGGCACGCCGCACCCCCACGCCAGAAGGTTGCCCGCAGTCATGAGCGCTCCCCCCTCTCCCGCCGGCCACGGTCCCGTGCCCCCACCGCTCCCCGAGGGGGTGGCCCCCCTCGCCGCGGGCGAGCCGGACCGCGTCGGCCCGTTCCGTCTGGTCGGACGGCTCGGGGCGGGCGGCATGGGCGTGGTCTACGCGGCACTGGACGACGACGACAACCGGGTGGCGGTCAAGTGCGTGCACAGGACGTTCGCCGCCGACCCCGACTTCCGTTCCCGGTTCGCCCGCGAGGTCTCGCTGGTGCGCCGGGTCCGCGCGGCCTGCGTGCCGCGCTTCCTCGGCGCCGACACCGAGGCGGACCTCCCCTGGCTGGCCTCCGAGTACGTGCCCGGTCTCACCCTGGACGCGCACGTGAGGGCCAGGGGCGCGCTGACCGGTCCGCACCTGACCGCCTTCGCCTGCGGTGTCGCCGAGGCGCTCGGCGCGGTCCACGCGGAGGGGGTGGTGCACCGCGATCTCAAGCCCGGCAACGTGATCCTGGCCCCGGACGGCCCGAAGGTGCTGGACTTCGGGATCGCCCGAGCGGTGGAGGAGACCGCCCTGACCCGCACCGGCGGGCTCGTGGGGACCCCCGGCTGGATCGCGCCCGAGCAGTACCTCGGGCAGGACGCCGGCCCCCACTCGGACATGTTCGCGTGGGCGGGTCTGGTCGCCTTCGCCGCCACGGGCCGGGGGCCCTTCGGTGCGGGCGGCCCCGACGTCATGGCGTCGCGCATCCTCTCCGACCCGCCGGAGCTGGACGGGGTCCCCGCCGACCTGAGGGGGCTGCTCGCCAGGGCCCTGGACAAGGACCCCGGCGGCCGTCCCGACGCGGCCGGGGCGATGGCCGCGACGGCCGCGCTCCTCCGGGAGGGCCCCGGAACCGCGGACGCGGACGGCGCCGACCGCGCCATGGGCCGGGCGTGGTCCGGCGTGTCCGCCGAACCGGGAGGTGGGATCGAGCTCTGGCGAGCCCACGCCCCCCGGCGGAGGCCGTGGGCGGTGCGGCACCGCACACCGCTGGCGGTCGCCTCGGCGGCGGTCGCGCTCGTGGTCCTCGCCGGGACCGGCGCCGGGTACCTGGCCGCCGGGGAGGGTGCCGGGGAAGGGCCAGGGCAGGGCGGGGAGGACCCGGCGGGAGGGACGGGGACGACCTCGGCCGGCGCCGGGCCGGGAGACGCCTCCGGCCAGCTGGACGGAGCCCCGGCCGCCTACCGGGACCTGTACGAGAACGGCAGCGTGGTCGTCGAGCCGTCCTCCGAGGCGCCCGTGCTGACCCGCACGCTGGTGCCCGAGGGCGGCGACGGCGAACCGCTGGACCAGCTGTCGATCACCTTCGCCTCGGACGGCGGTTTCTCCAACGACTGGATGGCCATGGCGGCGACGGTGGAGTACCTGCCGGACTTCGGCGAGATCCAGCTGCGCACCAGCGACTTCGGGTGGGTCGACGAGATCCGGCCCGAACACGGGTCCCTGGAGTTCGAGCGCCAGGGGGCGGGACTGGCCTACGTGCTCAGCCCCCGGAACCCCACCGTCGAGCTCCCGATGATCGGAATCGAGGGGATCCGGACCAGGGCCGTCTACTACCTGCCCTCCGACGTCGCGGACGCGGAGGGCAGGGTCGCCGTGGACTACTCCGGCGGCTTCTGCCTCCACGCCGCGGACGGGGGCGCCACGTTCCCCGGCGGGTCCCCGTTCGGGCCGCACGACCTCTCACCCGTCGACGGCGTCCTCGCGAACAGCTGTGTCCACCGGGGCGGGGCCTGACCGGTCCCGTCACCGAAGCGGGCCCGCCACGCCCGGGCCCGCCCGCCCCCGTTTCCGTCCGCCGTCGGCGGGAGGTCCGATCCGGGCCTCCCGCCCCACCCTCCGACACGAAGGCGCCCGCGTGCTCCCAGGAACCCCACCCCCGTTCAGCCTCCACCACCTGCCCCCCGGCATCACCCCACCGGAGAAGACGGACCCCCGGCAGCTCGGGCACTACCGGGTCGTCGGACGGATCGGGGCCGGCGGCATGGGCGCGGTGTACGCGGGGCTGGCGCCCGACGGCACCTGCGCCGCCGTCAAGGTCATCCACCCCCAGTTCGCCGTGGACCCGGAGTTCCTCGCCCGGTTCGCCCGCGAGGTCGGCATGGTCGCCCGTGTGCGCGCCACCTGCGCCCCGGCGTTCCACGGGGCGGACGTCCAGGCGGAGACCCCCTGGATGGCCACCGAGTACGTGCCCGGACGCACCCTGCGCCAGTACGTGAGGGAGAACGGGCCGCTCGCCGGCGGCATGCTCGTCGCCCTCGCGGCCGGGCTGGCCGAGGCGCTCGTCGCCGTCCACGGGGCGGGGGTGGTGCACCGCGATCTCAAGCCCGGCAACGTGATCCTGGCCCCGGACGGCCCGAAGGTGCTCGACTTCGGGATCGCCCGCGCGATGGAGGGCACCGCCCTCACACGGACCGGAGGGCTCCTCGGGACGCCCGGCTGGATCGCGCCCGAGCAGTACGAGGGGCAGGCCGCCACCGAGCGGTCGGACATGTTCGCGTGGGCCGGGCTGGTCGTCTTCGCCGCCACCGGGCGCGACCCCTTCGGGACCGGGCCGGTCGACGTCGTGTCCTACCGGATCCGCAACGAACGGCCCGACCTCGACGGGCTGCCCGCCGAACTCGCGGACGTGGTGCGCGGCGCGTTCGACAAGGACCCGGCGGAGCGCCCCACGGCCGACGAGGCGCTCGCCCGCATCACCGACGGCTGGAGCGCGACCCGGGTACGGCACACGGGCGCGGGCGCGCCGGTCGGGGCGCTGCCGCCGGAGGACGGAGGGGCGCCGGACGGCCCCGTCCCCCCGACCGGTGGCCCGGGGACAGCCGGCCCTGCCCATCCGACCGGTGTTCCGGGACCGGCGGCCGGGCCGGCGGGCGCCCCCTCCCCTCAGGCCGTCCACCCCACCAGGGTGGTTCCGGACCTGCTCGCGACGGAGTGGCGGGGCATCGAGGCGCCGGTTCCGCGCCGTGTGCGCGGGGCGGGCCGGCCCCGGACCCCGCTGCTGGCGGGGGCGGCGGTCCTCGCGGTGCTGGTGCTCCTCGGCGGGTGGTTCCTCGTGGCCCCGGAGTCCGTTCCGGGCGCCGGCGGGGGCGGTACGGAGACGACCGGTGCGGACGGATCCGCGGCGGGTGACGGGTCCGCGGCCGGAGACGGGGGCCCAGGCGCGGGCGGCGGGGGGACGGCCGTCGCGGCGGACCCCGAGGACGTCGGGGCGGTGGTCCCGGAGGCGGTCGAACTGGCGCTGGGGGCGTCGAGCTTCGTCGGCTTCGACCACGAGGGTTCCAACGACATCGGCGACCAGCTCTCCCGCGACTACGTCTACACGGAGGAGCCCGAGCCGGTCTACCACCAGACGGACGTTTTCGGGGCGATCGTCGCCGGGCACGTCCTGCTCGGAGGAGACCTGTCCGAGGTGGTCCATTTCGTGGACCTGAACACGGGGGCGGGCGACGGCCCGTCCCGCGCGTTCTACCGGGACGAGGCCCGGACGCAGACGATGGAGGGCGGGCCCCGTTCCGTGTGGGAGCGCCAGGTGCGGCGCATGGAGCTGACCGTCGGACCGGGGGCGGAGCCCGCCTACCAGGGTGTCAGCGCCGTGCCCGCGGACTGGATTCCGGAGGACCTGGTCGGCGACCGGGACATGGCGGCCCGCACCGGCCACCACTACTCCGGGACCTTCCCCGAGGAGCCCCGCGAGGAGGGCGGCCCCGCACGGGAGCTGGAGTTCGACCTGTGGATCGGGGAGGACGGCCGCCCCCTGCGCTTCCACACCTCGGAGGACGCCGGGGTGCCGGCCGAGTCCGGGGAGCCGCGGGTCGACACCTACGAGCTCGTCTTCATCCAGTTCGACGAGCCCGTGGAGGCGGAGGTCCCGCAGGAGTCGGAGATCGGCGACGGGTACCCGACGCCCTGACCCCGGGTAGCCCCGGGCCGCCCGCGGACGCTCCGTCCGGCCGCGAGGCCCGGGGCCCCGGCCCCCGGCGGTGGGTGCCGGAGGCCGCCGACCGCGCCGCTACTCGCCCCGGAGGTTCCCCTTGAGGAACTCCACCTGGAGCAGCATCAGGTTCTCCGCGACCGTCGGGTCGGACGGCGAGTGCGTCACCCCCGACAGCGGCAGCACCGTGTGCGGGCGGCCCGCCGCCATCAGCGCCGACGACATCCGCTGGGTGTGCGCGAACGCCACGTTGTCGTCGGCCAGGCCGTGGATCATCATGAGCGGGCGCTCCAGCTTGGCCGCCTCCTCCAGGAGCGAGCTGCGCTCGTACGCCTCCGGGTTCCCCCCGGGGGTGCCCAGGTAGCGCTCGGTGTAGTGGGTGTCGTACAGCGCCCAGTCGATGACCGGTGCGCCCGCCACCGCGGCGTGGAACACGTCCGGGCGGCGCAGCACCGCGAGCGCGGCGAGGAAACCGCCGAACGACCAGCCGTGGATGCCCACGCGCGAGGTGTCGAGGAAGGGGAAGCGGGCCGCCGCGTCCCTCAGGGCCTCCACCTGATCCTCCAGGACCGGCTCGGCGAGGTCGAGGTGGACGGCCTGCTCCCACTCCACACCGATCCCCGGGGTGCCGCGGCCGTCCGCGATGAGCACCGCGAAGCCCTGCTCCGCGTACCACTGCGCGGTCAGGTAGGCCCCGCGCGCGTTCAGGACCCGCTGGGCGTGCGGACCGCCGTAGGGGGCGACCAGCACGGGAAGCCGGCGGAGGTCGTCGTGGTACCAGGACGGCAGCACGAGCGCGGTCGGGATCCGCCGTTCGCCGGCGCGCCAGAACTCCACCCGGGGCTCGGGGAGGTCGGGCGTCTCCGCGAGGCTGGGGATCTCGGAGTGCGCCCGCCGCGTCTCGGTGCCGGCGTTGCGCAGGACCACCGTGCGCACGCCCGCGAAGTCCATCGACCGGTGCTGGACGACGAGGGTGTCGCCGCGCAGCCGTCCCGACCGCAGGCCGCCGTGGGCGCCCGGGTCGGCGTCCAGGGAGCTGCCGTGCCCGGGGAACTCGACCGGAGCCGACAGGCCGGTCGCCAGGTCCACCAGCCACAGGGACACGTCACCCGGGTTCTCCACGGGCGAACCCGTGTACAGGACCCGGTCGCCGTCCACGTCGACGACCCCGCGCACGTACACGTCGGAGGGGCTCACGGGTGCGCCGCCGACGTACACGCGGCGCTCGCCGGACGCGGACTCGCGGGCGATCCACACCAGCTCCCCCGACCCGGTGTGGGCGGGCACCCCCGGCATCAGCTCGACCCACACGTCGTCGGTGTCGGTGCGCACCTCGGCGACCAGGCCGGTCGCGGGGTCGGCGCTGAGGAGGGCGAGCGCACGCTGGCCGCGGTCCTGCGCGGTGAGGACGACGGTGGGGTTCCCGTCGGGGCCGCTGGTCCAACCGACCGTCGCAAGGTAGGGGAAGGCGTCCCGGTCCCACTCGACCCAGGCGGGGGAGGGGCGGCCGTCCCGCCGGTAGGCCCCCGCCGAGCCGACCGGGAACACCGCCAGGCGGACATCCGCGTTGACGCCCCCGGCGGGCGGGTAGCGCAGCGCCGTCGGCTCCTGGTGGGGGCGGCCGGGGTCGGACACGTACCAGGTGTTCACCGCGGACTCGTCCACGCGGGTGACGGCGAGCGAGGAGCCGTCCGGAGCCCACCAGAATCCCCGGTAGCGTCCCATCTCCTCCGCCGCGACCAGTTCGGCCAGCCCCCACGAGACGTGGTCGCCGTCGGGCTCCACGATCACGCGGTCCCCGTGGTCGGCCTCGGCGGCGGAGACGTCGATGACGTGCACGGCGCCGCCGCTGACGTAGGCGACCCTGTCGCCCGCCGGACTGATCCGGGGGTCCACCACGGGGGTGACCGCGGGCAGTTCGCGGGGTGCGGCGCCGTCACCGACCAGGTCGACGTAGAACAGCCGCCCGGACAGGGTGAACACGGCCCGGGTGAAGGCGTCGTCCACCGTGTACGACACGATGCCGCCGCCGCTCTCACGGAGCCGCTCACGGCGTGCCCGCTCCTCCGGGGGGAGGTTCTCGTCGTCGGCGCCCAGGGCCTTGGGGTCGGCCACCACCGACTCGGTCCCGGCCTGCGTCTCGTGCACCCACAGGCACGTGCCCGTGTCTACTCCGTCGCGTCCCCGCAGGAAGGCGACGCGTTGTCCGTCCGGCGAGATCTGGAACGCGCGCGGAACACCGATCGTGAAGCGTTGGGTACGGGCCTGTTGGCGAGGAAAACTCATAGGGGGATTGTGTCCCATGTCGCGGACGCGCGGGAGGCGTGCCCTCGGCCCACCAGCCACGACACGCGGCGCTCCCGCGCTCCCGCGGTCCCGGGGGCGGGAGGGCGGGCGGTGCCCCCGACCCGGAGACACGGGTTGGGCGAAGGTCCCGCCGTGTCCCGATGTGGCCGGTATCGTTCGTTATGTGACTGACAGGCGACTGATGATGGTGCACGCACATCCCGACGACGAGAGCATCGTCACGGGTGCCACGCTGGCCAAGTACGCGGCCGAGGGGGTCGGCGTCACCCTGGTGACCTGCACCCTCGGTGAGGAGGGCGAGGTCATTCCCGACGACCTCGCGCACCTCACCGCCGACCGCGACGACACTCTCGGAGCCCACCGGATCGGTGAGCTCGAGAAGGCCTGTGTCGCCCTGGGCGTACGCGACCACCGGTTCCTCGGCGGCGCCGGCCACTACCGCGACTCCGGCATGGCGGGCGGTCCCGCGGCCGACCACCCGAAGGCGTTCGCGGGGGCCGACCCCGAGGCGGCAGCGACGATGCTGGCGGAGGTCATCCGCGAGGTCAGGCCGCATGTGCTGGTCAGCTACGACGAGCACGGCGGCTACGGGCACCCCGACCACGTCCGGGCGCACCGGATCACCCGGCGCGCGTGCGTCCGGGCCGGCGAGCGCTCGATGGCGGGGACGCCCTGGCAGGTCGGCAAGCTCTACGCGATCGCGCAGCCGGTGTCCGTGATCGAGGCGTCGATCACCCGGCTGAACGAGGAGGCGGGCCCGTTCACACCGCCCGCGCAGGTCTCCGACATCGCGCGGGGGACACCGGACTCACTGGTGACCACACGCGTCGACGCGGGTGCGTATTGGCCGGAGAAGGCGATGGCGATGCGGGCGCACTCCACGCAGATCACCGTGGACGGCGAGCGGTTCGCCCTGTCGAACGGCATCGCGCAGGAGATCGACGCCGTCGAGTACTTCACCCTGCTGATGGGACCGGCTCCGCGTGTGCACCCGGGGGAGTACGAGACGGACCTGTTCGCGGGCCTGTGACCCCGAGCGGTGCCGGCGACCGTCTACCCTCGTCTGCTGTGAGCACACCTGAGTCCACTGACATCCGTGAGCGGAGGCCGGCACGGGAGTTCCTGTCGCCGCTGCTCACCGTGGCCACCTTCGCGGTCCTGCTGCTGCTCGGCGCGCTCGTGGGCCTGCTGTCCACGACCGGCGCCGGTTGGCTCACCCGCTACTGGGACGCGGGTCCGCCCGTGCCCCTGCTGTCCGCGGCGGGGCTGCTGGTCTTCCTCGCACTGCTGTACACGGCGTGCCGCCTCTGCGCGTGGGGGAGCCGGCGGACGTCCGGGGGGCTGGCCTTCGCACTGGGCTTCCTGTCGGTGCTGATCGCCCTCGTCGGCCTCATGCCCGGCGGCGACGTCGTCCTCACCAACCACATCATGCACAACGCCTACCTCTTCGGGACGATGCTGGTCCTGGTCGTCTCCGTGATCCGCAGCGGGGCCCTCCCGTTCCCCGCCGTGCGCGTCCCCCAGGCGAACGCGCCCGACGGCGCGCGCCCGCAGGTGGGCCCCTCGGCGGGCGCGCGCCCGTGGCACGAGGGCTGACCCGGCCGAGGGACACGACGGCGAAGGACCCCGGGGGCGATCCCCCGGGGTCCTTCCGTCACCGCTCGCCGACTCAGGCCCAGAACTGGAGGAGGAGTTCTCCGTAGAAGGCGATGCCGGGGAACACCGGATTGGGCAGGACCAGGTCGAACAGGGCGTACACCAGGTTCACGAGGACGTCCCTGACCCCGGGGAACCAGAGGACGGCGAACACGGCCACGGAGCCGAACAGGGCGTTGCGGCGGGCGGCGGGCACCCAGCGGGCGCGCCCGGCCGCGGCGGCCAGCACCTCGAAGCCGTCCAGGCCCGGGACCGGCAGGAGGTTCACGAGCGCGGCGGTCAGGTTCGCGAAGGACAGGAACGCCATCGCGGCGATCGCCCAGTTGGTGGTGTCGTTGCCGGGGGGGACCAGGACGGTCACGACGACGGCGAGCACCGCGGACAGCAGGAGGCTCGCCAGCGGCCCGGCGAGGGCCACCACGACACGGCGGCCCCGGCTCGGGACGCGGTCCGGGTCGGCGTGGACGGGGGGACCGGTCATACCGAAGGCGCCGAGGCCCAGGTAGAGCGAGGGGAGCACCAGCCCGGCGAAGGCCTGCTGGTAGGCGAACGGGTTGAGCCTCAGGTACGCGCTGCCGCGCAGGGAGCGGTCACCGGCCAGGTAGGCCGCGAGCGCGTGCGCGAACTCGTGGACGGCCGCGGAGACGATCCACCCGAGCAGGATGAGCAGCGGCGGGATCAGCGGCGTGACGCCGGTGCCCTCGGCGGCCCAGTCGAGCTCGACGGCGCGCCACGAGAGCCAGCCGGCGAACCCGGTCAGGCCCAGCAGCAGGACGAACACCGGGCTGGGCAGGAAGTCGACCCAGCTCGGCGCCGGGGCGCTCCCACCGGACGCCTCGCCGTCCCCGGGGCCGGTCGCAGCGCCGCCCGTGCCCTGCTCGGCCGCGGGCGCACCGTCGGCCCCCGCCCCGGACGCGGTGGGTGCGTCGTCGGAGTCATCCAGGTCGGGGCGGTTGAGGGCGCCCTCGGGCATCGTGTCCCACGGGTCGACGCCGGGTGCCTCGTCCGCGCCCCGCTCGGGTTCGGGCACGTCGGTCGTCTCCGCCTTCTGGGGCGGTTCGGGCGTGGGCATGGCGCTCCTGCTGGTCGCGGGTGGTTCGCGCTCCAGATTAGGCCCTGGGCCGTACCCGTTCGCAGCGGGTGCCGTCCAGGGGCGGGCGCCCGGGGCCCCGGGAGGGGCCCGCGGCCGTCGTCTACACGACGGCCCGGGGAGCCACCGCGGACTGGTGCAGGCAGGCGACCGCGAAGGCCCGGCCGGGCGCGGTCAGCTCCCGGTGCCCGGCGCCGTCGTCCTCGCCGAGCAGACCCAGTGTCTCCAGCAGCCAGCTCACCGACATCACCAGCGCGCGCATCTGGTCCGACGCCGTCTCGGCGGCCCGCCGGTGCGACGCGGCGTGGCGACCCGCCGCCACCGGCGGCTCCAGCGGTACCCAGCCCGACTCCGTCAGGGTCCGTTCGGCGGCCTCCACGTCCGACTCGCGCCGACGCGCGTGCGACCCGCTGCCCTGCGGGGAGCGGGACAGCAGCATGCCCAGCAGCGTCTCCGCCGCCGCCTGCTCCAGGCCCCCGGTCCGGCACAGGGTCTCGGTCGAGGCCTGCCACAGGGCCTCGGAGTCCGTGCGCAGCTGCCGCCCCCGCCGGGTCAGGACGAGCCGGCGCCCCGACCTGCGCAGCGCGCGCATGCCCCGCAGTGCCTGGTGCAGGGCGATCAGCTGGGTCGCGTCGGTCTCGCTGCGCGGAGTCTCCGGTGTGGTCCGCCACCCGAAGTCCGCGCACATCTGGCGGACCACACTCGGCGAGATGTAGCCGATCTGGGTGAGGGCGATGCCGTCGGCGGCCAGGTCCAGCAGCCGCTGCAGCGGGGCCATGGCCCGGTCGGCGGCGCGCGGTACGTCGGCGCCGGCGATGATCTGCCCGACGAGCGGCCACAGCCGCTGCCGGTGCGGGTGCGCCGACGAGCTGAGCCACGCGCGGACGCGCTCCTCCCGCACCAGGTCCAGGTGGCTCAGCCCCCGCTGGTCCGGCCGGGTGAGGAAGGAGCGGGTGAACTGCTCCTGGGCGGGGCGCCACCCCCGCTTGCCGGGACGGACGTCGCCGAGCGAGATGGCGAGCTCCAGGGCGGCCGAGGTCTCGTCGCGGGCGCGGATCTCGGCGTCGCCGACGGCGGTGCCCCACGTGAGCTCGGGAAGGTCGGGCGGCTCGACCCCGGACTCCCACATGAGCCGCTCGTACATGGCCAGCCCGGCCGCGTGGTCGTCGGTGTAGGCGGTGAGCAGTGCGGCGGTCTCCGGGGCGGAGCAGATCTGCGCGTAGCGGTACAGCTGGAGGAGGGAGAAGAGGTTGCCCAGGGAGCGGACGGCGAACAGCTGCTCGCCGGTGGAGTTCTGGAAGCGGGCCGGGAGCTCGAACCAGCAGAACCGCTGGACGGCGTGCTGGTTGAGCCTCTCGAGCTCCTGCTCCGGAGCCAGCGTGTCCAACGCGGACCGTGCCATGTCGGCGGCCCGTTCGTCCCGCCGGGCCAGCTCGGCGAGGGCGGACGCAACTGCTTCGCGCATGACGGGCGCTCACCACCTCCCCGCGTACCCGCACCCGGGCCGCGTGGTGTGCCGCCGGGGGGCGCGATGCTTCGTTCGTCGGTCCCCGGGCGGGTCGGGCTGAGGGACCCGCTCCGGGACTGTGCGTCTCCTACCCCGCACGGGGCGAAGAATTCCTCCGTCCGGGCGCGGCGTGGGCGCCCGGCCCCGTCCGCGGGGCGGACGGGTTCGCTCGTCGGGGAGACCGGGGCCGGGACGGCGCGGAGCTCAGGGCGTCCGCGGGGGACGCCCGCCGCGGCGGCGCGGGGGCACGGGGGGAACGACACGGCTGGCCGCGACCGTCGACTCCTCGACCTCCACCGCGGAACCGTCGCGCCGGCGGACGGTGATGACGCCGTCGGCCCAGGACTCCACGACACCGACGATATCGGTGAACCCTCCGTCGGGGAGGCTTATGCGAACAGAGACCCTGCGGCCGACGTCCTCCGGGGTGATCCGGTGGACGAGGCGTCCTCCCATGTACATGGAACATGCCCCCGATTGTGCGCTGTTTGTTCTTCGCCGCCATACTAGGAGGACGACATCTGTGCCATTTGCTTGCAGAGCCCGGGAGCAGGGCATAGGCGCCCGCACGCCGAACC
>NZ_JAUZMY010000039.1:0-54275 GCF_036327455.1 Nocardiopsis codii | reverse complement strand
GGCTTCACGATATGTCGCGAGTGGGGAGAACTCAAGATATGTCGCGTAGTTTCGGGGGTGGTTCAGGGAGGGACCGGGGTTCACCCCGAGTCGGCCCCCCCCCCCGGCCCGGGGGGGCGGGGGCCCACCGCACGGGATTCCACCAGCCCTGTGAGACCCTCCCGAGGGGGTGTCACAGGGCCTCCCAGTCCCGTGCCACCATCCCTAACCTGGGGGTATGGACAAGAAGACCGTGCGCGAGTTCCTGGTCAGCAGGAGAGCACGCGTGACACCGGAACAGGCCGGCATCCCCGCCTACGGCGACGACCGCCGGGTCCCCGGGCTGCGCCGTGAAGAGGTCGCGATGCTCGCCGGGGTCAGCATCGACTACTACACCCGCCTGGAGCGCGGCAACATCGGCGGCGCCTCCGAGAGCGTCCTGGACGCGATCGCCCGGGCCCTGGAGCTGGACGACGTCGAACGCACCCACCTGTTCGACCTCGCCCGCGCAGCCGCCCGGCCCCGCACACGCCGTCCGGCGCCCCCGGTCGGCGCGGTTCGCCCCTCGGTCCAGCGGATGCTCGATTCGATGGACACCCCCGCGATCGTCCACAACGCCCGCCAGGACCTGGTCGCGGCCAACCGGTTGGGCCGGGCCCTGTACGCGCCGCACTTCGACACCGACCGGCGTCCGCCCAACATGGCGCGGTTCATCTTTCTGGACCCCCGTGCCCGGGACTACTACGTCGACTGGCCCCTGGCCCGCCGCACCACCGCGGCGATGATGCGCCTGGAGGCCGGGCGAAACCCACTGGACGGCGATCTCACCGCGCTGATCGGGGAGCTGTCGGCGTGCAGCACCGTCTTCGCCCAGGACTGGGCCCGCCACAACGTCCACAGCCACCGCACCGGCGTCAAGTCCTTCCGGCACCCGGACGTGGGCCTCGTGGAGGTCAGCTTCGACGTCTTCGAGCCGTCCGGCGAGGAGAGGTTGTGGTTCGTCACCTACACCGTCGAACCGGGCACGGCCTCGGCGGACGCCCTCGCCCTGCTCGGCACCCTCGCCGCCACACAGGAGGGGACGGCCCCCGAGCGGGACGGCGACACCGACACTGACCCCGCACGGGCGCGGGACCGCCGGACCGACCACGGTTGACGAGGGTGTGCCGGCGGCTCCGATCGGGTCCGTGAGGCCCCGGACCTCCCGTCGCGGAAGACGGAGGTCGCCGTCGCGCCGGTCGGTCCGGGCGACGCCCTCCCGGCCCCCGGCCCCCGTCGTGGAGCTTCCGCATGAATGAGCGGCGACGCCGCCACAGGCAGCGGAAGCTCCCCCCGACGGCACGGCAGAGTGCGGGGTGGGGCGGCCCGGTAGGCGCCCCACCCCCGTGCGGGCGTCGCGCGGACCTCGTCCGCGCCGTGCTCAGAGGGCCATGTCCTCGGCGAAGACCCGGAACCCGGTGCGGTCGGTGTGCATCCGCCACAGCGTGTCCGCCAGCACACCGGGGTCGTGGGTGGGGTGCCCGGGCGTGATCGCCCCGGGGATGATGAGCTGCCCGACGTGGATGTCCTCCGCTTCCAGCACCTCGTTCATCATCCGCGCGTAGGCGCCCTCCCCGGCGAAGGCGATCGAGGTGCCGGCCACGTTCGGGTTGGGCCGGGCGCCGCTGCCGCCGTTGACGAACAGCACCGTGCCACGCCCCAGGAACCGCATCCCCTGGAGGACCTGGTGGACGGCGGTGAGCGGACCGTAGATCGAGAACTCCACGGCTCCGGCCAGGTCGGCGGCGGTGGTCTCCAGTACCGGCCGCAGGAACTCCTTCTGCGGCAGCGGACTGTAGGCCAGGACCTCGACGGGTCCCAGCTCCTGCCCGGCCCGGTCCAGCGCCGACGCGAGCGCGGCCGGATCCCGGACGTCGGCCGCGTATCCGCGGGTCGTCAACCCCTCACCGGCCAGGTCCGACGCGAGCGCGTCGACCCGCTGCTGGTTGCGGGAGATGAGGGCGATGTCGAAACCCCCCGAGCCGAACCGGCGGGCGACGGCCGCGCCGAGTCCGCGGCCGGCTCCGACGATGGCGATGGTGGTCATGGTTCGTCCTTCCAGGTGTTCTGGTGCCGTGTGTCTGTGCATGCGGGACGGGCGCCCCCCGATGGTGGGAGCGCCGTGGCGCGGGGTTGTGGGTGGCCGTTCGTCGCGCGGTGATCCCGCGCCGTTCCGCACCGACCCCCGACGCGCGGCGGTGGGCCGGGTCCCGTGCGGGCTCTGACCGGTGGACCCCGCAGCGGGGTCACAGCGTCAGGAGCGTCTTGACGGCGCGCCGTTCGTCCATCGCCCGGTAGCCCTCGGCGGCCTGGTCGAGGGGCAGGCTGAGGTCGAAGACCCTGCCGGGGTCGATCTCGCGGTCCCACACGCGCCTGATCAGGTCGGGCAGGAACCGGCGCACCGGGGCGGGACCGCCGTGCAGGTGCACGGCGGAGAAGAACAGTTCCTCGCCGGGCAGTTCCACGTCGTGCGCGACACCGACGTACCCCACGTAACCTCCGGGGCGGGTCGAACGGACGGCCTGCATCATCGACTCCTGCGTGCCGACGGCCTCGATCACGCTGTGGGCGCCCAGCCCCTCCGTGAGTTCCCGGACCCTCTCCACGCCCTCCTCGCCGCGTTCGGCGACGATGTCCGTGGCCCCGTAGAAGCGGGCGAGGTCCTGCCGGTCGGCGTGGCGTGACATCGCGATGATCCGCTCCGCGCCGAGCTCTCGGGCGGCGAGCACCCCCATGAGGCCGACCGCCCCGTCCCCGACGACCGCCACGGTCCTCCCCGGGCCCGCCTGGGCGGCGTCGGCGGCGAACCAGCCGGTGCCGAGCACGTCCGACGTGGCGAGCAGCGAGGGGATCAGCTCCGGACCCGGTTGCCCGGGCGTGGCGACCAGGGTGCCGTCCGCGTGGGGGATGCGGGCCCGCTCGGCCTGGGTGCCGATCGACTGGGCCACGAACGACGCGTGCACGCACTTGGACTGGTAGCCCGACCTGCAGATCTCGCAGGTGTTGTCGGAGATGACGAACGAACCGACGACGAAGTCACCGACCCCGACGTTCCTCACGGCCGAGCCGACCTCCTCGACCACGCCGACGTACTCGTGGCCCATCACCTGGCGGTCGACCGGTTCGACCCCTCGGTAGGGCCACAGGTCCGAACCGCAGACGCAGGTCGCGGAGAGCCGTATGACCGCGTCGGTCGGCTCGATGATCTCCGGGTCCTCGCGGTCCTCGACCCGAACGTCCCCGGGCGCGTACATCACGACACCGCGCATGGTTCCCCCTTCGTCCAGAGCCTGCGCGGCGGGCTCCCTCTCCGAGGGACGGGCCGCCCCTGGGGACCCGCCGTCCGACCACGGTAGGCACCCGACCCCGGGTTGTGGGAGGTTCTGCCACAACCCCTGACCGTCCATTGGGGCACTCGGCGCGCCCTGTTGGCGTGCCCGTGCCCGGCGCGAGCCACCGGCCTCTCTCACGGGCCACGGGCGTTCCGGTGCTTGGGGCGCCACCTCGGGGGAAGGACGAGGAGCGTCACCGAACCCCCCGGACGGCCCGTATGCGCGCTCGCGCTCTCCCCTCCCGGCTTCTCGGCGCCGTCGACCTCCTGGTCGCCGCGGCGATCCCCTTCCTCGTCCTCGCGGTGCTGTGCGCGAGCTCCTGGCTGGACGCCTACGGCGAGGGGACGCCGACCCGCGTCCTGGGCCTCCTGCTGGGACTCGTGGGGTTCTTCGGCGGTTTCTTCTCGCTGATGCTCTACCTGCGCTTCGCATCGATGGTGGAGTTCTTCTTCGCGGGCCTGGTCAGTTTCATGGTGCTCGGGGGCGCCTACGCGATCGCGGACCGGATCACCGAGGACGCCCTGCTCAACCGCGGGGTCGCGGTGACCTGTGAACTGCTCGACGTCGCGTCCCGCACGATCACGACCACCACCCACGACGCCGACGGCACCACCTCGAGCAGCACCCGCACCGTGTACGACCACACCCTGGACTGCCCCGGAGACGGACCCACGGCGATGACCCTGGGGTACGGGGCGGGAGCCGAGGGAGAGTCCGTGGAGGTCGCCTACGACCCGCGCGCCCGTATCGACCCGGTCCCCTCGGACTCCCTGCCGACCGGGGCCCCGTCCCCGTGGCCCTGGTGGGTCCTGTCGGCCGCCGCGGTCCTGCGCGTCGGCCACGTGGCGGCGTTCCTCGTCCTGTCCCCCCGCTCCCGTCGCCGCTGACACGCGGGAACGTCCCCGCCCACCTGGGCGGGGACGTCCGTCGGGGGCGGTACGAGCCGCCGCCGAACCGCCGCCGTGGCCGGGCTCCGGAGAACGGGAGGGCGGCGGCTCCCGGGGGCGGGAACGGGCTGGACGCCCTAACGGCCCTCACCCGTGCGCGCGGGGCGGGTACGTGTCATCGCATCACGCTCTTGATGAACGAGGACAGGATCTGCTTGCCCGCGGCACCGGTGATCGACGTTCCGGAGGTCGCGTTCGAGCCCTCGCTCCGCCGGCAGGCGAGAACCGCACGGGAGGTCGAGGGCCCGTAGAAGCCGTCGATCCCGGAGGTGCCGACCGGGAAGCCCGCGGCCACGAGCAGTTCCTGGAGGAACTTCACGCGTTCCCCGGAGTCGCCTTCCCTGAGTCCGATCATGTCCATCTCCTTCTCCTTCGGTGGGGGGCGGGGGAGCCCCGCGGTGTGGTGTTGTCGCAGGTGTGGGTTGCCCGGGGGCACGCGCCCCCGGATCCGGGCGGCTCGTGGTCGGGGGTGTGCGCGTGGGCCGTGCCGCCGATGGGGCCGTCGTCGTCCGTCCCGGCGCGGTTCGGCGCGGCCGTGTCGACCTCGTCACGCGGCGTCTCCCGGCCGCGCGCGAGTCTGTGGGACATGGGACCTCCGTGGGGGAGTGGGAGAAGGAGAGAGGGCACCGCGTGTCGCGACCGGTGACCTGGCGTTCTCGTACCCCGCCCGGTGCGTCGGGGCACAAGCGGGTGGCCTGGTGAGAGGCACCGGGTGGCCAGGTCACGGGCAGGGGTGAGGCGTCGGTGCCGCCGCCGAGCCGCGGGTCCCCTCTGCGAGCGTCCGCTCCGGGGCGGCCCCGCGGGGCCGCCCCGGAGCGAGGGGGCACCGGTCCCGGAAACCCGTTCAAGATCCGATCAACACCGGTCCGGGACGGCCGCTGTCAGAGCGGCCCGCACGGTGCCAGTCCCGGCGTTTCGACCGTCACCCCTGTGCGGAGGACCTTCGGACCCCGGCCGACGGGACCGCCGCACCCGGCGAGTGGCGTGCCCGGAACCCCCGTCAGCGCCGTGCCCGCCTCCGGCTCGCTCACCGCACGCGACCCGCGTCCGCCCTGTCAGAACCGCGCCACCCCGCTGTCAGCCCCGCCTCCTTTCGTGGTCCCGTCCCGATCACCCACGAAGGGGAGACACACCATGTGGACCGGACCGCTGCGCGCCGCCGAGCGTGAGTTCCTGCGACTGGACCTGGACCTGCGCGAGCTCGTCGCACTGCTCGAACCCTGCACCGACATCCGCCCCTCGACCCTGCTGGAGGTACGGGAGCTCCTGCTCTCGGGCACGGTCGCCCGCCAGGTGTGCGACGGGCTCTGGCGGCGGGTGCTCACGGACGCGCGCCGGTCGGAGGAGTGGATGCTCGCCGCCATCGGCCTGGCCATGCCCGGGTTGAAGGCGTGCGCGCGCCGACTGTGCGAGGGACTGGACAGCCGGGGGAGCGAGGACGTCCAGGCGGAGGTCCTGGCGGGCTTCATCGGCGCCGTGCGCGAGATCGACACCACCTGGTACCGGCTGCCGTGGATGCTGCGCTGCCGGGCCCGGCGTTCGGGGCTGCGCGCCCGCAAGGACGCTCTCGCGCACGCGGTGGCGGGGCCCGGGCGGGACGTCTGCGCCGACCGCCCGTCCGGCCACCCCGACCTGGTACTCCAGGACGCCGTCCGCCAGGGCGTGATCAGTGAGCGGGAGGCGTCCGTCATCGGCCGCACCCGACTGGAGGGGGTGCCGCTGACCCGGGTCGCCCTGGAAGGCGGAGCACCCTACTGGAAGCTCGCCAAACGGCGCTCCCGCGCCGAGAAACGGCTGGCGGACGCGGTGCGCTCCGGTCAGGTCGCCTCCCGATCACCGGTCCCGGCACCGGCCTGAAGGCCCCGCCCGGGTCAAGGAACCCGGGCCCCGGTCCCATCCCGCCCCTCCGTCGGCTTCCTTCCCAGTGGAGCACCGGACAGGAGGGCCGGGAGGGCGACTCCGCGGAGAACGGCCCGGAGAAGGCGCCCTCCGAGGACAGGGCCCGGCGCCCTCGCCCCGGGCGGCCGTGGTGGCCGTCGCCCTCCCCGGCGACCCCGCCACGGCCGACCAGGCCGACGTGAGCGCGTACACCGCCCACACCGACGGGGTGTGCCCGCCGCTTCGCCCCGCCCACGACCCTCACCCGCCGAGACGACCCGAGCCGCCAGGAGGCGACCCGCTGATGGCCACCATCGAACTCACCGCACGCGACCTGCGCATCCTGGAAACCCTGCACCTCCACCGGGTCCTGACCACCCCGCAGGTGGGGGAGCTGTTCTTCTCCGGCACCGCCTCGCGCGCAGCCCAGCGCCGCCTCCTCGGTTTCGTCCGGAACGACCTCGCCGAGCGCTTCACACCCCGCCACGTCGGCTGGAACGCCCCCTGCCACTGGGTCCTCGGACCGGAGGGCGCCCGTGTGGTCGCCGCACAGTACGGCCTCACCCCGCAGCAGATCGGCTACCTGCCCGACGCACACCTGCGCCTGGGAGCCTCCTGTCAGCTCGGCCACGCCACCGGCCTGTCCCAGACCTACGTCCGCTTCGCCACCACCGCCCGCGCCACACGGGGCGCCACGCTCCAACGCTGGTGGTCCGGGGCCCGGTGCCGCACCGTCTGGGGGCACCGCGTCCACCCCGACGGCCACCTGCGCTGGAGGCAGGACGGGACCACCCTGGACGCCTTCGTGGAGTACGACACCGGAACGGAGACCCTCCTCCGCCTCACCGAGAAGATCAGCCGCTACCGGGACCTCGCCGTGGAGACCCGGCTGGCGTCCCCCGTCCTGTTCGTCGTCCCCGGACCGGGACGCCTGACCGCCCTGTGCCGCACACTGGACGGCGGCCCGCGGGTCCCGATCCACGTGACCACGCACAGCCAACTCGCCTACCCCGGCCCCACCCGACCCGTCTGGCGCAGGGCAGGCGACCTCACAGGTGCCGTCCGCCCGCTCATCGACCTCACCTGACCGATGATCGCGCTGAACACCGGGATCACGGTGCTCCTGAAGGCCCAGGTGTCGGTGATCGGCGCGGTCGGCACGGACGACGAGGAACGCGCATCGGGCGGAGTCCGACCACGCGGCCGGCCACGCCATCGCGGCGGACGGGACGAGAGCCGGGAACGACCCGAACGCCCACACGAACAGTGACAAGGGGCGTTGGGGCGGTGACACGGAGTACGAAGCCGTGCTCGGGGTATCCCCACTACTGTCCCCCTGGTGGGCCGAGCACGGCGTGGACGGCGACGACGACGGTGAAGCCGACCCGCACAACGCCCACGACACCACCTCCTCCACAGCCGTCGAACCGTGCACCGGCCACCCCCGGGCCACGGTGGACTTCCGCGACGAAGAACAGCTCGCCGACGCGCTCTCGCGCCACAACCCCTGGGACACCACGTTGAGAACGTCCTGGTCGACATCGCCGAACACGAGGAGTACGCCACCACCGCGAGCGGAGGGCACACCGTGAGCGGATCCGGCAGCACCAAGGGCAGGACCGCCGCACAATGGGCCCTCGAACAGGTGGGCAAGCCCTACGTCTGGGGCGGGGAGGGCCCGGACGGGTTCGACTGCTCCGGCCTGACCATGAAGGCCTGGCACGCCGCCGGGGTGACCATCCCGCGCGTCACCACCGACCAGGTCGACGCCGGGACCGAGACCTCCCCGGACGCACTCGCCCCGGGGGACCTGCTCTTCTACGACACCGGAAGCGGCCCGGCCCCCTCCCACGTCACGATCTACGTCGGCGGCGGAAGGATGGTCAACGCCCCGAGCGCCGGAAAGAACATCCGCGTCGAACCCGTCGACGGCCCGTACTACTCCGCCCGCTTCATGTCCGCCACCCGCCCCGGCTAGGTCGTGTTTTTTGCCTCCTTCCGGGCTCGTGTCCGCCAGGCTTCCTCTCGCTACGCCTCTGCGCTCGTGAAGCACAACCAGGCTGAACATCGCACATCGTCTTGCGAGAGATCGCCCGGACGGCCGCTCGCCGACCCGGAAGCCTCCTAAAAAACACTCCCTAGCGGAACAGCCCCCTGCCGACCCGCGGTGGACCCGCCCTCCCGAGGGGTGCGGAGCGTCGAGCCGGTCGGGGCGCTCCTGGTCAGCCGTGGTCCGCGCGTCCCCCAAGGTGCTGCGCGAGGAAGCGCACGGCGGCGCTGAACAGGGTGATCTGGTTCTCCGGGTTCACGAAGCCGTGCCCCTCGTCATGGAAGAGGAGGTACTCGACGTCGACGCCGCGGGCACGCAGGGACTCCACGATGTTGTCGGACTCGGCCTGTACCACGAGCGGGTCGTTGGCGCCCTGGGCCACCAGCAGCGGAGTGCGGATCCGGTCGATCCGGGTGATCGGCGAACGGGCGAGCATGTCCGCCTCCTGTTCGGGGACCTCGGGGTCCCCGACGTAGCGGTACCAGTTGTTGACCAGGCCGGGCCGGACGAACTCCGGCTGGGTCCGCAGGTAGTTCGCCAGGTCGGAGATGCCGACGACGTCGACGGCCGCGGCGAAGCGGTCTGGAGTGAAGGCCGCCCCGACCAGCGCCGCGTAGCCGCCGTAGGAGCCGCCGACGATCGCCACACGGTCGGGGTCGGCGTAGCCCTGCGCCACCGCCCAGTCCACGGCGTCGATGAGGTCGTCGTGCATCTTGCCCGCGAACTCCCCGATCGCGGCCCTGGCATGGGCCTTGCCGTAGCCGGTCGAGCCGCGGAAGTCGACCTGGAGAACCGCGTACCCGCGGTTGGCGAACAGTTGGACGGCCGGGCTGAACCCCCAGGCGTCCCGGGTCCACGGGCCGCCGTGGACCAGCAGCACCAGCGGCAGACCGGAGGGGTCGATGCCCACGGGCAACGTCAGGTACGACGGCAGCGCCAACCCGTCCCGCGCGGTGACCGTCACCGGTGTCATGGGCGCCATCGAGGCCGGATCCAGGTGCGGGAAGGGCCGGAACAGCAACCGGGACTCCCCGGTGGAGTGGTCGTAGAACCAGGTCGCCCCCGGATCGCGGTCGTGGTTGAAGGAGACGACCCACCGCCGGCCGTGCTCGTCGCAGGACACATCGGCCGGCTCTCCGTCGGACAGCTTCTCCAGGTTCGCCAGGACCTCGGCGAAATGCGGGTCCAGGGCGTGGATGACCTGTCGTTCGCCGAGGTAGCGCACCCCCAGCAGTTCGCCCCGGTGGTCACGGATCAGCGGTTCGGGCCGGGCGGGATCGACCTGGGACCGGGTGTCGAGGTCGAAGGCCGGATGGCTGTCGACCTCGGTCTCCTCACCGGTGTTCAGATCCAGTCGGGCCAGGCGGGTGCGGTCGGTGCCACGGTTGGAGCCGATCCACATACCGGTCCCGTCCGGTGTGATCTGGAACGGGTAGACGCCCATCGGGTAGTCGGCGCCCTCCCACACCACCACCTGTCGCAGATCCCCGGTCGCGGGGTCCGACCGGGAGAGGTCCATGTCGCCCTCGGTGGTCATCCGGGCGGAGAACCAGTCACCTTCACCGGCCTGGAACCACACCTTCCCCGGGCCGGGGCTCTCGACCAGTGTCGAGAGCTCACCGGTGGCCACGTCCAGCTCGTGGATGTCGAACTCCCCGGCCACGCGGGCGTTGAGCGACAGGGTCACCTTCCCCGGTCGGCCGAGGGACGCCTCGAACCCCAGGACCTTCGCTCCGGGGAAGGGGGTGAGATCGACCGCCGCGGCGCTCAGATCGTCCAGGTCGACCCGGTGCAGGTGCCAGTTCTCGTCACCGGCGTCGTCCTGGGTGTAGAGCAGCCGGCGCGGGTCGTCGGTCCACGCGTAGCTCATGACGCTGCGGGTCTCGTCGGCGGTCACGCACCGCGGCTCGGAACCGGGGTCGAGGTCCTGGACCCAGACGTTGAGCCGGTTCCTCCACGGCGCCAGAAAGGCGATCCGGGCGCCGTCCGGCGAGATCGACGCGCGGCTGCGCGCCGGCGGGTCGAAGAAGTCCTTGACCGTGTGGAGGTCGGGCAGCGCCATGTCGTGCCTCTTGTTCGTGTTCGGGGACGCGGGCCGGCGCGTGGTCCGGGTGGGGCCCCGTCGTCACGGCACACTCGGGATGCGGGCGCTGTGAGGCAGGCCCCGCGGCCCCACCGGGTTCGCAGGGGACGGGCCCGGCGGTGTCGCGCGTTGTCGGTCGATTCAAGCCGTCGACGCGCTCATCGGTCAGTGGCGTCGCGTCACCACTCCGCGATGACATCCCTCCGTGGCAGGTCATGACGTGGTGTCACTGGTGGCCGGATCCATCTGGGCGGACCGTCGTCGGGGGACACGGCCGTACGCCCCGAACGCCGGGCGCGGACCGCGTGGGGGCGGCGGAGGGACCTGGAAGGGCCCTCCGCCGCGAAACCGCCGTGCCCGCCGCCGGCGGTCAGCTCATGAGCCCGGTCGTCCGGCGACGGCGGAAGCGGTCCGGCACCGACGGTTCGCCGCGTCTGCCCGCGGACGGGGCGGCCTGCAGAGGCCTCACCGCGTCCCGACGTCGTGGGCGGTGCCGTCGGCGACGGCCCGGAGCTTGTCCGGGTTGGCCACGTTGTGGACGGCCGTGATGCGGCCGTCCGCGTCGAAGTCGAAGGTGACAGTGGCGATCACCCTGCCCGAACCGCTGAACACCATGCCCGGACCGCCGTTGACCTCGACGAGGTCCGCGTGCATGTCGGCGGGTTCGACGCCCTGGTAGGTGACCGTGCCGATGGCCGCGAACCAGGACGCCACTGTCCGTGCCCCCACGACCGGACGCATGGCCTGGCGGACCTTCCCCCCGCCGTCGGTCCACAGGGTGACGTCCGGGGACAGCAGGTCCATCAGGGTGTTGACGTCACCGCCCGTCGCGGCGGCGAGGAACCGCTCGGTGACCTCGCGCTGCCGCGACCGGTCGGCGGTGAAGCGCGGCCGCCTGGCCCGCACGTGCTCGCGGGCACGGTGTGCGGCCTGCCGGACCGCGGCTTCGGAACGCTCCACCGTCTCCGCGATCTCGGCGTGGCTGAAGTCGAAGACCTCCTTCAGCACGAACACCGCGCGCTCGAGCGGACTCAGCGTCTCCAGAACCACCAGCACGGCCATCGACACCGACTCGGCGTTCGTCAGCGCGTCGTCGGTGTCGCCGGTGGTGAGGATGGGCTCCGGAAGCCACGGCCCCACATAGGTCTCACGCTTGTGGCGGGTGGAGCGCAGCCGTTCCAGCGCCAGGTTCGACACGATCCGCGCCAGGTACGCCTTGGGGTCGGCCACCTGCGAGCGGTCGGCGGCCGACCACTTGATCCAGGCGTCCTGGACCGCGTCCTCGGCGTCGGCCGCGGTGCCCAGGAGGCGGTAGGCCACCGAGAACAACAGCTTCCGGTGCTGGTGGAACACCTGCTGGTCGAGGTCGGACAGGTGGGTCACAGCGCCTCCCCGCTCCGGGTGAAACGGCCGCCGCGGGGCCAGAACGCGCCCGAGACGGGCATCTTCCTCATACGTCCGTACGTCGGCCAGGGGGAGGCGGTCACCGTCTCCTTGTACCAGGCCGCCGTACGGCCGGTCAGGTGCAGGCGTCGGGGGCTGTCGTCGGGGCGCGTGAACTGCACGACCGCGTCATGGCGTCCCAGGCTCACCGGTGTGTGGTAGTAGCCGAAGCGGAACGGCTTGGGCGGCCTTCCCTCCAGCGAGCGGACGATCGACACCGCGGCGTGCACACCGGTCGGCATGCCGCCCTGGCAGGTGCCGTGCATGACGCCGTAGCCCTGGCGGATCGCGGCCGCGTCGCCGACGGCGTAGACCTCCGGATGCGACACCGACCGCAGTGCGGCGTCGGTGGCGATGCGGCCGTGCCCGTCGACGGTCAGCCCGGCGGCGGCCGCCAGCGGCGACACCCGCGTGCCGCTGGTCCACAGGACCACGTCGGCGCCGATGGTCTCGCCGCCCGCCTGCTCGACCGCCCCGGGCAGCACCTTCACGACCTCGACCCCGCTGAGCACCCGGACACCCAGCCGGTCGAGCGCGCCCTGAAGATACGCCCGGGCCTTCGCGTTCATGGCCGCACCGGGCTCATAGCGGCCCAGCAGCACGACGTCCAACTCCGGGTGCCGTTCAGCGATCTCGGCGGCCGACTCGACGCCGGTCAGGCCGCTGCCGCCGACCACCACCGTGCCGCTGCCGAGCCGCGCCAGCCGGTCGGCCAGCATTTCGGCGTCCTGGGCGCTGTTCAGGGTGTACGCGTGGTCCTCGACGCCCGGAACCGCCGCCGTGTCGGCCACGCTGCCCAACCCGTAGACCAGCGTGTCGTAGTGCAGGACCCGGTCGTCGTCGATCCGCACCGTCCTCGCGTCCGCGTCCACCGCTGTCACCCAGCCGCGCACGAACCGCGCGCCCGTGCCCTTCAGCAGCTCCGGGACGGTCAGCTCGGCGAGCTGCTGACCGGTCGCCGCCATGTGCAGCCGCAACCGCTCGGTGAACCGCTCCTGCGCGTTCACCAGGGTCACCTCCACATCCTGGCGCTGCCCGACCCGGGCCGCGCACTGGATCGCTGCGGCCGTCCCCGCGTAACCCGCCCCCAGGATCAGAACGCGGTGGGTGGTCGCCGTGTCGGCCTCGTGCCGTGCGCTCATCGCTGCGCCTTCCTTCGTTCTCCGTTGACGACCACCAGATGCAAGCTGCCCCCGTCTCCGTGACATCAGATCGATGTGATGCGCGACACGGTTGAGGTCGGTGGGATCGCCGACGGCCGCCGAAGGGGCCGCGGGCCGGGAGAAAATGGGCCTCGGGCGGTCCCGCTCGACCACGTCGACCACGTCGACCGCGGCGAGGTGTGCGAGGCGGTCGGACGGCACCTTGTCCGACAGTGTCGGCAGGGCCTGGCGGAGCTCGCTGTAGGAGCGGTCGCCGCGCAGCAGTTCGCGCACCACCAGCGCAACGGCCCTGGACAGCCGAGGGCGTGATCTCCACGGGGCAGGTGGGGGTGGGCTCCACGACGGCCGCACGCGGATCCTCGCGACCGCGGCGATGCCGTCGCCACCGTGTGATCGGGGGGGGTCAGCCGTTCGGGCCGGCGCTCCCGGTGCCGGGGCGGATCGCGTCGACCAGCATGCGCACGAGTTGCTCCCCGCCGACCGTCCACTTCTCCTTCGCCAGGTGACCACTGAGCTCCAGTCCCGCGATCCCGTGCGCGCTCGCCATCACCAGGGCGCCGAAGCGGCGGGCGTCGGGTTCACCGACCAGGTCGGCGACGATGGTGAGGAACTGGTTCTCGAGGCGGCTCGCGGCCTCGGCGGCCTCCGGATCGTCCGCCGGAGTGCTGAACATCAGCGCGTACAGGTGCGGTTGACGGCGGCCCACCCCGATGAGCGTCAGCAGGGCGCTCTCGAGCCGTGCGCCCGGAGTCGCGTCCAGGTCGGCCCGCAGCTGTTCCACCTCGTCCGCCGCCGAGTTCCAGGCGTCGACGGCGAGTTCGGTCAGCAGATGCGCCTTGTCCCGGAAGTGCCCGTACGGTGCGCCGCGCGAGACTCCGGCACGGGCACCCACCGCGCGGAGCGTCACCGCGTCGGGTCCCCCCTCGTCGAGTAGCTCGGATGCGGCACGCACGAGGGCGGCCCGGGTCGCTGCAGCTGCTTCAGTTCGCGTCACCACGGCACGATTCTAGTTGACAGTGTCATGTGAGTGCCCCACAGTGGTTCATATGACACTGTCACATAAGAATGAGATCATGGTCGTCTCCGGCACTTCGACGGGCATGGGCGCCGCAACGGCCCGCGAGCTCGCCGCTCGCGGCTACCATGTCCTCGCCGGCGTCCGCCGCACACCCGACGCGGACGCGATCCGGGCCGACGGCATCGAACCGGTGATCCTCGACATCACCCGGCCCGACCACGTCGAGGCCCTCGTCGACCGCGTCGCCTCCGACCCGGGCCGCCGCCCGCTGCGCGCCCTCGTCAACAACGCGGGCATCTCGGTCAACGCACCGGTCGAAACCCTGCCCCTGGACGAGTGGCGACGCCTGTTCGACGTCAACCTGTTCGGGCACGTCGCCGTCACCCAGGCGTTACTGCCTTTCCTGCATCGGAGCCGCGGCAGGGTCGTCAACATCAGCTCGGTCGGCGGACATGTCGCGATGGCCGCCTACGGCCCCTACGCCGCCACGAAGTTCGCGCTCGAAGCGGTCAGCGACTCGCTCCGCCGTGAACTCGCCCCGCACGGCGTGCAGGTCGTCGTCGTGGAGCCCGGCGCCGTGAAGACCGACATGGCCGACCGCGGTGCAGCCTCCACCACCGGTGCCGCCGAGACGATGAACCCCGAACAGCAACAGCGCTACGGCGCACTCGTGAGAGCCGTCCTCGCCCATACCGCAGCGCACATCGGGACCGGCTTGTCGGCAGACGAGGCCGGGGCTGTCATCGCGGGGGCCGCCACCGCCCGGCGACCGCGCACGCGGTACACCGTCGGCCGCGACGCCGCCCTGCTGACCCGCCTCACACGCGTCCTCCCCGATCGCGTGCTCGATCGGGTCCTCGCAGCGAGCCTCCGGCGCTACTTCCCCGCAGGCAGCGCCTAGGAATCCGTTCGCCGGGCCGTCCGGGAGCCGACCGTTCGCGGTGCATCACCAGGTGTGGACTCTGCGGGGCGGGCGGCCGTCCAGCCCCGTACCCCCGTTTCCCACCCGCGTCGACAGCGAGGAGGGCCAGGCGGATCGGTCCGATCGAACGGGCGGACCCGGGCCTCGGCAACGCCTGGGGGAACTCGTCGGGAAGACCTCGGTGGGTCACCGCGGACGTCACCAGTCGTCACCGTACGGTGGCCTTCTGTTGGTCAGTCACTCGGGCCTTGTTCAGCGATATCCAGAAAGGTTGCTTCCCGCCGGTCCCCCCGACCGTTCTTGACTCCCCCGCATATCCGGAGGCAACCGCATGCCAACGACACATCCACGACATGCGCGGACGCGGCGTGCCCTCAGGGCACGCCGCTCCTTTCGCGCCGCGCTGACGGCTTCGATGGCCGTCGTCATCGCCGGCACCGTGACCACGGTTCCCCCCTCGGCTTCGGCAGCGCCGTCGGAGAGCTGGGACGACACCGCCTACCGCGGCGGGATCGAGGTCGTCCGCACTCCGGAGGGCGCCGCCGACGACTCGGTGGTGACCGGCCGGGTGTTCGTGGACGCCGACCGGAACAGCGCCGACGACAGAGGCGAGGCCGGCCTGGCCGGCGTCGTGGTCACCAACGGCCGCGAGGTGGTGCGGACCGACGACCAGGGCCGCTACTCGCTGCCGGCGTTCGACAACATGACCGTGTCCATCACGCAGCCCTCCGGCTACCAGGTGCCGCTGGACGAGTACAACATCCCGCAGTTCCACTACAACCACCTCCCCGAGGGGTCCCCGGAACTGCGCTACGGCGGTATCGAGCCGACCGGCCCGCTGCCCTCCGCGATCAACTTCCCGATCGTCGAGAGCGACGAGACCTCCGCCGCCGAGCAGAGCTGCGTCATCGCCGGAGACCTGCAGACCTACACCGAGCAGGAGGTGGAGTACGCGCGCGCCGGAGCCATCAAGGACCTCTCCGAGCGCCACGACTACGCCGGCTGCGGCACCCTGTTCGTCGGCGACGTCGTCGGTGACGACCTGTCGCTCTACCCCGACATCAAGGACCTGGTCAGCGAGACCAACGGCCCGGCCCGCTTCCTGCCGGGCAACCACGACCTCGACTTCGACGCCCCGAGCGCCGAGCACTCCTTCGACACCTTCCGCGCGCAGCTGGCACCGGAGTACTACTCCTTCGACGTCGGCGACGTGCACGTCATCGCGCTGAACACCGTCGACTACCCGTGCACCGCGGCCGAGGACAGCCCCGAGGGCATCGAGGAGCACTGCGCCGACCCCGAGGGCTCACCGTCCTACAACGGCCGCATGGACGACGACCAGCTCACCTGGCTCCAGCACGACCTGGACAACGTCGACCGCGACAAGCTCGTCGTCGTCGCCGGCCACATCGGCCTGCTCAACTACGCCGACGAGAGCTCCCCGGTGCACCAGGTCGACCAGGTCGACCGCGTCCACCAGCTGCTGCGGGACCGGCGCGCCGTGGCGCTGTCCGGCCACAGCCACAGCATCGAGAACCTCAAGACCGGCGACGACGTCGCAGGCTGGCGCGAGCTCTTCGGCGTCGAGGGCCTGCCGTTCCCCCACATCACCGCGGGCGCGATCTCGGGTGACTGGTACTCCGGCGAGGTCGGCGAGGACGGCTACCCGACGGCCATCGGCCGCGACGGCGGCCGTCCCGGCGTGGTGACGCTGGACATCGACGGCAACGAGTTCCAGGAGCGCTACACCGTCACCGGTGAGTCCGACGACGTGCAGACGCAGCTGGGCATCAACAGCCCGACCTACCGCGAGTGGTTCGACGAGCGCCGGGAGTGGAACGGCAACCCGGTCGGAGAGGCCCCCGAGCTGGACGAGCCCCTGGTGGTCGACCGCTCCGACCTGGCCGGCGGCAGCTGGCTGACGACCAACTTCTTCTTCGGCTCCACCGGATCGACGGTCGAGGTCAGTGTCGACGGCGGACCCGCCGAGGAGGCCACGCGCACCCAGCAGATGGAGGGTGAGGCCGTCAACGTCGGCGCCGAGTACTCCGACCCGTACGCGGTCTCGCAGCAGCTGGTCCACGGCGGCACCCTCGGGGACCGGACGATGCACCTGTGGCGGTTCGACCTGCCCAGGAACCTCCGCACGGGGCAGCACACCGCCGAGGTGACCGCGACCGACTCCTACGGCCGCGAGTTCACCGACGTCCTGGAGTTCGAGGTCGTGGGACGGAGGTAACCGCACTGCTCCGCCCCTCCCGGCCCACGACCGTTGTCAGGGGCGCCCGGCCCCGGACGCGTGAGCAGCGCCGGTTCGTCGCGGAGGATCGGCCGCGGTGCGTGGGCGGACGGATTCCGGGAAGTTCCCCGTGGGCCCCCAGGAGGTGGTCCATGCTGGTGGACATGAGTCATTCCCCGTCTTCCGGCCTGCCCGGTCTGGTGCGGAACACCGCTGTGACCGTCGCCGTGCTGGTCGGCTGCGCCTGCTCCCCGTCCCAGGAGGAACAGAACGCGGCCGTCGCCGAGCCGGAGCCCTCCGCCAGTGCGAGCGAGACCCCCTCCCGGTTCACCGAGCTGACCCCCGACGCCACCACACGGGCTCAACTCGACGAAGGGCTCAGCGTGGCCGTGCAGAACTTCGAGCGCACCCACGACGCCCGAGGGAACCCTGCCCTGGTCTTCGACGTCACCCTCACCAACACCACCGGCCAGGAGTTCGACTCCTCTCGCGTCGCCGTGCACGCCTTTCACGGCCCCGAGAGCGAGGAGGGGTCCCCGGCGATCATGGAGTTCGACGACAACGGCGCGGGCCGCTCGGCCTACTTCGAGCAACTGATCCCCGACGGGCAGGAGGAGACCGTCACCTACGGGTTCGTCGTGGACGCCGACCATGAGGAGTTGATGGTCCTGGTCGCCCCCGAAGGCATCGACCCGGTGTTCCTCAGCGGTCTCCTCCCCACCTGAGCAGTCACGGACGTGAGCCGGGTTCCGGCTGGCCGACGCCGGTGCCGGTGCTGTGTCGCGGTCGTTCGGGACCGGGCAGGACAGCTACTGCGCGGTCTGCCGTTCGACCGATTCGAGCCCCGAACCCCTGAATCGCCAGCCCCACCAGGGTGTCCGCCTCGGCCGTTCTCCGGGTGAACTTTTCCGGCCACCTCCACGACCAGGGGCATGGACGTGACCTTCTCGTGAAGAACCGCATTGGCTCGACGCGGAACAAGGTCAGCTCAGGTGTGCGCCGGACGTGGAATTCCAGGCCTCTTCGCAACATCAGGACCAACATCCGCCAGCGCACGACCAACTTCTCCAACAAGACCTACAACACGGTCCGCAGCATCTACCGGCGAGTCCCCCACCGCGACAAGATCCTCAACTTCGCCACAGGTGCTCAAAGAACCGTCAGAATATATGTACCGCCAGTCCTGGTAACCGAATGGGTGTTCACAAAGGTCGGTCTTCCTTCGATGGAGGAAGCTGCTGCCCGGGCAGGCGTCGATTCGGAGTCCGGGGTGTTCGGGGTCTTCTCGGCGGTCTTCGGGAGGACAGCAAGGACGACGCTGTTTCGTGTGCCTCGGGCAACAGCTTCGTCAGGGGCACACGGGTCCTGATGGCCGACGGCTCCCAAAAGCCGATCGAGGACATCAGGATCGGTGACCTGGTATGGGCCTCCGACCCCGAAACAGCTGAGGAAGGGCCGCGTACGGTTCTGGCCACCATCGTCGGCGAGGGGGTTAAGACCCTGGTCGAGATCACCGTGGACACCACCACGCAGATCGACGCCGCAACCCTGGATCAGGCGGACCTGCCCGACGTCCCGTCTCAACCTGGGCCGACAGTGCTGGGCGACGCAATCATCGCCACCGACGGCCATCCCTTCTGGGTGCCTCTTTTGGGTGAGTGGGTCGATGCCGTCGACCTTGTTCCCGGGATGTGGTTCCTCTCCTCCGAGGGAACTCTGGTCCAGGTCACCAGTACCCGGGTCTGGACCGAGCCGGAACGGGTCCACAACCTCACGGTCCAAGACCTCCACACCTACTATGTGCTGGCAGAGACCACGCCAGTCCTTGTTCACAACTGTGGTGAGCGGATATATGAGGCGGGTGGTAAGCATGGTTCTGTATCTCGGGGGAGTTCTCGTGGTGAGAACAGTGCCGAACCTCGAGACGGTCAAGGGTCGCTGAATAACTCCGCGCAGATTAAGCCCACAGCCCCGCGCCGAGTGGGGATCGATCCATCCAATGGGGATCCTGTTATTCTAGACCGGACACGCGAGGTGCCTTGTGGTTGCACTACGCCTGGCGGAACGAATGAGGTATATCATGGCCACGTGCGAACGAATATCTCCACGGATCCAGGCATGGCAAGGGCGCAGTCGGTACTGCGAAGGGCAATCAAGTCGGGGTTGATTGATAGGCCATGATGACTAGTGAAGAACAGGATTTGGAAAATTGGCGTTTGGCCATGATGACTGACCTCGAAAGCTCGGATATTGAACTGGCCACCAGGGCGCTGCTTGCGCTCGCGTATGACGATTCTGACCGCAGGCGGGTTGAGGTTGTTTTGCTTGACTGTCTCTCTCGTGATGCAGATTTCCAGATTCAGGCCCTGGCTGTAACCTGCATGGGGCACCTGGGGAGAATTCATCGCGCCATAAGTGTGGATGTGGTCCATCGCCTGGAAGGGTTGCTTGAAGATTCCGCGCTTGGTGGTCGGGCGGAAGATGCGCTTGATGATATTCGAGCGTTCGTGAAAATGGGGAATGTCTAGATTTCGGCTTGGTTGGTTTCGATGGGTGAACTGGTGGTGTTGAATGGGTTGTGTTAATTGATTTGGTAGGTGGTGTCGAAGCGTTCGCTCGGAATAGGTCTCTTGGATGCCGCGGACATGGTGGCCGCTGAATGCTGATTGCGGTTGTTTTTCCGGCCACGACCGGCTGTATCTGAGCTCTGTGGGTTCGCTGGGCATCGTCGTGAGGGCGGGTGGGGCTGGCTATCGCCGGTGCTGTTGCGGGGGCGGGGCGAGGCCGGTGTGGGCGGCGCAGAAGGCCAGGACGTCTGTCTGCAAGTCGAGTGAGCGGTCCAGGGAGCGCGGCCCGTGGCCGACACCGTCCTCGCACCGCAGCACCACCGGTCGGTCCGAGGCGGTGGCGTGCTGCAGAGCCGCGGTCATCTTGCGGACATGCATGGAGTCCACCCGCGGATCGGTGCGGGGGCATGTCAGCAGCACGGCCGGGTAGTCCGTGCCCGGCCGGACCCGGTGGTAGGGCGAGTAGCCGAGCAGGGCGGCGCACTCGTCGGGGTCCTCGGCGGTGCCGAACTCCTGCCGCCACAGGTGGCCGATCCCGAAGCGGTCGTAGCGGAGCATGTCGGTGACCGCGTCGGAGCACACGGCGGCGGCGAACAGTTCCGGGGCGCGGGTCAGGGCCGCGGCGACCAGGAAGCCGCTGTGCGAGGAGCCGCGGATCGCGAGCCGGTCGGAGTCCGTGTGCCCCTGGTCGATGAGCCAGCGTGCGGCGGCGAGGAAGTCGGCGATGGCGTTGGGTTTGTCGGCACCGCTCCCGGCGGCGTGCCAGGCGGTCCCTCCCTCGCCCCCGCCGCGCACGCTCGCGATCGCGTAGGCCCCGCCGGCCGCGACCCAGGCGGTGATGGCGGGGGAGTACGCGGGCGGGGTGGAGGCGCCGAAACCCCCGTAGGCGGTCAGCAGGGTGGGCAGCGGACCGGTGCGGCCTGGCGGGGTGATCAGGTGCATGCGGACCGGGGTGCGGTCGAAGGAGGGGTAGCCGACCTGCGCGACCCGGGGATGTTCCCGGACCCCCGTCCGAACCTCCGCCCGGCCTGCCGACCGAGCGGCAGACGGTGTGCCCCGGGTGTCGCACTCCGGCGGGGTGTCGGGGACGCAGCGCCGTGTTGCGAGGTCGAAGCGGTGCACGCAGGGCGGCGTCGTGAAGTCGGTGTAGGTGAACCAGGCGCTGGAGGCTCCCTCCGGGGGCGCGGTGAGGCGTGCGACGTGGCCGTTGCCCGGGGCGGCCACCTCCGCGAGCAGGTCGCCGTCGCCGGTGTGCAGGCGTAGTCCGCTCACCCCGTGGCGGGAGTGCGCGGTGAGCAGGCGCAGCCGGCCTGTGCCGGGCTCGGTGAGCGTCACGCAGGCGGAGAGGACGCTGCCGGGTTCCTCCGCGACGACCGTTGTCCATGCTCGCAGGTGCGGGTCGGCGGGGTCGACCGCGCACAGGCGTCCGAAGGGGGCGCCGTGGTCGGTGACGGCGTAGACGCGTCCGTCGGGTGCGAACTTGAGCACCGCGCGGCTCGCGTCCCCGGTGCCGTCGAAGACCAGTGCGGGCCGCAGGTCCTGTTCAGGGTGGTGCGGTGCCCGCGCCAGCCACAGGCGGTTGCCCGACGTCGCCCCGGGTGAGGCCGACAGCATCAGGTGGCGCCCGTCGGGGCTGGTGGTGACCGAGAGCTGGGGCAGGTCGGTGGTGAACAGGACGGGGTCCCGCCCGGGTGCGGTGCCGACGCGGTGCAGACGCAGTTGTCGTCCTGTTCCGCCGCGGGGGGTGTGGACGTAGAGGAAGGCGGTGTCGTCCGCCAGCCAGGCCACGGGGGTCTGGCGTCCCGGATCCAGGGGTCCGTCGACCACGTGGCCGGTGGACACGTCGACGACTCCCAGTCGCGGGCGCTCGTCCCCCTGGTACGACATCTGGTAGGCCACCAGTTCCCCGCTGGGGGAGGGGCGCCAGGCGTCCAGGGTCGTCGACCCGCTCGGGTCTCCCGCGAGGGGGTCCAGCAGCGTGCGCGCGGGGCCGCCCGGTTCGGCGGTCATCAGCACGGGCAGGGGCCGGCCTGGTGGGTGCCGGAGGAAGAACCGTCGCCCGCGGCGCCAGACCGGGGGTGAGACCGCGGACAGGGCGTCGGTCCGAGCCGTGGCCGAGCGCAGAAGTGCCTGCCAGGCAGAACGGTGGGGCCAGGTCGCCGCGCGCGAGGTGTACAGCCGAGCCTGGTGCTCCAGCCAGGCCTCGCACTCGGGGCCGTTGCCGTCCTCCAGCCACCGGTAGGGGTCGGCCACGGCGTGCCCGTGCAGGTGCTCGACGGCGGTGTCCCGGCGGGTCGGCGGAAAGCCGGGGGAGGGGAGGGCGGATGCGCTGGTCATGGGGACGCCGACTTCCGAGGGAGAAGCCAAGGGCTCCCGGTGCGTCCCGGGGCCTCTACGGTGCGGAACCGGAAGCCCTCGTCCTGCACGCCCTCCATCAGCTCCGGGCGCCAGTCCTCGATGTCGATGATCTCGTCGGTCAGGAGTGGGGGCAGCAAGGATCCGGGAAGTTCACTCATGAGACACCTCTCCACTCGTGGTGGCTGTCGCCACTCGGAGTATGGGGAGAGGTGTCACCCGTCACCAAGGGGGCGCGCCGACTCGGACGGTTCGGGGTCGAGGAGCATCGGGACAGGAATCCGGGCCAGGGATCCCAGGTCTGCTCACCACCGACCGATGCAGGTGAGGACCTGCCGCCACATCCTGGAGCGAACCTCCCGCCCCCCCAAGGTCCCGCCCCGTACCGTCGTTGTCGAACCTGACCACGGAGACAGGGCGCCTGCCTGCTTCTAGACAGTCGTCTGTTCAGTCCTCCCCAGCGAGGGCCAGGCCACCACCGCGAGGAGCCCCACTGCGCCGGCCGCGATCCAGAACGGGACCAGCAGCCCCACGTACTCCGCCAGGAACCCGCCCGCGAGAGCCCCCAGTGCAACACCCCCCAGGTCGGCCACCATGTAGGCGCTGCCCACCCGGCCCAACAGGTGGTCGGGGGTGAGGCGCTGGCGCACCGTCGTGGCGGCGATGCCCCACACCATGGTGTGCACACCGAACAACCCCATGATCCCCCCTGCCACGACACCGTCGGTGGCCAGGGCCAGAGCGGCGTAGGTCCCGGACTCCACCAGCAGTCCCACACGCAGGATCCATCCACGGCCCACGCGCTGTTCCAGCCATCCGTACATCCACGAGCCCGCGATGCCGCCCACCGCGCCGGCGGAGATGAAGAACCCGAATCCCGTGTCGGACAGTCCGAGGTGTTCGCGCGCGTAGAGCACCCAGATCGCGAAGGCCCCCACCCCGGTGAGGTTCATGACCAGGATGCACCCGCACAGGGTGCGCAGCCCGGGCGTGGTCCAGACGAAGACCAGCCCGCGCGTGATCTGCGCCCGGAGTGTGGCCTGCTCGACCTCCTCTGTTTCGGGGGTGGGCGTGCTTACCTGGGAGATGCGGGCGGTGAGCAGACCCGCGAGCGCGAAGGCCATCGCGTCGAAGGCGAAGGGCAGGGCCCACAACACGGCGAAGGCCAGTGCACCCAGGGGCGGGCCGAGGAGCTGGTTGTTCAGGGAGAACGTCAGCGCCAGGCGGGTGTTGGCACGCCCCAGCGACGCGCGGTCGACCGCGCAGACCAGGATCGCCCCGTAGGCGGTGTCGGCCAGGCTCTCGCCCACTCCCATGAGGAACAGAGCGGAGTAGAACAGGCCCCGGTGCACGTCACCGGTCAGCACGGTCAGGGCCAGAACGCCCAGGACCGCTGAGCGTGCGAGGTTGGCCGCCACGAGCACGGCCCGGCGGGGAAGGCGGTCGACCAGCGCTCCGGCGAAAAGCGCGAACAGCAGCTTGGGCAGCTGCTGGACCACGACGGCGGCCGAGACCGCGACTGCGGAGGACGACAGGCAGGCGGCGAGGAGCGGGCCTGCTGCGAGCAGGGCCCCGTCGCCGAGGTTGGTGATGGCCGAGGCGGACCACAGGCGGGTGAAGTCCGGCCCCAGCGGGGGCAGGTGCCTGCGGCGGGCACGACGGAGAAGGGACATGGAGGTGACTCCCCAAGGCATGACGAAGGCGCCGATCGGCGCATGGACGGGACAGCACGATCAGGTGCTGTTCGGCCTGCCTCGGCGGGGGAGCCGCGTGATGTGGAGGTGGAGGGCCTGAGGCCTACAGGGAGGGCTCCCGGTGCCGGGCGGGCTGAGCGATCGGGCGCGTGGCGGTGATGCGCATCGGGGTCCTTTCAGGAGTCGGTCGTGCCCTGCCGCGGACGGGGGCGCATGTCCGGTGAGGAGCACGTTAGGAGAAAACCGCTGGGGGAGCGACGGGTTTTCCAACGGCTCTTCGGAGCGTGGTGCGCAAGCGGCCCCACCCCACGTCGGTCCAGAACGGAGGACGCGCCCCTGACCCGGCGCGACATGCGACGAAAGGCCGCTGAAAGCACAGTCGGTGATGCTGTGAACGCACCGAGGAGTCGGAGATCCACCCCCACAGAGTCGGAGATCCACCCCCACAGCAGAGTGCCCAGGAGGGACGCGGTGATCAGATCCGAGTTCAACACCGACGACCTGCCCGCCGAGGATCGCTTCGATATCTGGCGTCACCACGTGGTTCGGGCTCCGACCCCCATGGACGCGACCAGTGACCGGATCGTCGACTTCCATGTCTCCCAGCGCGACCTGCACCTGGACGCCGCGCGTGTGTGGATGATGGGGCTTCGCGCGCTGACCCTCCACCGGACGCCGCACCTGATCAAGCGCTCCGACCCGGAGGCGTACAACATCTGCCTGATTCGGAGCGGCTCGCTCGACCGTGGTTGGGGAGGGCAGGAAGCGACCTATGGCCCGTACGACATCCACGTGAACGACTCCTCCAGGCCCTTCGACCTCCAGGCGCCGGGCGGCAAGGGGCTCGTCATGAGTGTGGGGGTCGACATTCCCAAGAGAATGCTGTCCCTGCCCCAACGGCAGGCCGACCGGATGGACGGTCTTCGGCTGTCGGGACGTGAGGGAATCGGCGCCCTCCTCGGCGTCTTCCTGACCCAGTTGACCGAGAACCCCCGGGCCTACACCGCCTCTGACGGGCCCCGGCTGGCACTGCCCCTGGGCGACCTGGTGTCGGCGCTGTTCGCCCACACACTGGAGGCCGAGAAGACCCTCGTCCCCGAAAGCCGCACACGAAGCCTCCTGCTACGCATCCGGGCGTTCGTTCACGAACACCTGCACGAACCGCACCTGACGCCGAGCACCATCGCCGCAGCACACCACATTTCCGTCAGCTACTTGCACCGCCTCTTCCAGCAGGACGACATCACGGTCTCCGCCTGGATCCGGCAGCAGCGCCTGGAACGCACCCGCCGAAACCTGGCCGATCCCACGCTGTCCGAGGTGCCGATCCACCTCATCGCGGCACGCTGGGGCTTCAGCCATCCCGCCGCGTTCAGCCGAGCCTTCCGTGCGGCCTACGGGATCGCTCCGAGGGACTACCGGCACCGGTTTCACGGCTCGGAGGGGCGCATCGAGTAGAGGGACAAGGTGAGCCGGGCGACGCCGGTGTTCCCCGGTGGCCAGAGCTTCCGAGCACCCGTGAGGCCGGGGGGTGAGAAGGGCTGCTCCAGGTGGGGTGGAGTTCTGGGCAGGCCACCGGCTCCGACGCGACGCTCGCGGCTCAGCCGCGCCCCGGGGCTCAGCACTGTCTGAACTGGCCCCGGTGAGAGGAACGCATGTCCGTGTCCGCCGCCCGCCCGGCCGTCACGGACGACCGGGCGGCCAGGTCGCTAGGAGGGTTCGGCAGCGGTGGTGCTGCGCACCTTCACGGCGGTGATGGTGCGCCCGCTGGTCTCGGCGACCTCGGCCTCCCAGCCGCCGAAGGAGATCTTCTCCCCGGGGGCGGTGGGGATGTGGCCCAGGATCGCGATGAGCAGACCGGCGACGGTGACGTAGTCGCCCTCGGGGGGATCGCTCAGCTGCAGGTCCAGGTCGGACAGGTCGTGGACCGGGTAGGTGCCCGGCAGCGTCATGGTGCCGTCGTCGTTGGAGACCACGGTACGGATGTCGGAGTCGGTCTCGTCGTAGATCTCGCCGACGATCTCCTCCAGGAGGTCCTCCAGGCTGACGATGCCGTCGATGCCGCCCACCTCGTTGACCACCACGGCCAGCTGCTGGTGCTCAGCGGTCATCCGGCGCAGGGCCAGGGAGACGACCAGGGAGTCGGGCAGCAGCATCGGCTCCCGGGCCAGCTCGCCGGCGGCGCCCTCACCGCGGACCAGGTCGGACCAGTGCACGACGCCGACGACCTCGTCGAGGTCGTCGTCGGCGACGACGGGGGCCCGGGAGTGGCCGTGCTCGGCGAGCATGCGGGCGGCCTCCTCGGTCGGGGTGCGGGCCGGGATGGTGAAGACGTCGCCGCGCGGGACGACGACCTGGCGCAGCCGCCTGTCGTCGATCTCGAAGGCGCCCGAGATGATGGTGCGCTGCTCGCGGGTCATGCCGCGCTGGGTGGCGAGCATCTCGCGCAGTTCCTCCTCGCTGACCTCCTCCTTGGCGGCGGTGGGGTCGCCGCCGGTCAGGCGCACGACCAGGTCGGTGGAGGCGCTCAGCAGCCACACCACGGGGCGCGAGAGCATGGCCAGCAGGTTCAGGGGGCGCGAGACGGCCAGGGCCCAGGTCTCGGCGCGCTGCATGGCGATGCGCTTGGGCGCGAGCTCTCCGAAGACCAGGGTGACGAAGGTCAGGACGACGGTGACCAGGACGATCGAGACGGGTCCGGCCGCGGAGCCGAGGAAGCCGAGTGGTTCGACCAGGGGTTGGGCCAGGGCCACGGCCGCGGTGGCCGAGGCCAGGAAGCCGGCGAGGGTGATGCCGATCTGGATGGTGGCGAGGAAACGGTTGGGGTCCCGGGCCAGGCGGGCCACGGCCCTGCCGCCGGGTCCCCGCTCGGCCAGCTGCTTGATCTGCCCCTCGCGCAGGGTGATCAGGGCGATCTCGCTGCCGGCGAAGATGGCGTTGGCCAGCACGAGGACCAGGACGAGGCCGATTTGAACCCCGTAGTTCTCCATAACTGCTGTTGTCTCCGATGCTGGTGATGTTGTGCTTACCCGGATTCGGGTCGCACCAGCCTCCCACAACCGGTCGCCGAACCCCAGGGACGGACCGCGCGCACCGCACACGGCCGCTCCCGGGGCCCTCCTCGAACAGGTGCCGTGCGCAGACCGGGTCCGGTGCCGGGCCCGCCGGGCCCAGCCCGCCGTCGACCGGGCCGCGGCCCCCGGACGCTCAGGGGGTCAGGTGCGCGGCGAAGTGCGCGCGGAGTTCCTCGAAGTGCCGTTCGGCCGCCTGCGGGTCGTACATGGAGGTGTCCGCCATGGAGTACCCGTGCGGGGCCCCGCGGTAGACATCCTGGTCGAAGTCCAGCCCGGCGGCACGGGCCGCGTCGGCGAGGACGTCCATCTGCTCGGGCGTCATGGAACGGTCCTGGTCGGCGTGGCGCAGCAGCAGGTGCGCCTTCGCGGAGCCGAGCCACAGGTGGGGGCTGTCCGCGTCGTCGGTGACGAGCCCTCCTCCGTGGAAGCCGCCGACCGCGGCCACGGAGTCCGGGTGGTCCCCGGCGGCACGCAGTGCGAGGCGAACGCCCATGCAGTAGCCGACGACACCGACGGGTCCGTCGACCACCCCGTCCGCGGACTTGAGGGCGTCGAGGTAGGCCGCGGTGTCCGAGCGGGAGAGATCGCTGGTCAGGGCGTTCATCCGGGGAACAGCTCCGGCGAAGAACCTCTCGCGGGCACCCGGTTCGCGCAGGTCCTCGTGGGGGGACGTCTCGTCGGCGCTCCCGGATCGGTGGAACGTGTTGGGGGCGAGCACCGTGTAACCCCAACTCGCGATGCGGTCCGCCATCTGGCGGATCTGCGGGCGCAGGCCGATGGCGTCCATGTAGAGAAGGACCCCGGGGAACTCCCCTCCCGCGCCGTCGGGGCGTGCCAGCCAGGCCTCGACCTCTCCCGCTTCGGTGGCCACCGTCGTGTTCGTCATGTTCAGGCCTTCGTTCGTCGGTCTTCCGCCGCTCGCCGGGCGCGACTGACAGCGTATGTTCTGGTCCCGTTCCCGGGGCGCCTGGTCGGTCGCGGGCACGGAGGAGCCGGACGGCAGGGCCCCGGCGGGCGGTGATTCCGCGCGCCGGGGCCCTGCGGTGCCGGGTTCGGCCGCCGGGCGGTCAGGTCCTCCAGGCCCCCGCCGCCGCGGACCGCACGACGTAGTCCTCGAACGTTCGGGGTGCGCGCCCCAGCACGGTGGCGACACCGTCCGACGTCTCGGCGATCTCCCCGCGCTCCATCAGCACGAACATCTCGGCGACGTGGCGGGCGTCGCCCTCGTCCCATCCCGCCTCGACCATCGCCGCGGTGTACTCGGCGGGGGAGACCTGCTTGTAGGCGATGGGCAGTCCGGACGCCCGGGAGATCAACTCGACGGCCTCGGCGAACGTCAGACCGCGGGGCCCGGTCAGCTCGTAGATCCGGCCGGCGTGCCGGCCCGGCTCGGACAGCACCGCGGCCGCGACGTCGGCGACGTCCTCCAGGTCGATGAACGCCTCGGGGACCGTCCCGGCCGGGAGCGCGAGCTCACCTGCGACCAGCGGGGCGTGGAAGAGGTCCTCGTCGAAGTTCTGGTTGAAGTTGGACGGCCGCAGCACGGTCCACTCCAGCGCCGAGCCGCGCACGGCGTCCTCGGCGGAGCGCATGTCCAGACCGAACGAGGAGTCGCCCCAGGTGTCGGCGCCGTGCCCGGAGAGCAGGACCAGGCGTCGCACGCCGGAGGCCTCCGCCCGCGCCACGAACTCGTGCACCGGTCCGGGCACGGACGGGGGCACCACGTAGACGGTGGTGACGCCCCGCAGAACAGAGTCCCAGCCGCCGGGGTCGGACCAGTCGAAGCGGGCCCTGCTGGACCGGGAGGCGGCGCGCACCTGCGTGCCGCGCAGCCGCATGCGGGCGGCGACCCGTCGGCCGGTCTTGCCGGTGGCGCCGAGGACGAGAGTGGTGTCGTTGCTCATGGAAGTGATTCAACGGCACCTGCTCGGACGAATCCATGGGTGAGAAACCGGATCGCCTTTGTCATCGTCTAACCTCGGTGGGATGGACGCATTCGGTGACCTCTTCCGCGGGCTCCGGGCCCAGGGCTCGTTGTTCGGCAACACGATCCTGTCCCCGCCCTGGGCGCTGCACTTCGTGGACGGCGCACCGCTGACGCTGTGCACCGTCCTCGGCGGATCGGGCTGGATCGTGCCCGAGAACCGCCCGCCCGAACTGCTCCGGGCCGGCGAGACGGTCATCGTGCGGGGCCCCGAGCCGTTCACCTTCGTCGACGAGGTCGGTACCCGGGCCGAACCGATCGAGTGCGGAGAGCACTGCGCGACGCCCGACCAGGGCGGGACCCGGTACCGTCTCGGCTGGAACGACAGCACCTGCGGCGACCCCGGTGACGGCGCGACGACGCTGATCGTCGGCGCCTACCCGGTGCGCGGCGAGATCAGCCGCAGGCTGCTGGACGCGCTGCCCGTCGTGCTGCGCGTGGCCTCCGGCGGCGGGACCGACGCCGTCCTGGACCACCTGGCCGCCGAGGTCGCCGCCGACACCCCCGGCCAGCAGGTGGTCCTGGACCGGCTGCTGGACTGGATGCTGGTCTGCGCGGTGCGCGAGTACTTCGACCGGCCCGGAGGCGAGCCCCCGGCCTGGTACGCGGCCCAGCGGGACCCGGTGGTCGGTGACGCGCTGCGCCTGCTGCACGCCGAACCGGCGGCGCCCTGGAAGGTCTCCTCGCTGGCCGACCGGACCGGGGTGTCGCGTTCCACGCTGGCGAAGCGGTTCGCCCACTTCGTGGCCGAACCGCCGCTGACCTACCTCACACGCTGGCGGATGACGCTCGCCGCGGACCTGCTGGTCGAGCGCGAGGGGGCGACCGTCGCCGAGGTCGCCCGCGCCGTCGGCTACACGGACGCGTTCGCGTTCAGTGTGGCGTTCAAGCGGATCCGGGGCGTCAGCCCGAGCGGGTTCCGGCGCCCGGGCACTGTCGTCCCCGAGCAGCCCGTCGGCCCGCCGCTGCGGCCTCCGGGCGCCGTGCCGGCCGCCGTTCCCGTGGTCGGTGCGCGGTCCTGATCGCCTCCGGCGGCGGTTCCCGGTAGCCCGGACGCGCGAGGTCCCCCGGGGATCGGGTCGGCGGGACCGCGCCTGCCCAGGAGTGCCGCACCGGGGATGACGGCGGCCTGGTTGCGCGGGCGGGGCGGAGCGAGACTTCGTGCGAGGCGGTGGGGGCGTCCCCACCGCGCCGCACGAACGGGAGGACCGCCATGGGCTCCGCGTCCATCGCACAGAACGCTGACGGGGCACGCACGCTGGAGGAGATACGCCGCCGGTCCGACGACCCGCGCAGGCGCATTCTGTTCACCGGCGCCACCGTGGTCACCATGGATCCCGGGATCGGGATCCTGGAACGTGCCGACGTCCTGGTCGAGGGGAACACGATCGCCGCCGTGGGCTCCGGGCTGGAGGCGGGCGACGCGGTCGTGGTGGACGCCGCGGGAACGGTCGTCACCCCCGGGTTCGTCGACACCCACCGGCACGCCTGGCAGTCGCAGCTGCGCCGCTCCATCCCGGACGTGGACGACCTCGCGTCCTACGTCACCACCGCCCTGGCCGGGTACGCCCCCGTCTACGAGCCCGAGGACATGTACGTCGGCACCAGGCTCGCGGCACTGTCCGCGATCGACAGCGGCATCACCTGCATGCTCGACTTCTCGCACAACTCCCGCACCCGCGAGCACTCCGACGCCGCCGTCCGGGCCCTGCTCGACACCGGCATCCGCGGGGTCCACGCCGCCATGGGGCCGCACTTCGGCGCCTGGGACCGGCAGTGGCCGGAGGACCTGACCCGGCTCCGGGAGCAGTTCACGGACGGCTCGGGCCGGATGCTGACCCTGCGGGCGGGGGCGCTCGCCACCGGCGACATCGGCGGACCCGCCCTGGCCCACGGGCCGGACCTCGCCCGGATCGCCCGGGACCTGGACATCGGCGTCAGCGTGGACGCGGTCTTCGGAACCCCCTCCTCCCAGGCGGTCCTGGAGTGGGAGGAACAGGGCCTCCTCGGTCCGCACCTCACCCTCATCCACGCCACCGGCCTGACCGACCGGGCGTGGAAGGCGATCGGCGCCACCGGGACCACGGTCTCCCTCGCGCCGACCTCCGACGCGCAGATCGGCCTGGAGACGGCGGTTCCCGCGATCGACGAGGCCCTTGCGGCGGGCGTGCGCCCGGGTCTGAGCATCGACGTCGAGGTGGCCCTCGCCGGGGACATGTTCACGCAGATGCGCACCCTGCACACCGTCCAGCGCATGCGGGCGGTCAACGCCGCCTACGGCACCGACGCCGAACCGGCACGGATCGGCGTCCACGACGTGCTGGACTTCGCCACCCTCCAGGGCGCGCGCACCAACGCCCTGGAGGAGGTGACCGGCTCGCTCACCCCCGGCAAGCGGGCCGACCTGCTGGTGATCCGTGCGGAGGACCTGAACAACATGCCGCTCAACGACCCGGTCGGCACGGTCGTCCTGGGCTCGGACGCCCGCAACGTCACCGCCGTCCTGATCGACGGCGAGCCCCGCAAGTGGGACGGACAGGTCCTGGACGTGGACCTGGCGGCTCTGCGCGCCCAGGTCCGGGACTCGCGCGACCGCCTGCGCGAGCGGATCGGGCACTGACCCCGCCCCCTCACCGACTTCCCACCGCCCGACGAGGACAGAAGGACAGAACATGGAGAACACCGTGAGCACCACCGCCCCGGCACACCCGAGCAGGGACGACGCGACGCTGGCCCAGGTGCGCGCCCCCGGAGGCCGACCGCTGCTGCTGACCGGCGGTACCGTCATCACGCACGATCCGCAGATCGGCGACTGGGAGCGTGCCGACGTCCTGATCGGGGCGGACCTGATCGTCGGCGTCGGCCCCGGCCTGCTCACGGCGGCCGAGGACGACGGGATGATCGTCCTGGACTGCGAGGGAACGGTCGTGCTCCCCGCCTCCGTCGACCTGACGGGGGACGGAGGGAGCGGCACACTCGCACCGGGCACGCCCGCGGACGTCGCCGTGATCCGGATCGCGGACGCGCCCGGCACTGCCAGGGGAGCCGTTCCGGCCCGGGGCGGCCACCTCGACCTGCTGATCACCGCGGGCAGGGTCCGCCGCTGGAACGGGCTCGACCTGGAGGGAACCGACCCGGCTCCGACCACCGAGGGGGAACCCGCCCACGACTCCGACCACCCCTACGCGGGCCTGTGGGTCGATGAGAACGGGTTCATCCGCCAGGAGCTGCTCCCCGACGGGCGCTACGACGAGGCACGAGGCGCCCGCGAGAGCGCCTACGGCGGCCGGTACTGGATCAGCGGATCCAGGATCGACTACCTGGACGACCTGGGCTTCTGGGCCTTCGGTGAGTTCCGCGACGGCGTGCTCCACCACGCCGGGTACCGGTTCACCCGGCGCTGACCGGGCCGGCCGGCACGCGGGCCCGGCCCGGGGTCACGCACATCGCAGCCCCGGGCCCTTCCCCGCCACGCGCGAAGGTCCCATCCGGGCACCGGGTGGGACCTTCGTTCGCGGGGACGGTCCGCAGAGGGGAGTGGTGCGGAGGACGTGTCCGCGACAGCCGCCGGATCACCGGGCACCGGGCCGTGACCCGGTCCGCGGGGAGCCCCTGATTCCGGAGCGGTGCCGCGACGCCGTGGGCGTCGGCCGCGGTGGGGTCGCCGTCGACCCGGGGGCCGTGATCACGGGGACGGTGAGGCTCGGGCTTCGTGTGGGTGACGACACGACGGGCTTCCGAGGTCGGCACGCACTCGTAAGGTTACGGCTGTAAGTTCAAGCCGTGCGGGCGGGGCGGTGTCCGGGTGCGGAGCGGGGTCGGTCCTACGCGTCGGGGACGAGCACGACCTTGCCGACGACGGTGCGGGACTCGGCGAGAATCATCGCCTCCGCGGCGTCCGAGAGGGGGACCCGGGCGCCGACCTGTGGTGACAGGGCGCCCTCGGCGAGCAGGCCGAGCACCTGGGTAAGGTCCTCGCGCAGCCGGGCACGGAAGGCGTCGGCGCGGCGCAGTCCGGCCCAGAAGTTGTAGAAGCGTGCACTGCGGCCGTTGGGCAGGGCGTGCCACAGGCCGAGCCGGCCGAACAGCTTGAGCACGGGCAGCTGGGAGCTGCCCTCGACGTCCCTGGTCGACGCGGTTCCGTAGGAGACGAGCGTGCCGCCGCGTCGCAGCAGGCGCCAGGACCGGACCAGGCCGTCGCCGCCGACGTGGTCGAACACCGCGTCCACGCCGTTCGGTGCCAGAGTGCGGATCTTCTCGTACATGCCGTCGTCGTGGGAGTCGACGGGGGTGGCGCCGAGCTCGCGCACGGCCTCGTGGTGGCGCTGCGCCGCGGTGCCGATCACGGTGATCCCCGCGTGCCGGGCGAGCTGGAGCAGCGTCGTGCCCACTCCGCCGTTGGCGCCGAGGACGACGATCGTGCCGCCGCGCGGCACGGCGGCCATGCGGTGCAGCATCTGCCAGGCGGTGATGCCGTTGACGAGCAGCGTCTCGACGGCGGCGGGGTCCGTGCCGTCCGGCACGGCGACGAGGTCGCGGGCGTCGAGGTGCAGGTGGCTGGCCCAGGCGCCGGTCTTCGTGACGGCGGCGAACCTCCCTCCGACGAGTGCGGTGTCCACGCCCGGCCCCGCGGCGGCGACGGTGCCGACGACGTCGTAGCCCGGGACGAACGGGAACGGCGGCTGGTCGAAGTACTTGCCCCGGCGCATCTGCTGCTCGGCGAACGACACCCCGGTCGCCTCCATGCGGAGCAGGACCTGGCCGGCTCCGGGGGCGGCCAGGTCCTGTGTGCGCACCTGCAGGCCGGCGGGCTCGACCTTCCCCGGCAGGAGGATCTGGGTGGCCTGGGTGGTGGCGGTGTCGGGGTTCATCGGGGCTCCTCGCGGGAAATTCTTGCTAACGACTGTAACCTTACGACTGTAACTCTGTTGGTGCAAGCGGCCCCCAGAAAAACTCACAGCTGTAAGGTGACACCATGAAGGATGCGAAGGATGCAGTGGCGCCCCGCACGCGGAACCGCCGTGGCGAGGGCGGACGCCTGCGCGAGGACATCGTCGACGCCGCGGTCGCCCTGCTCGACGAGACGGGCGACGAGCGCACCATCACCCTGCGGTCCATCGCGCGCCGTGTCGGGATCGCGGCGCCGTCCATCTACCCGCACTTCTCCGACCAGCCCTCCATCATGCTGGCCGTGGTCCGACGGGCGTTCGCCGAGCTCGAAGTGGTGCTGCGCGCGGCCGTGCGCGACGCGGGCGAGGGGCCCCGCGAGCGCCTGTACGCCGTGTGCCACGCCTACCTCGACTTCGCACGCGCGCACCCCGAGCGGTACCGCACCATGTTCGGCGGCCTGTGGATGCCGACGCTCGCGGACACCGCGGTGACCGAGAAGGACCTCGTGACGCTCGGCGACGCCAACCTGCGGATCCTCAGCGAGGTCCTGACCGAGTGCGCGGAGTCCGGGATCTCCACGAGCACCGACCCGGGGACCGACACGTTCGCTCTGTGGCTCGGCTTGCACGGGCTCGCCCACCAGCGGTCCGTCTCCCGCGTGTTCCCCGGCCCGGACGACATCGGCGACCGCATGATCCCGGCGTTGGCCCGCCTGCGCGAGGCCTGACCCCGGGCCCCCGTCGGAGCGTGTGCGGAGCAGCTCCGTGTACGGGGTCCGCCCCGGCGGGAGCGCGGTCCGGGCGGACCCTCTACCCCTGTTCCGGGGCGTCCGGGGCGCTCTCCTGCTCGCCCGCGACGCCGCCGAGAAGCCCCGACACCCGTTCGGCCTCGGCGGCGAGGAGCCCCCACCTCGGTGATCCTGTCCCCGCCCAGGCGGAACGAGGGTCCGACGATGCTGAGGGCGGCGATGATCCCGGTGGCCGCGAGGATCGGGGAGCGCGGGGGAGCCCGACTGGCGCTCGGACGACTATGCGGGCGCAGGTCGCAGGGTTGACGGGATCGGTCGAACGTGGTGCCCCGTGCTGAGGCCGACCCGAGCACGGAGGTGCCCCGGTTTTCCGGGGTCCGGGCGGCGGTGACGCGGCGGACGGTGCCGCCGATGCTGGAACAGCCCGCCGCGCCCGCCGCCGTCAGTCCGGCGGGTCCAGCGGTGACATCGCGGGGGAGTAGTTGAACAGCCGCAGCCTGGCCGCCCCCGGCTCGGTGAGCGAACCGGCCCGGGGATCGAGGTCGACGATGCTGAGACTCGCCGGGTGGCTCGGTACCGTGCGCGCCGGGTCGAGTCCGACGGCGGCCGTGAGGAAGGCCCGCGCCGGCCCGCCGTGGGTGACGGCCATGACCTGCTCGTGCCCGTGGGCCGCAGCCTCGCGCACCGCGGCGTCGATCCCGGCGAGTACGCGCTCGGTGAGCTCGGAGAAGCTCTCGGCCCCCGGGGGGTGGAACCGGCCCGCGCGCCACGCGGCGTACACGCCGTCGTCCTCCTCCCTGATCTGCGCCGAGTACCGTCCCTCCCATCCGGCCAGGTAGGCCTCGTTCAACCGGGGGTCGCGCGCGTCCGCCCGGACGCCGAGCACCTCGGCGGTCTCCCGCGTGCGGCGCAGGCCCGAGGTGACGACGTACCCGGGGGCCAGGTAGCCGACCGTCTCCGCCAGCGCGGAGACCTGCCGCCGTCCGGCCTCGGACAGCCCGACGTCCTGCTGTCCCTGGAGGCGGCGCTCCTCGTTCCACGTGGTCTCGCCGTGACGGACCAGAAGCAGGCGCGTCATCGGTTCTCCCCTGTGTCCAGCCGCTCGCCGGCGGCGTCGAAGTACGCGTCGGGCTCCGACGGCAGGCGCACACCGAGCCCGTCGCCGGGCAGCAGACCGACCGGGGTGTCACGGGACACGTGTGCCCGCGTCCCGTCGGGGAGGTCGACGCCGATGACCCACCTGTCGGCCATCGGGACCTGGTCGGCGAACGTCGCCGCCACGACCCCGGGGCCCGTCGCCTCCTCGGAGGCCGCGAGCGAACTCGCCCGGTACATCGCCCTGACGACCCCGTCCCCGTCCCCGTCCGCGGCCACGGACGGCGCGGCGCCGCAGTCGACGCCGTACGCCCGCAGCCGCCCGTCGTGGACACGGCACTCGACGATGTTGGCCGGGGGAGTGCCGATGAACGTCGCGGCGAACGCCGTGCGCGGGCTCTCCAGCAGTTCCCGCGGAGTGCCGAACTGCTCGATCCGGCCGTCCTTCATGAGGGCGATGTGCGTGGCCATGGTCATCGCCTCGACCTGGTCGTGCGTGACGTAGACGCTCGTGGCCCCGGTGGAGCGGTGGACGCGCATGAGCTCCCCGCGCGTCTCGACCCGCAGCCTCGCGTCGAGGTTGGACAGCGGTTCGTCGAACAGCAGCACCTTGGGCTGCGGCGCGATCATGCGGGCGATCGCCACACGCTGCTGCTGCCCGCCGCTGATCTCCCCCGGATACCGGTCGGCGAGCTCCGCGATCGCCAGCAGCGACAGCACCTCGTCGCCGCGGGACCGGCGGTCGGCCCTCGACCACTTCGCCACCGTCAGCGGCCACTCGATGTTCTGGCGCACCGTCTTGTGCGGCCACAGGGCGTAGGACTGGAAGACCAGCCCCGCCTCCCGCTCGGCGGGGGCGACGAGCTCGGTGCCGTCCCCCCGGGCGATGACGCGGTCCCCGAACCGGATCTCGCCCCCGGTCGGGTTCTCCAGGCCCGCGAGCATCCGCAGGGTCGTCGTCTTCCCGCAGCCGGAGGGACCGAGCAGGACGAGGAAGGAGCCCGCCGGGACGTCGATCGAGATGCCGTCGACGGCGGTGGTGCCGCCGAAGTCCTTCCTGAGGTCGGTGATGGCCAGGGAGGCCGAGGACGCTCCGGAGCGCATGCCGGTCCTTTCCGCTCGGTCGGTGTCGGTCGTGGGGGTCATGAGTTCGAGTTCCAGGGCTGGGCTGCGCCTTCGAAGCGCCGCGCGAGGATGGTCGCCGACACGGAGATCACCGCGATGACGACGGTGACCGCGTTGGCCGACTGGGTGAAGTTTTCCGAGGAGTACTGGTAGGTGAGGACGGCCAGGACCGGCATCGCCGGGGTCGCCAGCAGCACGACCAGGGAGAGGTCGCGCACCATCTGGACGAACACGAGCACCCCGCCGGTGAACAGGCCGCGGGCCGTCAGCGGTGCGATGACGGCGCCGATCCGGCGGAACAGCCCGGCCCCGGCCAGCACCGCCGACTCCTCGACGTCCCTCGACACCTGGCTCAGGGCCGAGGTGCCCGACCGGACGGAGAACGGGATCGTCGCCGCGACCCCGGCCAGCACGAGGATCGCGAACGTCCCGTACAGGCTCGGGAGCGGGCCGATGGGTGCCCCGAACTGCGCGATGAACGCGGCGCCCAGCGCGATGCCGGGGATGAGGAACGGGACGAACGAGACGACGCCCAGCGTCCCCGGCAGCCACCTCGGGCCGTTGGACCGGGTGATGACGTAGGAGACGAGCAGGCCGAGGACGCCCGCGCAGACCGCCACGGTCACCCCCAGGAGCACGGTGTTCCAGGTGGCCTGGAGGATCTGCGGGTTGTTCAGGATGCCCCGCTGCCCCTGGGCGAGCGCGGGGTCGGAGTCGCCGATCCAGTAGTGGAGGGTCAGCCCGGACGCGAAGTCGTTGGTGCGGCGGGTCAGCGAGCTGAGGACGAGTACCAGCCCGGGGACGACCGTGGTGAAGGTGACCAGCACCCACGCCGCCGCGGCCACCGGCCGCCCCCACACCCCCAGTTCGATGCCCCGGCGGCGTCCGCCCTTGCCGGTGATCGTCGCGAAACTGCGCCTTCCTCCGGTGATCCGCGTCGAGGCGTACATGATCATCGCGGCGACGAGGATGAGCACGATCGACAGCACGTAGCCGCGTGAGACGTCGCCGGTGGAGATCGCCCCGTAGAGCCGGGTCGAGAGCGTGTGGAACCGGACCGGCAGGCCGAGCAGGGCGGGCGTGACGAAGTTGGAGACCCCCTCGGCGAAGGCGAGCAGTGCGCCGGAGACCACCGCCGGGGCCACGACCGGCAGGGCGATGTCGCGGGCCACGCGCAGGGTGGAGGCCCCCGTCAGTTCGGCGGCCTCCATGAGGTCCCCGTTGACACTGGCCAGGGCCGCCGCGATGAGCATGAACGACAGTGAGAAGTAGTGCGCCGTCAGGGTCGCCGCGATCGGGACGGGACCCCAGGCCAACCAGTCGGGGACGCCGATCCCGAGGTTCACGAGGATGCCGGTGGAGCCGCCGATGAGGTCGTTGCGGAAGACCGACTCCCACGCCAGCGCCAGGGCGAAGCTCGGCAGCGCGAACGGGATCGTCGCCAGCAGGCCGAGGACTCCGCGCCCCGGGATGCGGGTCATCACGACGACCCAGGCGAGGAACCCGCCGATCACCGTGGAGCCGACGGCGGTGGCGGTGCCCAGGAGCACCGAGTTGCCCATCGGCCTCCACAGGAGGTTCTCCGACATCGGGCTCGCGAAGACGTCCGTCCACGCCTCGCGGTTGCCGTCCATCAGGGTCGTGTTGACCAACCCGGCGAGCGGCGCGACCACGAGGACGGCGAGGACGAGCAGGGTTCCGGCTCCCAGCACCACGGTGGGCTGCCGGAGGGTGGTCCGCACACGGGCCGCCGTGCGGCCGACCGTGGTGCGGCGGGGGGCGGGTGCCGTCGTCATGGCGTCCTTTCGCTGACGGGGGTGTCGGTCGTCGGCTCTACAGGGTCAGGAGGAAGTCGGACACGTCGTCGCGGATCTGCGCCGTCTCCTCGGGGTCGATGTCCCAGGCGGAGAGCTCTTCGAGGGAGACCGCGCCCTCGGGCGCCGTCATGTCGGTGCGCACCGGGTAGTCGCCGGGCACGTAGAAGGGGTCGAAGGCCGCGCCCCCGGTCTCCGAGTCGTCACCCATGAGGAAGTCCGCGACCAGGCGGCTCGCGGCGGGGCTGCCGGAGCCGTTCACCATGCCGATGTAGGCCGGGAAGGTGATGCCCGGCGACGGGGCCGTCTCCAGGGAGGCCTGGAGCGCCCACCCCTCCTCCTCGTTGTCCCGGCGGTCGGAGTACGAGGTGAAACCGACCGGCGGGTCGTCCTGGCCGGTCGCGCCCACCGCCGCGTTGACGTTGTCGGTGTCGTCGACCAGGACCAGCCCGTTGGCGTAGAGGTCCTTGATGAACTGCTGTCCGGCGTTCTCGACGCCGTCGTCGAGGACGACCTCGGACCCGAAGAGCTCCAGGTGGGCCTCCGCCATCGCGTCGGACCGGCGGACGATCTCCGTCACGAGGTCGAGGTAGTCGCCGCGCACGCCGGGGTCGACCATGACGACCCTGCCGTTCCACTCCTCCTCGGTCAGCTGCCACAGGTTCTCGACCGGGGTGCCGTCGGGGTGGGCGTCCTCGTTGTACATGAGGATCTTGGTGGAGAGCCGGTTGGCGAGCAGCGGCTCGCGGTACTCCTCGGGCACCGTCTCCGCGACGCGCTGCGGGACGTAGTTCTGCAGGATGCCGCCCGCGACGAGTTCGGTGATGACGACCGGGGCGTCGGAGATGTAGGCGACGTCCGCCGACGGCGTCCCCGCCTGGGCCTCGGCCAGCAGTCGGGTGATCTGCTCGGAGGAGGAGATGTCGTGGCCGATCAGGTCGATCCCGGGGTAGGCCGCCTCGAACTCCGCCTCGACGGAGGCGATGCGCGAGGTGAAGGAGTAGACGGTGACCGTCCCCTCCTCCACGGCGAGTTCGACCAGTTCGTCGTGGGTGGCGCCGTCGAGTTCGTGGGGGCCGGACGCCGCGTCGGTGGCGGGAGCCTCGGGGGCGCCGCCGCCGCAGGCGGCGAGGGTCGCGGTGAGGGTGAGGACGGCGGAGGCCTTGAGCATTCCGGGGAAGCGCATGACAGGTCCTTTGTGTCAGTTCTCGCGCAGGTGGGGGGAGGGGGACGAACCGGGCCGCGGCGGTGCGGCGGCCGGTGGCGTCAGTCGAACTCGGTGAGGAGGTCGTCGAGGCGGTCGAGGGCGGAGAGGACGGTGTCCGGGTGGCGCTGGGCGATGGTGAGCACGATGGCGTTCGCGATCATCATCGGGACGCTCAGGGAGGAGAAGCCCTCCTGGTGGCCGCGCGGGGCGGACAGCACGGTGGTCGGCGCCGGGTCGAGGGTGTGGAGGGTGTCCGTGACGAGGACGGACCGGGCGCCCGCGGCGGACGCGCGGGCGTAGAGGTCCGTGAGGTTGCGCGGGGCACGGCGGAAGGCGAAGGACACGACGACGTCGGACTCCGACATCGCCAGGACCCGTTCGGCCACCTCGCGTCCGGGGCCGACGAGGTTGACGGCGTGCATGCCGAACCGCCGCAGCCGGCCGTCGAGCAGTTCGGCCAGGACCCCCGCGTTGCCGCGCGCGAAGAGGTAGACCACCCGCGCGCCGACCAGGAGGTCCGCGACCTCGTCGATCTGTGACTGGTCCACGTGCCTGCCGACCGCCGCGAGCGATTCCAGCTCGGTGGCCAGGAGGGTGTCCAGGACGCGACCCTGTCCGCGCAGCTCAGCGCGGAACCGGTCGCCGGCGCCCTGGAGGCTGGCCTCGTGGGCCTCCCGCAGGTCCTCCCGCAGGTCCAGGTAGCCCTGGTAGCCCAGGCGCTGTGCCAGACGGGTGGCAGCCGCCGGGTGGACGCCCGCCCGCTGGGCGACGTCGCCGCCGCGCCACAGCGGAGCCTCCGCCGGGTGGGCGAGAAGCTCGTCGAGGAGGACCCGGTCCGACCTGGTCAGCTGGTCGCGGTGCTCGTTCACACGCTCGTGGAAGTTCACACCGGTCACGCTACAGCAAGATTAATTGCACAGACAGACTGCTGTGCAATTTAAGTTGCAGTTCATGGGCCCTTCATTCCCCGGCCGGGCGCCGTCCGCCGATGGCGTGGCGGTGACGTGCGGCAACGTCTGTCCGGGGGCGTTCTGCCGCGTGCGGGGCCGCCTTCCTGGCCGGCGCGCCGGCGGTCGAGCCCCTGGAGGTGGGCGGCCTCCAGGGGTGCGGCGGCGTCAGGAGCCGGACGTCGAGGAGCGCAGGGCCTCCGCGAACCAGGCGAGGTAGGGCAGCGGGTCGGTCTCCTCGGCCGCGTTCCCGTTGATCACGGCCACCAGGGACAGGTACCGGCCGTGCGTCTCGTCGTACCAGGCGTGCCCGGCCGCGTACGGGCCTTCCTCCTCCCTCATGAACTCGTCCGCGAGGAGGAAGGCCGCGGCCAGCCGATCGCGCAACCGCGCGGTGTCCTGCCCGTCGGCGAGGGTGGCGGTCACCGCGACGAAACGCTCCGTGATCCCCTGCACCCGCGGGGACCGGGCGGCCTCGCCGGCGTGGTGGGCGGCGATGAGTTCCTCCGAGATCGCCGCCCCGTCCGTGTGGATGAGCTCCTGCGCCGGTTCGGACGCGATGAACCGCCCGGGGCCCGTGGAGTAGCCGTCCCTCAGGTAGGCGCGGACCGCGTCGCGGAACTTCGCGTCGCGCAGCAGGTCGGCCAGCTCGATCCACGCCTGGAGCTGTGCGGCCGTGGGGTCCTCGTGCAGGCGCGGCCGCATGGTCCGCAACCGGTCGACGAAACCGTCCGGCACGTCCAGGCCCTCGCCCACCTCGTTCCAGAAGTCCTCGACGGTCCGTTCGCGTTCCTCGTCCGGCATCGACACGAGCCGGTGCATCAGGTCGGCCTGTGCGGTCGTGCCGCCCTGCTTGATCAGCGCTCGCAGTACCGCCTGCCTGGCCCGCAGGACGTGCTCCTGGCGCTGGACCACCTCCAGGTGCGTGGTGAGCAGGTCCTGCAGGTTCGTGCCGCCCCGGAGCAGTCGGCGGATCTCGTCCAGGCCCGTGTCCAGGTCCCGCAGGGTGCGGACGAGTTCCAGCCGGGCGATGGCGTGGACGTCGTACAGGCGGTGGCCCGATTCCGTCGTGCCCGTGGCCTCGACGACCCCCTCGTCGGAGTAGAACCGGACGGTGCCGACACTCAGGCCGCTGCGGTGCGCGGCGTCTCCGATGGAGTACAGCTCTTCTTCGTTCATGGGGCAACTATGGGATCTCGAGCGACTGGAGATTCAAGTCGTCGGTGCCGTCGACACCGCTCGTGCGTGTCGTCGACGAGATCGGCCGTCGGGGCGAGACTGTCGCCCCTGGTCTTCGTCCCGCTCGCGGTGATCCCCTCCAACCTGGGCCACCACCGCCCGCCCCGGTCCCGCGTCGGTCCGGCCACGCCGGCCGGCGGTGCGGACGGCGCCCCGGGTACACCTGCGACTCACCTCCCGGCGCCGTTGGCCGGCCGCAGCGACTTGATCGCCTTCATGGGGAAGCGCGAGGAGACCCGCTGGATGAGGGGGATCGTCAGGACGTGCTCGGTGAGGAAGGACTCGTAGGCCGACACGTCGGTCACGGCGATCCTGGCGAAGTAGTCGGGCGATCCGAACAGGCGGTACAGCTCCAGGACCTCCTCGAAGGAGGCCATGGCCTCCTCGAACCCCTCGACACCGGCCCGGTCGAACCTGGTGAGCTCGATGTCCAGGAGCACCTCGAACCCCTGGTCGAGCGCGGCGGGGGAGATGTCGGCGCGGTAGCCGAGGATGACCCCCTCGCCCTCCAGACGCTGCACGCGCCGCAGGCACGGGCCCGGCGTGAGGCCCACCCGGTCGGCCAGGACGACGTTCGGCAGCCGGGCGTCCTGGCGAAGCTCGGCGATGATTGCGTGATCTATCTCATCCATGGCCAATGATTGCATGTATGTAAGGGATTCCGCTCGGAGCGGCAATCGCGTGCCAGTAACTCTGTGACAACGTTGCCTCATGACCGAACACGTGCTGACAAGCGCCGAGCCGTCGCGGCGCACCGAGGTCGCCGCGGGGGTCCACGCCTCGTTGGCGGCCGGACTGGGGATGTTCCCGCTGGGAGTGGCCTTCGGGCTGATGGTGGTCCAGGCGGGTCTGCCCTGGTGGGTGGCCCCGGCGTTGTCGATCGCGGGTTTCGCCGGGTCGTTGGAGCTGCTCCTGGTCGGCATGATGGCCGCGGCCGCGCCGTTGGCCGTGATCGCCCTGACCACGTTCCTGGTCAACTTCCGCCACGTGTTCTACGCGTTCTCCTTCCCGTTGAACGTGGTGCGCCACCCGCTGGCCAGGGCGTACTCGGTGTACTCGCTCGTCGACGAGGCCTACGCGGTCACGGCGGCGTCCCCCGGGCGCTGGACCTCCTGGCGGCTGCTGTCGATGCAGATCGCCTTCCACGCCTACTGGGTCGGCGGCGGGCTCGCGGGGGTGCTGCTCGCCTCCCTGCTGCCCGGCTCGGTCGAAGGGCTCGAGTTCGCGCTGTGCGCCCTGTTCGTCACCCTGACCCTGGACGCGTGCCGGACCCGCGCCCAGGTCCCCTCCCTGCTGCTGGCCGGTGCGGCCTTCAGCGCGGCCTCGGTCCTGGCGCCCGGTTCGGCCCTGTTCGTCGGGCTGGTTCTGTTCGTGGCCGCTCTGGCCGTGCGCTACGCACTGACCGTCGGGAAGAGAGGGTCCGATGCCTGAGACCTGGTACATCCTCGCGGTCCTGGCGATCGTGTTCACCATCACCCTGGCGTTGCGGGCGGTGCCCTTCGCCGTTCTGGGGCCGCTGCGCGACTCGGCCTTCGTGGCGACCATGGCGCTCTGGATGCCCGCGGGCATCCTCGGCATCCTCGCCGCGAGCACCCTGCTCAGCGCCTCCGGCCCCGAGGGCGGGCACGTCTTCCAGGCCTTGGCCGCGGTGGGGGTCACCGCCGGGGTGCACCTGGCCTTCGGGCGGCGCACGCTGCTCAGTGTTGGACTGGGGACCCTCACGTTCATCGCCCTGGTGAACCTTCTCTGACCAGGTCGGTGTTCTGCTCTCCCCTTGCCCCCGGGACGCTCCTGCCGATGGACGGGGCCCGGGCCGTGGTGTCACGGGGGCCGGGGCCGCCCGGGCTCCTCACACCTGCTCGGCCAGGATCTCGGCGAACAGGTCCGGGCGCTGGAGGGGGATGCCGTGACCGCACCCCGGAACGGAGATCATCCGGCTGCCCGGGAGAGCGTCGTGTATGTCCCGGGCGGAATCGCGCATCAGCGTGCGCTCCCGTTCCCCGACCATCACCAGCGCCGGGTTCTCGAAGCGTGACCAGCCGGCGGGGAGGGTGAAGCGGATGTTCTCTCCCACGGAGGCGAGCAGGGTCGCACGGCTCACGAGGGCGCTGTCGCGGACGTAGTCGTCCAGGAGTTCGGCGGGGACGAACAGCTCCTTCGCCTGGAGCCTCGCGAACCACCGCTGCCGTGCGAGCGGCGCGGCAGCGGAGAGGAGGCCCAGGGTCGTCCCCGGGAATCGGAGAGGCCTGGCCTGGGCGCTCACGACGACCGCACCGGTGACCAGGTCCGGCCTGGTCGCCGCGAGGAGGGTCGTGAGCTGCGCCCCCAGGGAGAACCCCGCGACCAGCGCGCCCCGGGGCGCCCGCTCCTCCAGGACCTCTGCCAGGGCCCGGGCGGTCTCCGCGTGCGACCGGTATGTCTCGCCCGCGCTGTTCCCGTGCCCGGGGAGGTCGGGGACGATCACGCGGGCCGCGCCCCCGAGCCGGTCCAGCGTCGGACGCCACATCCACCCCGCGACACCGCCGCCGTGTAGAAGTAGGACGGGAGGGGCCTGGGGGTCGCCGTTCTCGAGGACGTACATGGCCACATCCTTCCAAACGTTCCCCGCTCGCCGGTACCCGGTGCTCCGCCCCTGCCGACCGCGAGACCCGGCTCAGGTCCGGGTTTCCTCCACCCGGTGGGGGAGGGGGCCGGTGGGCGTCATCGAGGACTCCCCTCGGGGGAGGCCTGCGCGGTGATCCTGTCGTGGTGGGCGCCCCTGGCCAGGATCGACAGCACGGCGGCGACCACGCAGATCGCCGCTCCGCCCCACCAGGCGTAGGTGTAGGCCCCGAAGACGTCGCGGACGACGCCGGCGCCGAACGCCGCCGCGGCGGCCCCGATCTGGTGGGCGGCGAACACCCAGCCGAAGACGATCGTGCCGCGCTCGCCGAAGATCTCCCGGCACAGTGCCGCGGTGGGGGGAACGGTGGCCACCCAGTCCAGGCCGTAGATGACGACGAACAGGATCATGCTCGCGTGCACCTGGTCCGACAGCAGCCAGGGAAGCAGGAGCAGGCTGACGCCTCGGAAGGCGTAGTAGGCGACCAGGAGTTTGCGCGGGTCGAACTTGTCGGTCAGCCATCCGGAGGCGATCGTGCCCGCGATGTCGAAGACGCCCACGGCGGCCAGGAGGCCCGCGGCGGTGGTGGTGGCCATCCCGTGGTCGTGGGCGGAGGGGATGAAGTGGATGCCGATGAGCCCGTTCGTGGTCGCACCGCAGATCGCGAACGCGATCGCCAGTGCCCAGAAGGCTCGGTGGCGGGACGCGAAGGCCAGCCCTTCGAGGGTGCGCCGGACCGCGCCGCCCACCGCGCGCGGCGGGGGGTCGTAGGTCCTGGGATCGGCACCGAAGGGCAGGACGCCGCGGTCCTGCGGGTGGTCGCGGATGACCCACCACACCAGCGGCACGGTGACGAGCGCTGCCCCGGCGATGACCAGGGACCGGCCGCCAGCCGATGCTCTCGGCCAGGGCGGCCACGGGGGGCAGGATCACCAGCTGCCCGGTCGCCGACCCCGCGGTGAGCACGCCCATGACGAGGCCGCGGCGTCTGACGAACCACCGGTTGGCGATGGTCGCGGCGAGCACCAGCGCCATGGCCCCGGTTCCTGTGCCGATCAGCAGTCCCCAGAAGACGAGCAGTTGCCAGGAGGCCGTCATGAGGACGCTGCCGCCGGCGCCGAGGGCCACGAGGAACAGGGCGGCCGAGACGACCCGGCGCATGCCGAAACGGTCCATCAGCGCGGCGGCGAAGGGCGCGACGAGCCCGTAGAGCACCAGGTTGATGCTCACGGCCAGCGACATCACGCTCATCGACCAGCCGAATTCGAGGTGCAGCGGCACCATCAGCGCACCGGGTGCGGCGCGGAATCCCGCGGCCCCCAGCAGTGCAAGGAAGGCCACGGCCGCGACCCACCATGCGGGGTGGACACGGGGCAGGCGGGGCGAGCGGGCGCGCTCGGGGGAGGGCGGCGGCATGGAGGCAGACTTTCTTGAAGGAAGTTATAGGGTGGTGGGCACCCTACAGGAGTGGTGAGGTGACGGAGAAGACGATGCCTCTGCGATCCGACTGGTCCGATGACCTGTGCCCGATCCGCCGGTCACTCGACGTGCTCGGCGACCCGTGGGTGCTGCTGATCGTCCGCGACGTGCTGCACGGCCGTGGCAGGTTCGACTCGCTGCGCAGGAACCTCGGCATCTCCGAGGCGGTGCTCAGCCGTCGCCTGAACGCCATGGTCGAGGCCGGCCTGCTGGTCCGTGTCGACTACGACAGCGGCGGACGCACCCGTCAGGGGTACGCGGCGACCGAGGCCGCGGCGGAGCTGCTGCCCGTGCTCCAGCAACTCGCCCTGTGGGGCGAGCGGCACACGTCGATGCCCGCGAGCGGCGGGCACATGGCCATGATCCACCGGGAGTGCGGCAACGAGACCACGCACGGGGAGGTGTGCAGCTCCTGCGGCGAGGTCCTCGTGCCGGAGCGGATGACCTGGGTCAAGCCCTGGAGGAACGGGCAGGACAAGCTGGTTCCCGCCGGTGTCCTGGGCGAGCCCTGACGGGAGGCTGCGCCGGTCCCGACCGCTCGGAGCGGTGCAGGGAGAACCGTACGGACAGGTGTCAGGCGGCTCCGTCCTCCGAGAGGACCACGCTCTCGGGGCGCATGCCGTCGTCGCTGAGCCGGTGCTCCGGCCACGGGGGAGCCGGACCGGGCGGGGAGGGGCCGAGCACGGCCGCCCGGCGTCATCGGCGGGAGTTGAGCCGGGCGGCCTCGCGTGTCAGGTGGTCGCGCTCGGCCAGGTCGGGTGCCTTGAGGGCCGCCTCGGCGTACAACCGGGCCGCCGTCACCAGGTCGCCGTCGCGCTCGTGGAGGTACGCCGCCACCGCGGAGTGGCGGGGCAGTGAGTCGTCCAGCGTCGCGAGCGCCGCCAGACCGGCGCGGGGGCCGTCGGCCTCACCGACGGCCACCGCGCGGTTGAGCCGGACGACCGGGCTGTCGGTCAGGCGCGCGAGCTCGTCGTACCACTCGACGATCTGCACCCAGTCGGTCTCCCCGGCGGTGGGCGCGTCGGCATGGAGTGCCGCGACGGCGGCCTGGGCCTGGAACTCGCCCAGCCGGTCGCGGGCGAGGGCCGCCTGCAGGATCTCGACGCCCTCGGCGATCGCCCCGGTGTCCCACCGGCCGCGGTCCTGCGCCGCGAGCGGGACCAGGCTGCCGTCGGGCGCGGTCCGGGCGGCCCGGCGGGCGTGGTGGAGCAGCATGAGGGCGAGCAGTCCCGCCACCTCGGGGTGGTCGATCGCGTCGGCGAGCTGCCGTGTGAGGCGGATGGCCTCGGCTGCGAGGTCCACGTCGCCGGAGTAGCCCTCGTTGAAGACCAGGTAGAGGACGCGCAGCACGGTGGCGACGTCGCCGGGCCGGTCGAACCGAACCCCGGAGACGGTGCGCTTGGCCCGGCTGATGCGCTGCGCCATGGTCGCCTCCGGCACCAGGTAGGCCCGGGCGATCTGGCGGGTGGTCAGCCCGCCGACGGCGCGCAGCGTGAGGGCGACGGCGGACGCCTGCGTCAGCGACGGGTGTGCGCACAGGAAGTAGAGCTGGAGCGTGTCGTCCACCGCGGCCGAGGGGCCGGGCGCCGGCTCCTCGTCGATGCGGTCCTCACGCCGCCGGCGGGCGGTGTCCGAGCGGGTCGCGTCGAGGAACCGGCGCCAGGCCACGGTGACCATCCAACCCTTCGGGTCCCGCGGCGGGTCGGTCGGCCAGGTGCGGACCGCCTCCACGAGCGCGTCCTGCACGGCGTCCTCGGCCGCCGCGAAGTCGGCTCCGCGGCGGACGAGGATTCCGAGCACGCTCGGTGTGAGGCTCCGGAGGAGGACCTCGTTCACGGGGTCACTCCGTGATGGTGGGCGGCGCGGCCAGGAACGGGCGGACTTCGAGCCACTCGTGGATCGGCGCCCCGCCCGCCCCGGGGGCGGCCGACAGTTCCCCGGCCAGCTCGACGGCGCGCTCGTAGCCGTCGACGTCGATCACCATCCAGCCGGCGATGAGGTCCTTGGTCTCGGCGAACGGGCCGTCGGTGATGGGCGGGCGCTCCTCGCCGTCGTAGCGGACGAACGTCCCCTCGGGGGAGAGCGCCTGGCCGTCGACGAACTCGCCGCTCTCCTCGAGCCGGGCCGCGAAGTCGCTCATGTACTGCATGTGGGCCGAGATCTCCTGCGGCGTCCACTGGTCCATGGGTACGTCGTTGACCGGAGCCGGGGCGCCCCGGTAGTGCTTGAGCAGCAGGTACTTGGCCATGGTGGTTCTCCTCGGTGCTGGTGCGACCCATTGTGGTCGCGTTCACCCCGGGGACGGAGCCACCGACGGCTTCTCGACATCGTCGGCCGAAGTTTTTTGGTTCTCGTGAACGAGCCGGTCGAGCCGTCCCGGTCTCCGCGGCCATGCCGCACGCACCGCATCGCACTGCGCGGTGCGATGCGGTGACGGGAGGGGGCCTCCGATCAGGGGTGGCGGCTGGAGAGGACGCAGAACTCGTTCCCCTCCGGGTCGGTGAGGACGACCCAGCTCTGGTCGCCCTGGCCGACGTCGGCGCGACGGGCGCCCAGGTCGAGCAGGCGACGGACCTCCTCGTCCTGATCCCTGTCGGTCGGGTTGACGTCGATGTGGAGCCGGTTCTTGACGGTCTTGCCCTCGGGCACGCGCGCGAAGGTCAGAGCCGGTGGCACCGGGCCCGGTCGGTTCCTGCCCTCGGGCTCGGCAGGGGAGCCGATCATGACGGATCCGTCGTGCTCGTCCTTGCCCAGCACCTCGTAGTCGAGGACCGAGCACCAGAACCGGGCGAGACCGTCGGGATCGGCGCAGTCGATCGCGAGCTCGGTGAACTTGCTGGCCATGTCAGGACCTCCGGGTCGGGTATCGGGTCCGCCGAAGGCCGCGCGGTGACCGCGGTGCTCGGCAGGGCGTCGCCGATCGTAGCGCGGTGGAGGAGTCCGGCCCTCTGTGCGCCGGGAAATCCCGGGGCACGTGCCCCAGGCACCGTCGCGACCGGGGTCGTACGCGAGCACGGTCGGGAGCGTGTGGTCAGCGACCTCGGCGACGGGAGCGGACACGGTCCCTTCGCCCTGAGGCCCTGAACGCGGCCCCGCACAGGACGGTCCTCTCCCGCGCCGGGGCGCCGTCCGGCACCCGGTGCGATCCGGGCGCCGGACGCGGGCCCTACTCCTCCGCCGGTTCGGGCTTGCCCGGCACCAGCTTCAGGCCGACGACCGCGGCGATGATCCCAGCGAGGAAGACGATCTTGAGCGCCGAGACGCTCTCACCGCCGGTGGCCATCGCGTAGAACACGGTCAGGGCGGCGCCGACGCCGACCCAGACCGCGTAGGCGGTGCCGATGGGGATGTGCTTGGCGGCCCAGCCCAGGCCGACCATGCTGATCGCCAGGGCCACGAGGAAGACGACAGCGGGGCCGGGGCGGGTGAAGCCCTCCGACAGGCCCAGGGCGGTGGCCCACACGGCCTCGAACACCGCGCTGACGAGCAGGACGATCCACGGCATGTCAGCTCACCGCCTTGAGGCCGATGATGGAACCGATGAGCAGGACCAGCAGCAGGGACTTGCCCCAGGTGGCACGGTCCTTGCCGGTGAGGAAGCCCCACAGGACGGTGAGGGTGGCGCCGATGCCCACCCACACGGCGTAGGCGGTGCCGGTCGGCAGGGAGGTCATGGCCCAGGCCAGACCGGTCATGCTCAGGGTCAGGGCCACGAAGAACAGCAGGGTGGGGCGCCAGCGGGAGAAACCCTGGGAGGCGCCCAGCGCGGTGGCCCAGACGGCCTCCAGAACGCCGGATACGACGAGTACGAACCACGCCATGGACAAAGGCCCCTTTCAGAGGCCGTCTTGTCGTGGTGCGGGTACGGCTCCCTCGTCCGCGGACCCGTTCCCGGGGTCCCGACCCCAGGGTACGACATCGTCGCAGGCGGGCCCGGTGGGGTTCGTCACGACACGCGACACCGCCCGCTTCCCCCGGTCCACGGCGTCCGGCCTGCGCCCGTTCCCGTCCCGGCCGGGGGAGTGCCGGGAGGGCCCCGGCCTCCCGGACACGCTCCGGTGCCGGGAGCCGGACGCCCGGTGGGAGGGGCCTGTCCCTCCCACCGGGCGGTTCACGGCCGGTCCCGTCCCGGTGGCCTCACCCGTCGCGGCGCTCCCGGTGCGATCGCACCATCTCCCGGTACCAGTGGTAGCTGTCCTTGGGCGTGCGCGTCAGCGTCTCGTAGTCGACCGCCACGATGCCGAACCTGCGGTCGTACCCGTAGGCCCACTCGAAGTTGTCGAGCAGGGACCAGACGAAATAGCCCCGCACGTCCACTCCGGCCGCGATGGCGTCGGCGAGGGCGGACAGGTGGTCCCGCAGGTAGGCGACCCGGTCCTCGTCGTGGACGCGCCCGTCCGCCGCGGGCACGTCCGGCTCCGCCGAGCCGTTCTCGGTGATGTGGACCGGGGGCAGTTCCGGATACTGGCGGTGCAGGTGGAGCAGGAGGTCGGTGAAGGACTCCGGGACCACGGGCCACCCCATGGTCGTGTGGCGCACGCCCTCGACCGGTACCTGCTCCACCCCGATGTCGACGGCCGTGCGCGTCGCCGCGTCGGGCAGCGGTGCGTGGCGCACGTGCACCGGGCGGTAGTAGTTGATCCCGACGAAGTCCAGGGGCTGCGCGATGGTCGCCGCGTCCTCGGGGGACCGGTAGCTTCCGTCGGCCATGGGCCCCCAGGTGGCGGCCTCGTTCTCGGGGTAGTGGCCGCGCAGCAGCGGGTCCAGCCACACCCGGTTGTGCAGCGTCTCGGCGCGGTCCACGGCCGCCGCGTCCTCGGCCGAGTCCGTGGCGGGAACCAGCCGCTCCGGGTTGAGGGTGATGCCGACCTCCGCCGGGCGACCGTGCCGTGCCGCCGAGTCCCGCAGTTCCCGGGCGGCGAGCCCGTGGGCCAGCAGCAGGTGGTGCGCGGCGGCCAGGGCGGGCGTGCCCTCCCGGGTCCCCGGTGCGTGGCGCCCCACCGCGTGCCCGACGAACGCCGCGCAGTGCGGCTCGTTGAGGGTGATCCAGCGCCGAACGCGGTCGCCCAGCCGGTCCGCCACCACCCGCGCGTACTCGGCGAAGTGCTCGGCGGTGGAGCGGACGCGCCAGCCCCCCTCGTCCTCCAGCGCCTGGGGGAGGTCCCAGTGGTAGAGCGTGGCCACGGGCTCGATCCCGGCCTCGCAGACGGCGTCGACGAGGCGGTCGTAGAAGGCCAGCCCCTCGGGGTTGACCTCTCCCTTCCCGGTCGGCAGGACACGCGGCCACGCGATCGAGAACCGGTAGGCGTCCACCCCCAGCTCCTGGAGGAGGGCCACGTCCTCCGGGTACCGGTGGTAGTGGTCGCAGGCGACGTCGCCGCTCTCACCGCGGGCTACGCGGCCGGGCGTGCGGCAGTAGGTGTCCCAGATGGACGGCCCGCGGCCGCCCTCGTCGGCGGCGCCCTCGATCTGGTAGGCCGCGGTCGCGGCCCCGAAGAGGAATCCCGGCGGGAGGACGGGCAGCTCTGGCGTGGTCATGGTGTCTCTCCGATGGCTGTGTGCGGTGGGCGGCGTCGTGTCCGCGGTGTCGTACGGGGGAGGCGGGCGGGTCAGTAGCCGGCGGACTTGTCGACGACGTTCGCCAGCGGCCGGCCCTGGACGTGGCGCTCCAGGTTGTCGACGAAGATGTCCACCCCGCGGCGCCGTGTCGCGGCGGTCGTCGCCCCGTTGTGCGGGGTGACGATGACCTGGGGGAGGTCCCAGAAGGGACTGGCCCCGGGCAGCGGTTCCTCGCCGTGGGCGTCGAGTCCGGCCCCGGCGATCCACCCCTCGGTGAGGGCCCGCAGCAGCGCCCGGTCGTCCACGATCCCGCCTCGCGAGACCACGACGACGAACGCCGACTCCTTCATCGCCCGGAACTCCGCCTCGCCGACGAGGTGCTCGGTGGCGGGGGTGTCGGGGGCCGTGACCACCACGAAGTCGGCCTCGCCCAGCATCCGGTGCAGGTCCTCCGGTGCGTAGACGGCGTCCACGCCCGGGGAGGGGCGGTCGGTGCGTCGCCGCACCCCCACGACCCGCATGTGGAAGGCCCGGGCCTTGGCGGCCAGGTCGAGGCCGGAGTGCCCGAGGCCGATGATCCCGCAGGTGAGGCCGTTGAGCTCACCGTGCTGGAAGCGCTCCCAGCGATGATCTGCCTGGGCCCGCGCCCATCGGGCGGCGTCGCGGTTCAGCATCAGCATGAGCATCATGGCGTGTTCGGCCAGGGGGATCGCACCGTTGCCCGCGGAGGAGGTCAGGGTCGCAGGGTGCTCGTCCAGCCCGCCCGCGAGGTCGGCGTTCACGCCCGCCGCCCAGCTGTGGATCCATCGCACGGCGGACGCCGCGGCCAGTTCCTCCCCGCTGAGGGTCCCGGCGATGACGGTCGCCGAGCCCAGGAGGTCGGCGCGGTCCCCCGGCCTCTCCACGAACTCGACCGGGGCTCCCGCGGCGGCCGCGCGGATCCGCTCGCGCTCCTCGGGCTCGAACCGCCCGCTCACGAGTACTGGTCCGTACTCGGGCACGCACATCACGTCCTTCGTTCGCTCTGGTAATTTTGGCCATGATTGGTCTGACCGGTCCGGTGAGTATAGGGAAGGCGTGTGTCGGATGCCACAGGAGGGTCGTCCGGTCTTCCGGGCCGTCGAGAGGTCCAAGGTCTATTCGGCGGTCGCCGACCAGATCCTCGCCGGGGTGCGGTCGGGCGCTTTTCCGCCCGGATCGCCGCTGCCCGCCGAGCGCGTGCTGGCCGAGAGGTTCGAGGTCGGGCGCGGGTCGGTCCGCGAGGCCATCCGCGTCCTGGAGCACGCGGGTGTGCTCGACGTGCGCGTGGGCAGCGGCACCTACGTGGTCGGTGACGGGGGCTCCGAGGAGAACGTCCTGAGGGCCCGCGCCGCGGTCGCCGGGGAGCACAGCCCGTTGGACCTGATCGTCGCCAGGGCCTCGCTCGAACCGGTGTGCGCCGAGCACGCGGCGACCGCGCGGACCTCCAACGACCTGCGGGTACTGGAAGATCTGGTGCTCCAGCAGGAGCGCGTGATCCGTGAGGGGGGAGACCCCTCGACGGTCGACGCGGACTTCCACCTGGCGGTGGCGGCGGCCTCGCACAACAGCGTGCTCTTCGCCCTGGAGCGGACCCTGGTCGACCTCATGCGCGAACGCATGTGGAGCGAGCTCAAGGACCGGTCGCGCAGCAGGGAGAACCAGGCGGAGCACTACCTCGAACACCACCGCCAGGTCTTCCGGGCCATCGAGCGGCGCGACCACCGCCGGGCGCGGCAGCTGATGGCCGTGCACATGAGCGAGATCGAGACGGGCCTGCTGAGTGAGCTGGGCTCCTCTCAGGAGGAGGGGCCGGCGGAGCGCCCCTGAGCGCTTGACACGGCGTGCGGCTCCCACTTAGCTTCACCATCGGTCAGGTGGTCGGACCAGTTGTACGGGTCCGGCCCGCATCGACGCCGAAGGAGAGCACCGTGGAGACACCGCGCTACGCCGTGAACTGTTCGATCATGATGAAGGACCGGCCGCCCGAGCAGAGGCTCGCGGCGGTGCGGGAGGCCGGGTTCGAGGCGGTGGAGTTCTGGTGGCCCTTCGCTGAGTCCACGCCCCCGGAGCACGAGGTCGAGGGCTTCGTCGACACCGTCCGCGCCTCGGGGCTGAGCCTGGTCGGACTCAACCTCTACGCCGGCGACATGCCCGGCGGCGACCGGGGCGTCGTCTCCTGGCCCGACCACGCCGACGAGCTGCGCGCCCACACGGCCGTGGTGCGCCGCATCGCGGAGGCCCTCGGCTGCCGTTCGTTCAACGCCCTGTACGGCAACCGCCGCGCCGACGTCCCCGACGCCGAGCAGGACGCCGCGGCCGTCCTCGCCCTGGGCGCGGTCGCGGGCGAACTCGCGAAGATCGGGGGCACGGTCCTGATCGAGCCGGTCAGCGGCGCCCCGGACTACCCGTTGCTCACGGCGGACGACGCCGTGGCGGTGATCGACCGGGTCGGGGACGAGACGGGCGCGGACAACCTCGGCCTCCTCCTCGACGTGTACCACCTCGCGGTCAACGGCGACGACGTCCCGGCCGTCCTCGCCCGCCACCGTGACCGGGTGAGCCACGTCCAGGTGGCCGACGCCCCCGGTCGGGGAGCACCGGGAACGGGTGCGCTCCCGCTGCGCGACTGGGTGCTCGACCTGACCGCGGGCGGCTATGACGGCTGGACCGCCCTGGAGCACGCGGGTGAGGGACCCGGCCCCCTGGCCTGGGCGCGCTCCTCCGACCTGCCGGGCCTTCCCGGAGCGCGGACGGCGTGAGGCCGGCGCGGGGGGGCGCCCCC